>JBMFXF010000079.1:0-12654 GCA_049964515.1 Acetobacteraceae bacterium | reverse complement strand
GCGCCCACCTGCACACGCAGGCTCTGGGAGGATGCAATTGCCAACGGCCAGGGTGGCCCCGCGCCTCTCCCCATGATCCCACCCCACCCTGCCCTGGTCGCCGCCAAGCGTGCCGCCCGCGCCCGTCGCGCCGGCTGCGATCCGGTGCTGGGCGCCGCCCTTGCCCCGAGGTGGTGCTCACCCACGCCCCGCCGCCCGCCGGCGCCATTGTCGCCGGTTTCTGGCCGATCGGCGAGGAGATCGACCTCCACCCGCCCCTCTACGCCTTGGACGCGCGCAGCATCTCGGTGGTCTCGCCGAGGCCGAAATCGAGGCCGGGCAGGTGGTTGGGCAGGGCGGGCATGGGCGGGTGGTCCTTGGGGGCGAGAGGCGGGAGGATGGCGGAATTCGGGTGGGGGGGGAAGCGGTGGGGGATGGGGGCAGAGCGATCGCATTTACCGCGCGCGCGAACCGTCCGCCGGCGTTGGGGATCGTCGGCGGGCTTGACGTCCCCCGGGCCGCCGGCCGTGCGGCAGGCGATCCCGCTGATTTTAACACGGAGGAAGCGCGGAGGGCCACGGAGGGCCACGGAGGGCCACGGAGGGCATCGTGCCGGCGGCCGTCGCGCACGTCATCGCGATGCACCGGCAAAGGCGGGCGGCGGCGAGGAGGTCATGAGCGCTTGCGGAGCGCACGCGCGCTGTGCCGACGCATGGCTCTGTGGCCCTCCGCGGCCCTCCGCGCTTCCTCCGTGTTAAAATTGGCGGGATCGCCCGCAGCACGGACCCGACGATTGGCCCCCGCCGCCACCGGACGCGTGTCGAAGCGTGACGCACGGCCCGAAGCTCCCGACCCACGGCGGGCGGGTAATTGGTCTCCCGAGAGCGACTGTTTCCGAGCACTGCGCTTTCCATATATTGGGGACACAGAAGGGCGGCGGAGTGAGGCACTGTGTGGCGCCGAATTTCAGAGTTCACGCGTCGGCTGATCGCTCGGGACGTCCCGCGAGCGGAACCGGTGCCCCCTAGCGACCGCAAGATGAGTCGGGACGAGATTGCAAGTCTGCTCTCCAGGCTGCGCGAAGACGCGTTTACGAAACAGGCGGAGACCCTGGGGAGCCACCAGCTCGAAGCCCATTGGTCTCTGGCCTATGCCTGTGGCCAGCCGCCCACCCCGTGGGAGCTCTATCGGAGTCCGCGGCTCTTTGGCATGCCCTTAACTGGCTTTTTTCACGAGCACAGCAACGAGATACAGGAGGCGCTTCAACCGAAGGCAACTTGGGAGCTGCTACGAGATCACGCCGTTCCCAAGCTTGAGCTAGATCGGTCTATGAGCGAACAAGAGTCGAAGTCCTGGGGTTATCCTAACAAGGTTTTGTTTATCGACCCCAGAATGCAAGAATGGACGACTGTTGATATACCTTCAGTGAGATGGTTCGACTCCCGAGAGTTGTTACGGGAAAGCCTCTCGGAATCCAAGGGGGACTTACAAGCAAAGACCCGGAAAAACTTAGCCCGTTACGAACGGGCAGCGGCCTCCGACCCCTCCCCCGCACGTTTGGAGGCATTGAAGAGCTACAGGCAGTTCATTCGAAACGAGCTACCACGCCGACTTAGCCAATTCGACGAGGAGAAAGAAAAGACCCGGCGGTGGCTTGCCAAGCTTGATCAGACGCCGGACTTCAACAAGCACTTATTCACTCTGCTCCGCGGGGCGGAGAATGATGTGCGCGCCGCGCATGGTATAGCCTCTGTCGGTGAGGCCTGGGTTAGCGAAACCGAACTCCTGTATCGCGTCCGTAAACTGCTGCCGGATGTTGAGGTCGTGGCTCACGGCCGACCGAAATGGTTGGGACGCCAGCATCTCGATATCTGGATACCCTCAATGGCAGTGGCCCTCGAATATCACGGTGTCCAACATTTCCGGGAAGTGGAGTTCTTCGGTGGCAAGGAAGGGCTTCAGCGCACTAACAGGCTGCGGAAAAAGTCCGACGCCTACGCAACGAGGGACGGAAAAGAATCGCCGAGCCGCTTGCGGGGACTGTTTCTTGCGTGGACCCGAGTCTCCACAAATCGATCTTGCGTGGCCCGAAGGCGGGAACCCTTTTTCCGCAGCCTGCTAAAGAGCGAGACGAGCGCAAGGGGAGATTGTGCACGAGTAACGGCGTCAGGCTGATCGAGGTTATCTACGACCAAGACATCACCGACTCCCAGCTTCTTGTGCTTCTGCGCGGGGACGGTCCTAGTCCCGCGGAACCATGGGCGGAAAACCAATTGCGCTAGCCGATATTCTGATCACGATCCATGGGATCGTGTCGCTGAAGACTTCCTGCCGAACGACACGGGCCCAGGGCAAATGCACAGGATCGCCGCCCGGTTCTACAAGGTCAAC
This sequence comes from Acetobacteraceae bacterium, assembly GCA_049964515.1. Taxonomy (GTDB): domain Bacteria; phylum Pseudomonadota; class Alphaproteobacteria; order Acetobacterales; family Acetobacteraceae; genus JAJZVS01. Next base: position 10,284 of record JBMFXF010000079.1, on the reverse strand, counting down.
GATAACCGCTCCATCGCGTGGCCCAAGAACGCCCGAGGGAACTTCCACAACCGCGGAGAAAGCGCCTGGGTCGCAGACAGCGCCGATTTCCCTCGGGGTGTGTCCGAAATACGCCCCGAGGTGCTCTGTTCCCCGAAAGGCGCCGCCCAAGCGTTGGCGCTTCTCTGGCGAACGGGCTCGTTGAGCGTAGTTCTTCATGTGCAGGCTGCCATCGCGATGGTAGCTCGTATGTGGGTCCCAGCCTTGTTCGGGGCGCGGCCTCATGACGAAGAACTCGCCCTTAGGAGAACGACGGACCCATAACGTCAGCCAAAGATCGGAGCCTTCTCGAACCGCCACCGCGTAACGATAGTCGCCCGCGATTGGTGTCTTGAGCTTCATCGGACCCATCTTGGGGGTAGCCAACTTGCGCGCCAGGCTTTCCTCGTAAATCCCGCGCCATTTTGCAAGCGCGCCGGGAGCCATCCTCGCCGTATCACCGAAGCCCTGACACTTCATCCAGCCGGCGAATGTGTTGAGATCGTCCTCGCTGGTAAAGTCCTCCACCACGAAATTCCTCCGGAGCTTGATCTAGCCACCGTAGCACGATTCCCGATCGTCGATGAGCCGGCTGCGCACCTGGCCCGAACCTGTCAACCAAATGGTCAATTTCCGCAGTCTGGAGGCAATAACTAGCTAGTACCCCACGTCGTTGATTTTAGCGTGGAACTCTGACTCGATGGCTCCGCAACGACGGAGATGCATCGTGACTGCGAAACAAGCTGCCGTAAAGAAGTACATCGTGAAGCTCAGCGACGAGGAGCGCGGGCGGCTCAACACGTTGATCCATAAGGGCAAACGCCGTGCCCGCCAATTGGTGAAGGCACGCATCCTGCTGAAGGCCGATGCTTCCGAGGCCGGCGAAGGATGGAGCGACAGCCAGATCGCCGCCGCCTTGGATACCAGCGTCACCACAGTTGCCCGGACCCGGCAGCAACTGGTGGAGGAGGGGTTCGAGGCCGTCCTGACCCGCAAGCAATCGCCCAACTCGCCAGAAAGCGCATCTTCGATGGAGCAAGCGAGGCCAAGCTGATCGCGCTGGCCTGTTCCGACCCGCCAAAGGGGCGCGTTCGGTGGACGCTGAAGCTGCTGGAATCAGCTGTCGTGGAGCTGAACATTGTTGACCGCGCCAGCGACAACACAATCGGGCGGACGCTAAAAAAAACCTTCTCAAGCCTCACCTTCAGAAGCAATGGGTCATTCCCCCGGACGCCAACGCCGCCTTCGTAGCCGGCATGGAAGATGTACTGGAAGTCTACCAGAGGCCGCACGACCCGGAGGTCCCCGTGGTCTGCCTGGACGAGTCATCAAAGCAACTCATCGCCGAAACGCGCGTGCCTATCGCGATGAAGCCAGGCCATCTCGCGCGGCATGATTATGAGTACGAGCGCAACGGTACAGCCAACCTGTTCATGATGTTCGCGCCGCTGGAAGGATGGCGGCATGTCGAAGTCACCGATCGGCACACTGCCGTGGATTATGCCCAGATCCTCAAGGATTCGATCCAGGCCGAGGTATCGACCAGCCGCATCAGACGCGGTCGGCGCGATCCCGATACCCGTCTGCCCGCGCGCCACGCGCCATCCCGGCCAGCGAGTCGGCCGGCGGCACCGGCACCAGCAGTACGCCGGTGCCCCTGGGCACGAACGCGAATTCCTGGCCGGCCTGCCAGCGATGCGCGGCGCGCACCGCCTTCGGGATGGAAATCTGGAACTTGGAGGAAAGCCGGGTGGTATCCTTCGCGTGCATCACCGCATCCTGATCGATCGCCTGAGCGTAAGATAGCACGGCACAAGGCCCGCCGGCGGCGCCCGCTACTCCGCCGCCAGCGGTTCCGCGGTCTCCGCCGCCCGCAATGCCTGCGCCTTCGCCTCCACCAGCTCGACGATGTGCTCGATCATGTCGGCCGCCGCCACCGTGTGGTCGGTCTTGCCCGCGGCATACACCATATGCCGCCCCGCCCCGCCGCCGGTGACGCCAAGGTCGGTCATCAGCGCCTCCCCCGGCCCGTTCACCACGCAGCCGATGATGGACAGGGTCAGCGGCGTCTCGATATGCGCCAGCCGGTCCTCCAGGGTCCGCACCGTCTCGATCACGTTGAAGCCCTGCCGCGCGCAGGACGGGCAGGAAATCACCTTCACCCCGCGATGGCGGATGCCGAGCGTTTTCAGCAGGTCCCAGCCGACCCGCACTTCCTCCTCCGGCTCATCGGACAGCGAAACCCGCAGCGTGTCACCGATCCCGGCCCACAGCAGCGACCCCAGCCCGACCGCGGATTTCACCGTGCCCATGCGCCGCCCGCCGGCCTCGGTGATGCCGATATGCAGCGGGTGGTCGCACACCTCCGCCAGCTGCTGATAGGCCGCGACCGCCAGGAACACGTCGGAGGCCTTCACGCTGATCTTGAAGTCATGGAAATCGTGCTGCTGGAGGATGTTCGCGTGATACAGCGCGCTTTCCACCAGCGCCTCGGGGTTCGGCTCGCCGTATTTCTCGAGCAGGTGCTTCTCCAGGCTGCCGGCGTTGACGCCGATGCGCATGGAACAGCCGTGATCGCGCGCCGCCTTGATGACTTCCCGCACCCGCTCGTCGGAGCCGATATTGCCCGGGTTGATGCGCAGGCAGGCGGCCCCGCTCTCGGCCGCCTCGATCGCGCGGCGGTAGTGGAAATGGATGTCCGCCACCACCGGCACATGCACCTGGCGGACGATGTCCTTCAGCGCCAGCGCGCTCTCCCGGTCCGGGCAGGAGACGCGGACGATGTCCACCCCGGCCGCCTCGGCGCGATGGATCTGCGCTACCGTGCCGGCCACATCGGTGGTGAGCGTGTTGGTCATGGTCTGCACCGTGATCGGCGCGTCGCCGCCCACCGGGACGTCGCCCACCATGATGCGGCGGGACTTGCGGCGGGTGATCTGCTGATAGGGGCGGTACGAGCTCATCTCGGTGCGGTCTCCGGCGGGAGGGCGGTGGCGGCGATATGGGGCGGTCCGGCGCCGCGCGCTATGGTGAGCTGGCGGGGGCCGGCGGCGGGGTGAGCGGGATGTTGCGAAGCACCGCCCCCGGCGCGCCCAGCGGGGGGGAGGCGATCCCGTTGGTGACCAGCTCGGTCCCGCCGGCGTTGCCGGTGGTCATCGCCAACGCCGGGCCGGGCGGCACCGGCCAGCTGTCGCCGGCGTGGAGCAGATGGCTGAACACCACGCCGCCATCGGCGTTGCGCACCTGGATCCAGGCGTCGGCGGTGGCGAGCACCGCGAGCGCGGGGGCGGCGGCGAGCGCGGCGTCCTGGGCGGCGGTGGGAACGGCGGCGGCCGCGGAGCCGGGCGGCACCGATGCGTTCGCCGGCTGGGCCGGCGTGGCCGCGGCGACGGCCAGCGACGACGGGGCGGCGGCGGGCGGGGCGGCGGGCGGGGCGGTAGGGGCGGCGGTGGCGGGCGCGGCGGCAGCGGAAACGCTGGGCGCGGAAACGCTGGGCGCGGAAACTGAGGGCGCGGCAGCGGCGGACGCGGGTGCCCCGGCCGGCGCAGCCGCGCCCGGCGTCGGCGCGACCGAGGCCACCGTCACCGGCGCGGCGGCGGTCGGCGCGGCGGCGGTCGGCGCAGCGGCGGTCGGTGCCGCGCCCCCGGCCGCTTCCGGCCCCGGCGCCACCGCCGCCTTGGGCGGCTTCGGCGCCACCAGCTGCGCCAGCCGGGCCGGCACCGGCTGCACCGCTTCGGCCGGCAGGCGGCCCTCCCCGGACAGATGATACCACCCGGCATAGGCAACCACTGCCAGCCCCAGCCCCAGCAGCATCAGCGCGCCCAACGGGCGCCCGCGCTGCGGCAGCGGCGCCGGAAACGAGAGATCGGCGGGACGGTCCAGCCCCGCGGCCTCGGCCTTGAAGCGGCGCACCACGGCATCGGCGTCCAGCCCCAGCGCCAGCGCATAGCTGCGCAGGAACGCCACCGGATAGGCGCCGCCGGGCAGATCGGCCACCCGCCCTTCCTCCAGCGCCTGCAGAAACGCGCGGCGGATGCGCAGCCGGGCGGCGAATTCATCCAGGCTGCGGCCGGCGCGCTCCCGCGCCACCGCCAGCTCGGCGCCGATCAGCGGCGCATGGGGCGTATCCGACCCGATGCGGGTCATCCGCCCCTGAGTGCCCGCCGCCAGTGACGATCTGCGATGTTGCAGCACGAAAGCCCGACCCTGGTTCGTTCCGTTGATGGCGACCCGCCCCCGCCAGCGGACGCGGATTACCACCGCGCGCGTGGCCCCGCCAGGGACCGCGCCAGAGACCTTATCACTCTGCGACCAATCCCGTCCGCCGTCGAGGCCACCCTCCCCGCCGCCACCACGCTGTCACCGAACCGTGACCCGATCGCCACAGAAGCTGCATCCCGCGGTATGCTATTCGCCCCGGTCCAAGCGCGGAGTCGCCCGCCATGCTGCATCTGGTGAAACTCGCCGTCGGCGTGCGCGATCTCGAGCATCTGCGCGCGATCCAGGCGGAGCGCGCCGCCGCCCACCCGCCGCTCTGCCACCGCACCCGCCAGTTCCCCCGCCGCGCCGCCGAGCTGGCCGATGGCGGGTCGATCTATTGGGTGATCGGCGGGATGCTGACCGCGCGGCAACGCCTGACCGACGTCATCGCCGCGCAATACGAGGACGGCTCGGCTTGCGCCGCCCTGCTGCTGGACCCGGCGCTGGTGCCGGTCTGCCCCTCCCGGGTGCGCGCGTTCCAGGGCTGGCGCTATCTCGCGCCCGCCGCCGCCCCGCCCGACCTCACCCGCGCCGACCCGTCCGGCGAGGCCGGACTGCCGCCGGCGCTGCGGCGGGAACTGGCGGCGCTGTGCCTGCTTTAGCAAGCCGGGTTTGCTTCCCCCTCCGGCGGAGCGGTGGTATGCCCGGCCCGCCCCGAAGCGGGCTGCGGGGAAGGCCGTGGAATCTCGGATCGAGCGTCTGTGCGTCGAACGGGGCCTGAAGATGACCGGCCAGCGCCGGGTGATCGCGCGCGTGCTGTCCGCCGCCGCCGACCACCCCGATGTGGAGGAGCTCTACCGCCGCGCCACAAAACTGGACGCGCGGATCTCGATCGCCACCGTCTATCGCACGGTGCGGCTGCTGGAAGAGCAGGGCATCCTGGAACGGCGCGATTTCGGCGGCGGGCGGGCCCGCTACGAACCGTCCGACCAGGGCCATCACTACCACCTGATCGACATCGACACCGGCAAGGTGATCGAGTTCCAGGACCAGGAACAGGACCGGCTGATGCGCCTGGTGGCGGAGCGGCTGGGCTTCGAGCTGGTCTCGCTGCGGCTCGAACTGTTCGCCCGCCGCGCCGGCCGCCCCCGTCGCGCCCACGAAAGCGCGCCCGACGGAACGCCCAACGGGGCACCATGAGCAGCGGCTTCGCCGAGCTGCGCGCCGGCCCGCTGGGGGTGCGCCTGGCCGAGACCGACGCCGAGCGCGACGCCGCCGAGGCGCTGCGCTATCGCGTGTTCTACGAGGAGATGGGCGCGCACCCGTCGCCCGAGGCGGCGGCCAGCCGGCGCGACCGCGACCGCTACGACGCGGTGGCCGATCACCTGCTGGTGCTGGATCATTCCGACCCCGCGGCGCCCGCGGTGGTGGGCACCTACCGGCTGATCCGGCGCGAGGCGGCGGCGGCGGCCGGCGGGTTCTATTCCGCCGCCGAATACGATCTGTCCCCGCTGCTGGCGCAGCCGGGCGGGCTTTTGGAGCTCGGCCGCTCCTGCGTCGATGCCGCCTGGCGCAACCGCGCCGCCATGCAGCTGATGTGGCAGGGCATCGCCGCCTATGTGTTCCACAACCATGTGGACCTGATGTTCGGCGTGGCCAGCCTGCACGGCACCGACCCCGACGCGCTGGCTCCGGCGCTCACCTACCTGGCCACGCATCACCTGGCCCCGCCGGCGCTGCGCCCGCGCGCCCTGCCCGACCGCTATGTCGAGATGCGCCGGCTGCCGGCGGAGGCAGTCACCGTGCGCCAGGGGCTGGCGCTGCTGCCGCCGCTCATCAAGGGCTATCTGCGGCTCGGCGGGTTCGTCGGCGAGGGCGCCGTGATCGACCATGATTTCAACACCGTCGATGTGGCGATCGTGGTCAAGACCGCGCTGGTGACCGACAAATATTTCCGCCACTACGAACGCCAGGCGGACGGGCCGGCGTGAGCGCGGAGGCGATCGCAGCGACCGCGCCGCGCGGCTGGCGGCGGGCGCCGGCGTGGCTCGCCGCGCAGCGGGGGGCGCGGGCGGATGCCGCGGCGGCCGGCCTCGGCGTACTCTCGGCGCTGGCGCTGCCGCCGCTGTTCCTGCTGCCGGCGCTGCTGGTGGCGGTGCCCGGGCTGCTGGTGCTGATCGGGTCCGCCGACGGGGTGCGCCAGGCGGCGCGGCGTGGCTTCTGGTTTGGTTTCGGCAACAACCTGCTGGGCCTCTACTGGGTGACCGAGGCGATCCTGGTGGAGGCGGCGAAGTTCTGGTGGCTGGTGCCGCTGGCGGTGCCGGCGCTGGCGGCGGCGATGGCGGCCTTCATCGCCGCCGCCGCGGGCGTGGCGCGGCTGGCCCGCCCCGGCTGGCCGCGGGTGCCGGCGCTGGCCGGGGCCTGGGTGCTGACCGATCTCGCCCGCCAGTTCGCGCTGACCGGCTTCCCCTGGAACCTGTGGGGCGCGGACTGGGCGTTTCCGGGCCGGCTGGGCGAGATTTTCCTGCAACCGGCCGCGCTCGTAAGCGTTCACGGCCTCACCCTGGGCACCCTGCTGCTGGCCGGCGCGCCGCTTTGGGGCCGGCGGGGACGCGCCGCGGCGCTGCTGCTGCTGGCGGCCTGGTTCGGCTTCGGCCTGTGGCGCCTGTCCTGGCCGGCGCCGAAGCCGCCCGGCCTGACCGCGGTGCTGGTGCAAGGCGACGTGGCCGAGGGCCAGAAATGGGACCGCGCCGTCGCCGCGCAGATCTTCGCCCGCTACCTGCGCCTGACCCGCGCCGGCGTCGCCGAGGCCCGCGCCGATCAACCCGGAACCGCGCGACCGCTGGTGGTCTGGCCGGAGACCGCCTCGCCCTATCTGCTCGGCTCCGAGCCGCCGGTGCGGCAGGCGATCGCGGCGGCGGCGGGCGGCGCGACGGAAGGGCCCGCCGCGGCGCGGGTGGTGGCGCTGGTGGGCGCGGTGCGCTTCGGCGGCCATCGCCGCCCCCGCAATTCGCTGTTCGCGCTGACCGGCGCCGGCATCGTCGCCGGGATCTACGACAAGCACCACCTGGTCCCGTTCGGCGAATATCAGCCCGACTGGCTGCCGCTGCCGATCCAGCTGGTGCCGGGCGGCGGGTTCGCCCCCGGGCCAGGGCCGCGCACGCTGAGCCTGCCCGGGCTGCCGCCGATCGGCCCGCTGATCTGCTACGAGGCGATCTTCCCCGGCGAGATCGTCCAGCCGGGCCATCGCCCGTCGCTGCTCGTGAATGTGACCAACGACGCCTGGTTCGGCGATTCCACCGGCCCGCGCCAGCATCTGGTGGCCGCGCGGCTGCGCGCGGTGGAGGAAGGCCTGCCGCTGCTGCGCGCGGCCAACACCGGCATCTCCGCGGTGTTCGGCCCGCGCGGGCGGCTGGTGGCGCGGCTGGGGCTGGACCGCAGGGGGGCGCTGGTCGCGCCGGTGCCGGGGGCGCTGCCGGCGACCTTGTTCGCGCGGCTGGGGCTGTGGATTCCGTTCGGGCTGGCGCTGGCGATGCTGGGGCTCGGGCTGGCCGGGCGCCGTTTCACCGCATGAGATGATGTCGCGCTGCACAAAACAACGTCACAATCCCCGCGCGCATTGACAATTCGGGGTTGTGGATTTACGCTTCCCTAACGCTTCATGCTACTGTAGGTTGGGGACCACAGATGATGTCCGACTCCGAAAGGGAGATTCCGGTGCTTGAAGAAATCGAACCCGGCGCCGCCGACCTGCCCCCGCTGCCGCCCCCGGCGGACCGCGAGGGGCGACCGAGCCCGATCGATGTCCATGTCGGGACCCGCATCCGCCTGCGCCGCACCCTGCTCGGCCTGTCGCAGGAACGGCTGGGCGACCAGATCGGCCTGACCTTCCAGCAGGTGCAGAAATACGAGCGCGGGGCGAATCGCGTCGGCGCCTCGCGGCTGTTCGACCTCGCCCGGGTGCTGGACGTGCCGATCAGCTATTTCTTCGAGGACATGCCCGACAATGTCGCCGGCCCGCTGGCGCTGTCGGCGCGGCGGATGCACGGGCTGGCGGAGACGCAGGACCCGTTCGGTGACGACACCATGAGCCGGCGGGAGACGCTGGAACTGGTCCGCGCCTACTACCGCATCCAGGACCCGGCGGTACGCAAGCGCGTGTTCGACCTCATCAAGTCGATGGCGCCGCCCGAATAGGCGTCACCGCACAGGCGTCACCGCACAGGCGTCACCGCACAGGCGTCACGGAAACGCCGGCCGGCCGGCCGGGCCGCGCACCCGGGGGAGCCCGATCATCCCCCACGGGCTCGGCAGCTCGCCCACCCGCACATGGATCACCGCCGGGCCGCCGGAAGCCAGCGCCGCGCGCAGCGCCTGCTCCAGCGCCGCCGGCGTGTCGGCCCGCCAGCCGCGCGCGCCGAAACTTTCCGCAAACGCGACGAAATCCGGGTTGGTCAGATCGCAGGCGATCAGCCGGTTGCCGAACGCCTGCTGCTGGATGCGACGGACATTGCCGAACGCGCCGTCGTCCATCACCACCGCCACCACCGGCAGCCGGTGGCGCATGGCGGTGGCGAGTTCGGCCGCCTGGTACAGAAACCCGCCATCGCCCAGCACCGCCACCACCGCCCGGCCCGGCAGCGCCGCCTGTGCCCCCAGCGCGGTGCCGTAGCCCCAGCCCAGCGCATCCTGATACCCTGGCGAAATATACCGCCGCGGCGCGTCCACCTCCCACGCCAGCCGCGCCACGAAGGCGAGCTGGGTGACATCCTCCACCAGGATCCCGTCCGCCGGCAGTGCCGCGCGAATCGCGCGCAGAAACCCGAGCTGCGGCGCGAGGGAGGCCAGGCGCTCGGCGAACCAGGCACGCAGCGCGGCGAGTTCGCCTGCGCGCGCCGGGCGCGGCGGGGTCGGCAGGGCGGCCAGCAACGCCGCGAGCACCGGCGCCGCATCCCCCACCAGCGCCACGTCGGGCGCGTGCTGGCGCCCGGGTTCTTCCGGGTCAGCATCGATGCGGATGACCCGCAGCCCGGCATCGGTCCCCCAATCCGCCAGCGGACGCAACATCCGGGTGCCGATACCGATCACCAGATCGGCGGTCTGCCACAGCCGGTGGCCCTCGGTCACCGAGACCGCGAGGGGGTGCGCGGTGGGCAGAATCCCCCGCCCGCGGCGGAAGCTCATCACCGGCGCGGCGAGACGCTCGGCCAGCGCGCGGACCCCGTCGGCCGCGTCCAGCGCGCCGCCGCCGACCACGATCATGGGTCGCTCGGCCTTCGCGATCAGCGCCGCGGCGCGCTCGATCGCCGCCGCGTCGATAACGACGGGCGCCGGCGGAAGAGGCGCCACCGGCACCACCGGAGCCCGCGCCCCCCAGACATCGATGCCGCATTCCAGCGCGACCGGGCGCCGGCGCGGGGTGGCGGCGGCGCCCAGCGCGGCGGCGATCAGACCCGGCGCCTCGCCGGGAGCACGGATGCGGGCGGCGAATTTCGTCAGGTGGTGCAACAGCCCGAGCTGGTCGGGCAGCTCGTGCAGGTAGCCGAGGCCGCGGTCGATCGCGAAGCTGGGGATCTGCCCCGCCAGCGCCAGCACCGGCGCGTCCATTCCCCAGGCGCACAACAGGGCGGCGGCGGTGTTGAGAATCCCCGGCCCCGGCACCGCGGCGCAGACCTGCGCCCGCCCCGTCGCCAGCGCCGCCCCCAGCGCCATATAGGCCGAGGCCTGCTCGTGGCGCGGATGCAGCACGCGAATCCGCTCGGGGGTGCGGGCGCAGGCGTCGAACAGCGGGTCGTTATGCACGCCCGGCAGCGCGTAGAGCGTGTCGATGCCGTGACCGATCAAGGCGGCGACGACCGCCTCCCCGGTGGTCATTGGGGCAGCGGTCATGCCGCGCTCCCGTCGCGCAGCCGCCGGCGCAGCTCGCCCGCGTCGCGGACCTGCACCAGCGCCGGATCGCCGCGCAGCACCTCGTGGCGGGTCACGTCGCCCTCGCGGGAGAAGCGGATATCCAGCGTATGCGCGCCGAGGCGAAGATCGCGCAGCGTGAGATCGGGCAGCCAGGGC
>JBMFXF010000078.1:0-12675 GCA_049964515.1 Acetobacteraceae bacterium | reverse complement strand
GGTGCATCACAGCCGCCCTGCCAGCAAGGCCGCGGCCAGCTGCCCGGGCAGTGCATCCGCCCCGCGCGCCGCGGCCGCCGCCCGCGCGCCCATCGCCGCGCGCACCGCCGGATCGGCCAGCATCGCCGCCACGAACCGAGCCAAGGCGGCCGCATCCGCCACCACCTCCAGCGCCCCCGCCGCCCGCAGATCCGCCACCGGCCCCTCGAAATTCGCCACTAGCGGTCCGGTTGCCACCGCACACCCCAGCCGCGCGGGTTCATAGGGGTTCTGCCCGCCCCCGGGCGGCAGCAGCGACCGCCCCACAACCACCACCGGCGCCAGCCGATACCACAACCCGAGTTCCCCGAGCGTATCCGCCACCCACACCCCCCCCGGAGGCGGGTCCTCGCCGGCACCCCGGCGTGTCACCGCCGCACCGGTCATTGCCGCCGCCACCTCCGCCCCGCGTTCGGGATGACGGGGGGCGACGATCGTCACCAGCCCAGACCAATCCGGTGCCAGCGCCCGATGCGCCGCCAGCACCAGTGCTTCCTCGCCGGGATGCGTGCTCGCGGCCACCCACACCGGCCGCCCCGCCAGCAGCGCGCGCAGCCGCCCGAGCTCGGCCGGATCGGCCGCCAATGCAGGCGCCGCCAGTTTGAGATTCCCGGGCATCGTCACCTGGCCAGCACCGAGCGCACGAAACCGCGCCGCGTCGGCATCGCTCTGCGCCGCCACCGCAACCGTGCCCAGCAGCTCCCGCGCGAGGCCCGGCACGCGCCGCCAACGGGCAAAACTGCGCGCCGAAAGCCGCCCGTTCAGCACCAGCACCGGGATCCCCCGCCGCTGGCAGGCCACCAGCCGATTGGGCCAGATCTCGCTTTCGACGAACCCCGCCACCACCGGCCGCCAATGATCCAGAAACCGCGCCACCCAACGCGGCACATCGAGCGGCGCGAAGCGATGCACCACCCGCTCCCCCCATCCCTCCGCCGCGATCCGCCCTGCCACCAGCCGCGCCGAGGTCACCGTGCCGGTGGTCAGCACCACCCCCACGCCGCCGTCCTGGCGCAACAGTTCCGCCAGCACCGGCAGCACGGAGACCGCCTCGCCCACACTCGCCGCATGAAGCCAGAGAATCCGCCCGACGGGACCCTCACCACCTCCCGCGCCGCGCCGCTCCGCCAGCCGCCCGCGCTCTTCCTTCCCTCGCCCCGCGCGGCGCCACAGCAGCAGCCGCAACAACGGCGAGGCCGCGGTGGTTGCGGTGGACCAGACCAGGCGCGCGGCGGTCATGGGGGAGAGCCGCACGGGACCCGAAGGAGGGGAACGCCCGCGGTCCCTCCATCATGCCCCCACGCCATCACAACCCGCACCCGAGATCGGCCAACCGCGCCACCTCGGAGATTGCCGCGGCGATCCGCGGCAATGCCGAAGTCACCTCGTCGCGCGCGACGTGGATGGCCGGACCACAGGCCAGGGTGCCGCGGCCGAACGGCAGCGGCACGATCATCCGGTCCCATGCCCGGGTGCGCCGGTGGCGGGTGGTCTGGGCCGAGATCGGCAGGATCGGCCGCCCGGTCAGCGCCGCCAGCGCCGCCACGCCGGGGGCGGTGGTGAACGCCGGGCCGCGCGGACCGTCGGGGACGATGCTGACGATCTGCCCCGGCCCCAGCCGGTCGCGCGCCGCCTTCAACCCCGCCACCGCACGCCGGTTGGAGGACCCGGCGATGCTGTCCATCCCGAACGGACGCAGGATCTCCGCGATCAGTTGACCGTCGCGGTGCGGGCTGACCAGCAGATGGATGTGGATGCTTCCGGGCGGCACCTGGGCGAGCCAGTGCAGCCAGAACGCGGGCATCACCGCCAGCCGCTCGTGCCAGAACGCCACGATCACATTCGCCTCGCGCAGATACGGGGCCAGATTCTCGGCTCCCACCATGGTCCAGCGCGTGGTGCGCATCACGAACCGAAGATAAAGCGAGGCCAGGCGCGCCAGCCAGCGCGGCGCCCGCTCCGGGCGCAGCTTGTTCCTCATGGCGGCATGGTCAGCGGAGCGGCGGCGTGCATACTGCCCCCGACATAACGGGAGGCAGCCATGGCGGCCAGGGCAATGCCGGCGGCTATCGTGTTCGACACCTTCGGGACAGTGGTGGACTGGCGTTCCAGCCTGATCGCGGAACTGACCGCGTTCGGTCGGTCGTGGGGGATCGCGGCGGACTGGGCCGCGCTGGTGGACGCCTGGCGCGCCGCCTACCACCCCTCCATGCAGCGCGTGCGCGAGGGCGCGGTCGGCTGGACCCGGCTCGATGACCTGCACCGCGCCTCGCTGGACCGGCTGGTGGTCGAGTTCGGAATAACCGGTCTGACCGAGGCGGAGCTGGCCCATATCAACCGCGGCTGGCACCGGCTGAACCCGTGGCCGGACGCGGTGGCGGGGCTGACGCGGCTGAAACGGCGGTTCATCATCGGGCCGTTGTCGAACGGGAACGTCGCCCTGCTGACCAACATGGCCAAGCACGCGGGCTTGCCGTGGGACATGGTGTTCGGTTCCGACCTGTTCGGCCATTACAAGCCCGACCCGGAAACCTATCTGGGTGTGGCGCGGTTGTTGGATCTGGAACCGGGCCAGGTGATGATGGCGGCGGCCCATAATGGGGACCTGGCGGCGGCACGGGCCTGCGGCCTGATGACTGCGTTTTTCCCCCGCCCAGCCGAATACGGGCCGCATCAGAAGCGGGATTACGCCGCCGATCAGGCCTGGGATGTGGTGGCGGCGGATATCGAGGATCTGGCGACGCAGCTTGGAGCGTGAGGGCCGGCCGGCCAGGCTGGTGGAGCCAAGGGGAGTCGAACCCCTGACCTCCTGAATGCCATTCAGGCGCTCTCCCAACTGAGCTATGGCCCCGTCCAGGCGGGAGCCGGCATATACAGGCCCCCCCGCCACCGATCAATCCCCCATGTCCGCCCCGCTTCTCATCCCCAACCCGGAACGGATCGCCGCCACCAACGCCTGGGCCTTCCTGCGCGCGCTCACCCCGCTCATTCGCCCCCCCCCGGCATCCGCACCGACCGGCTGGGCCGGCCTCGCCGCGGCGGTGGCCGCCGCCCCGATGGCTGCCCGCGCCCGCTTCGACAGCTGCGCCGGCCCCGGCCCAATCGCGCGCGCCGACCTGCTGCTCTGGGCCGATTTCCGCCCCGCCGACACCGTGCTGATCGCCGGCGTCCCGCCCGAACCCTGGGCCGCAGCCCGCGCCAACATCGCCCGTTTCGAGATCACCACCAAGGACCCACTCGCCGCCGCCGCTGCCACCGCGGCCAGCGTGCTGATCCTGCCCGCCGCGGCGCTGGAAACCCTGGCCACGCCCCGCCCGCAGCGGGCCGATCTGCCCGCCCTGCGCAGCCTCATCCTGACCGGCGGCCCGGCCTCCCCGGCCGCCCGGGCCCGGGCACTGGCCTGGATCAAGGCCGATCTGCTGCTGCTCGCCCGCGCCGGCAACCGGTTCTGGGGCAGCCCGCTGGACCCGGTGCTGGACGTGCCACCACCTATTTCGCCGCTGTTCCCGCCGCTGCGATGATCCGGCGGAACAGCGCCAACTGCCCCTCGGTGGTGGGTTCCCAGCCGAACCCCTCCGCATAGGCCCGGGTAGCGGCGCGCTCCGGCATCGCCGCGGCCAGCGCCCGCACCCCATCGGCGATGGCCTGCGGCGTGCGCGGGACGATTCGTCCTGCCTCAGGCGCCCGCACCACCTCGGGGTTGCCCCAGATGTCGCTCGCCACCACCGGCGTGCCACAGGCCATCGCCTCAAGCAGAACATTGGCCCAGCCCTCGCGGGAGGACGCCAGCACCAGCAGATCCGCCGCGCCGTAGATCGCCGGCAGCTCGGCATGAGGACGCGCCCCCAGAAGCCGCACCCGCCCGGCCACCGACGGGGCCGCGGCCAGCGCCTCCAATCGGCCCCGTTCCGGCCCCTCCCCCAGGATCATCAGCGACCAGCCGGGCAACGCGGCCAATGCCGCGATCACCAGGTCGTGCCCCTTGCGCGGGATCAGGTGCCCCACCGAAACCAGGGTTGGCCCGGCCAGCCCCAGCGCCGCGCGAGCAGCGGCACGATCCTCCGGCGGGCGGAACAGCCGCAGATCCACCCCATTGCGCAGCACGGTGACCTTCTCCGCCGGCGCACCCAGCCCCACCAGCGCATCCCGCAACGCCGCCGAGACCGCGATCAGCCCATCCGCCCCGGCGATCGCCCCCCGGATCATCCGGCGTGGCAGCGCATAGTCGGGGATCAGGTTCACATCGGTGCCGCGCGCCGTCACCACCACCGGCAGCCCCAGCGCACGCCCCAGTCGGACCGCGGCGACCCCATCGGGATACATATAATGGGCGTCGATCGCGTGCGGGCGAAACGCCTCCACCAGCCGCCGCGCCGCCGGCAACGAGGCCCGGTAAAGCAGCCACGGCGCCAGAGACATCCCGAGTTTGGGGATCACCGGAAAGCGCGGATGGACCAGCTCGATTCCGTGCCGGCGCTCCACCCGCGGCGCCCGCGCATACACCGCCCAGCGCCCGAAGCGCTCGGAGGCGCAGGGAAACCACGGCACCGGCGCCAGCACCCGCAGCTCCGCCTGCCCGCCGGCCACCAGCTGGCGCAGCCGGTTCTCCACGAACACCCCGTGCGTCGGCTGGGCGGCGTTCGGGTAGAGGGTGCTGAAACTCAGCAGCCGGATCGGTTCGCTCACGACCCCTTGGTCAGCTTGGTCAGCAGCGCCTGCGCATCCGCCTTCTCGTGGAAATGCGCCTTCGATGCCACCACCTGGCGCAGCAACGGAACCGCCGCCATGTGATCGCCGGTGTCGTTCAGCGCTACCGCGAAATGATAGGCGATGCGCGGATCGGCCGAGCCGGCGTGCGCCTGGCGAAGCAGGATCACCCCGCGCGCGGGATTGCCGTTGTTGACCAGGATCCAGCCCAGGGTATCGGCGGTCTCCGCGCCCGGGGCGAGGGTGTAGGCCTGCTCGGCATAGCTCTGCGCCTGCTTGGCCTCGCCCAGCTGCTGGTCGATCCAGGCCAGGTTGTTGAGGGTCGGTCCGTCATGCGGCGCCTTCGCCAGAATCTGCTTCAGATACAGCTTGGCCTCGGCATAGTCCTTGCGGCCGATGTCGATCCCCGAGAGCAGCCGCATCGCGCCGACATCGTCCGGATGCTTGGCAAGCCAGGATTTGAGCTCGTCGGCAGCCTTCGCGGGCTTGCCCAGTCGCTCATAGACGCCGGCGATACGCGCGCTCAACAGCAGCGAGGGACCGATGGAGAACGCATCGCGATACTCCTTGAGCGCCCGCTGCGGCTGGTTGGCGGCCATCGCCACATCCCCCGGCAGCGCCTGCAACACGGCAAAGCCCTGGTCCTGATCGCGCAACGTACGCGCGGTGGCGATCGCCGCGTCGAGGTTCTTCGCTTTCAGGTCGATCAGGGAATAGTCCAGATAAAGCTGGTAGTTGTTCGGATCGAGTCCGATCCCCGCCTTGATGAGATCCCGCGCGGTGGCGTAGTCGCCATCCTTGATCTTGAGCGCGGCCAGTTCGCGCCGCGCCACCAGCGCGTGCGGCTCCGCGGTCAGCAACGCGCCCAGCGTCGTCTCGGCCGCCTTATCGTCGTGCTCGGCCAGTTGCGCGGCTGCCTGCAGCCCCAGCAGCGCCGGGCCGGGCAGTGCCGCCGGCGACATCTCGCCGACCAACCCCAGCGCCTTGCCTGGCTGATGGTCTTGGATGTAAAGATCTCCCAGACGCAGCACGAGCGGGATGGATTTCGGCTGCGCACGGTGCGCTGCTTCGAGCAGCCGGATGGCCCCGGCCAGATCGCCGGCGCTGACGCGGGCATTCACCAGCAACGTGAGAGCCGGCTCGGAGGCGGGCGCGCCCGCCAGCAGCGTCGCCAGCTCGCGCTGATAGGCCTGATTGTCCCCCTGCATAGCCAGGGTGCGCGCCAGGTTGATCCGCGCCGGGGCGAATTTCGGGTCCGCCTTCACGATGGCGGAGAATGTCGCCTTGGCTTGCGGCAGATTGAGCTCCGCCAGTTCCAGCAGCCCCTGGAGGTTCTGCACCACCGGCGTATTGCCCTGCGCGGCGCGCACCCGCTTGAGTGCCGCCGCCGCCTTGTCCATGTCGCCGGTCTTGAGCGCGGCGAGGAACAGCGCCTCCCCCACCTGCGGCTGCTTCGGCGCCAACGCCAGCGCCTGATCGAGCTCGCTCACCGCCGCGTCGGCGTGGCCGCTTTGCAGCAAGGTGGAGGCAAGCTGGGTGCGCACCCCCACGTCCTTCGGCGCCCGCTTGGCCGCTTGCTCGAACTCCTTCGAGGCCTGGGCCGGGTCGCCTACCGCGGCGTAGGCGCGGCCGAGCATGTCATAGACCTGCGCGTCGGCCCGATGATCGGCCACCAGCCGCGCCAGCGGCGGGATCGCCCGCTCCGGGTGGTGCAGTTTGAACTCGATGGAGGCCAGCAGCTTGGCCCCGTTCGGGTCGTCCGGCACCTGCGCGACATAATGGCGGGCCGAGGCGGCGGCGGCTTCCTCCTGCCCCAGGCTGTCCTTCACCGCGGCCTGCAGGAACCAGCCCTTCACCAGGGTGCGGAACATCGGTTGCAGGCGGTCCAGCACCTGGTCCGCCTCCTGGTTCTTCCCGGACTGGTGCATCAGCACCGCTTCCAGGAACATCGCCTCGGCGTTGCCCGGCAGCACATGCAGCACGAACGCAACGTCAGCCGTGGCAGGGCCGAACTTGCCCTGCGCGATCAGCAGATTGGCGCGCAGCAGCCGGGCCGGCAGCGCCGGTGGGCGCTGGGCGATGACCGTCCCCAGCAGCTTGAGGGCGCCCGGGATGTCGTGCTGGATCGCCATGATCTGCGCCTGCAGAGTGCGCCCGCGCACCGACTGCGGCGCCGCCGCCAACCCACGCATCAGCTTCTGCTTCGCCGCGTCCACCTTGCCCTCGGCCAGGGTCAGCCGGGCGTCGGTGAACCAGGCCACCGAGTTCGACGGATCGAGCGCCTCGGCCCGCGCGAACGCCGCCTTCGCCTTGGCCAGCTCGGTGAGCGTGAGATAGGCCGACCCGCGCGCCACCTCGATGTCGGAATCGACCGATTTATCCTTCCCGTTCGCTTTCAGCTTATCCAGCAGCGCCTGCGGCCGGTTCTGCGACAGGATCGACTGGGCCAGCAACGGGATCACCAGCCGCGGATTGTAGCCGCGCTTGCGCGCCGCCTCGGCCTGGGTCTCGGCGGCGGCGGGGTTGCCCTTCTCGAGCTCGACCCGGGCCAGCAGGTAGCGCGCCAGGCCGCTTTGCGGATCGGCACGCACCGCATTGCGCAGCTCGATCTGGGCGGTTTCCAGATCCCCCTTCGCCATCGCCGCCTCGGCACGGGGAATGTAGTTCGCGGCATGGGCCGGCGGAGCCAGCCCCACGCCGAGCGCGACCGAGGCCGCAATCAGTGTGGCGCTCAACAGGCGGGTGCGTGTCATTCTCGGATCCCTTATCGCCGCGCGCGGCTTCTAGCACGGGGGCAACATCGCCCGCCACTTGTCCCCGCCGCTCATTCCGGCCGGGCCGGATCGAGCAGGCAGGCATCGCCGTAGGAGTAGAACCGGTAGCCCGCGGCGACGGCATGGGCATAGGCCGCCCGCATCCGCGCCAGTCCCGCGAAGGCGCTCACCAACATGAACAGGGTCGAACGCGGCAAGTGAAAATTGGTCAATAACCGGTCCACGGCGCGAAACCGATACCCGGGCAGGATGAACAGATCGGTTTCGCCGTCGAACGGGCGTAGCATCCCGTCCGCCCCGCAGGCCGTCTCCAGCAGCCGCAGGCTGGTGGTGCCCACCGCCACCACCCGCCCGCCGGCGGCGCGGGCCGTGTTGATGGAAGCCGCGGTCACCGCGTCCAGCACCCCCCGTTCGGGGTGCATCCGGTGCGCCGCCGGGTCGCCCTCCCGCACCGGCAGGAAGGTTCCGGCACCCACATGCAGCGTGAGCGTGGCCCGCTGCACCCCGCGTGCGTCCAACGCGGCAAGCAGACCCGGGGTAAAATGCAGCCCGGCGGTGGGCGCGGCGACGGCACCGTCGGTGCGCGCGAACACGGTCTGGTAATCGCTGGCATCGCTGGCCGTGGGGCCGGCGGGCCGGGCGATATAGGGCGGCAGCGCCAGCGACCCGGCCTGGCGCAACGCCTCGGCGAACGCCGCGCCGGCCAGCGAAAAGACCAGCCGCACCCCGCCGTCGGCCTCGCGCGCAGCGACGTCGGCGGTCAGCGCCGGCGCGCCCTCGAAACTCAGCCGCTCGCCCGCCCGCAGCCTGCGGGCATTGCGCGCCAGCGCGTGCCAGGAGCCATCGGCCAGCGGCCGATCGAGCGTGATACCGATCCGCGCCGCCCTCCGCCGCGCCGTCAGCTGTGCCGGGATCACCCGGGTGTCGTTGCTGACCAGGATATCCCCGGGGGCGAGCAGTGCCGGCAGATCACGCACGTGATGATCGGCCAAGGTGGCGCCCACCGCGAGCAGCCGCGCCGCCTCGCGCGGGCGGGCGGGGTGCTGGGCGATCCGGTCGGGTGGCAGGGGAAAGTCGAAATCGGCGAGCTCCATCCGTTCCCCTTGCCGCCCCCACCGGTCGGGCGCAAGCACCGGGCCATGCTGACCTTCCTGATCGACCGCCGCCCCCGCGTGGGCTCCACCAGCGACGAGGCCCGGCGCCTCGCCGCCGCGGGCGCCCCGCCCGGCCTTGTCATCACCGCCGCCGAACAGACCGCCGGGCGCGGCCGCCACGGCCGTGGCTGGACCAGCCCGGTGGGCAATCTCTACGCCTCGGTGCTGCTGGAACCCGCGGTTCCCCCGGCGCGGCTGCCCGAACTGGGCTTCGTCGCCGCGGTGGCGGTGGCGGAGCTGCTGAGCGGATTCCTTCCCGCGGGCACGGTGGGCCTGAAATGGCCCAACGACGTGCTGGCCCGCGGCGCCAAGATCGCCGGCCTGCTGGTGGAACAGGCCGCGGGCATGGCGATCCTGGGCATGGGGATCAACCTCGCGGTACGGCCGGAGGATACCCCCTACCCCGCGACCGCGCTCGCCGCGGAGGGGGTGGTGTTGTCCCCGGAAGCCGCGCTGCAACGGTTGCTGGAAAGCCTCGGCTCCTGGCTCGCGCGATGGGAACAGGCCGGGTTCGCGCCGGTCCGCGCCGCCTGGCTGGCACGGGCGCATCCGGCCGGAACCATGCTGCGGGTCCGGCTTGGCGGGCCGGCCGCAGCCGGCGTGCTCGAGGGAACATTCGCCGGGCTGGATGCCGACGGCACGCTGCTGCTCGATACCGAAGGCGGCCGGCGACGCATCGCGGCCGGCGAAGTGCTGGCGTGATCGCGCCCGCGGTGCCACGCTGAAGCCGGCAGCGAGGGCAATGTCCATGCGTATCACCGGCATCGAGGACCTGCATTGCGACGGCGGCTGGCGGGATTTCTCGTTCCTGAAGATCAGCACCGACATCGGCCTCGTCGGCTGGTCGGAATACATGGAATCCTACGGCTCGCAGGGGCTGTCCGCGGTGATCCGCCGGCTTGGCGAACGGCTGATCGGCGCCGACCCGCGGGCCGTGGAACGCCACACCGCGTTCCTGCACGGCGTCACCCGCGCCGCCCCGGGCGGAATCAACCAGCAGGCGATCGCCGCCATCGAGAACGCGCTGGTCGATCTGAAAGCCCGCGCGCTCGGGGTGCCGGTTTACGAATTGCTGGGCGGGCCGATCCGCGACCGGTTGCGGCTCTACTGGTCGCATTGCGGGACCTATCAGGCGCTGCACGGCGAGCAGTTCCGCGCCTGGACCGGGGCGACGCCGATCCGCAGCCTCGACGACGTCGCCGCGCAGGGAGCACGGGTCGCCGCCGCCGGGTTCACCGGGCTCAAGACCAACATCCTCCGCCTCGGCGAGACCCCGGGGCTCTACATGCCGGGGTTCAACGCCCCGTTCGCACCCGATCTGCCGGTCTCCCGCGCGCTGATCGCGGCACTGGTGGCGCAGACGGATGCCTTCGCCCGCGGCGCCGGCCCCGGTGTCGGGCTGCATCTCGACCTCAACTTCAACTTCCGCCCCGAGGGCTACATCCGTATCGCCCAGGCGCTGGAGCCGTTCGACCTTGACTGGCTCGAGCTGGACAGTTTCGACCCCGCCGCGCTGGCGAATATCCGCCGCTGCTCGCGCACCCGCATCGCCTCCTGCGAATCGCTGTTCGGCCGCCGCCAGTACCGGCCCTTCTTCGAGCAGCAGGCGGTCGATGTGGCGATCATCGACGTGCCGTGGAACGGCATCCTGGAAGCGATGAAGATCGCCGCCATGGCCGAAACCTACGAGATCAACGTCGCGCCGCATAATTTCAATGGCCACCTGGGCAGCCTGATGAGCGCGCATTTCTGCGCCGCGATCCCCAATTTCCGGGTGATGGAGATCGACATCGACGACGTGGCCTGGAAGGACGCGCTGGTCACCGCCCCGCCGACGATCGCGGCCGGGGAGCTGCTGATCCCCACCGGCCCCGGCTGGGGGGCGGAGGTGAACGAGGCGGTGATCCGCGCCCACCCGCCCCGCGGCGCGGTGTGGTCGTAGCCGGGGTCAGCCCAGCCCAGCCACACCCAGCGCCTGACCGAACCGGCGCGCCGGCTCCTGAGGGTCGCCATATTTGCGGTGCACGGCGCTGTGCTGGGCCGCGGCCAGCAGCAGCAGATCCCGGTCAGAGCAGCGGTTCTTGCCGAAATCCTCCAACATGCACTGGGCGATCTCCTGGTTGTGCGGATCGTTGCCCAGCCGGCACGCGGCCAGCGCCAGCCGCCGCACCAGTGGCGCGCGATCGGTCACATTGTCGAGATAGGCCCGCGTCCAGGCCAGGCTGTCCGGCCCGTGCAGCGACAGCACCGCCGCCTCCACCCGGTCCAGCAGCTGGGCGGCGGACATGCCCTCGGCCCCGGCCGGCGGCTTCGGCACCCCGCCGTTGAGATCGCCCGTCAGGCGCTGATGCGCGGCGGCGCGATTGAGGAAGGCGGCTGCCACGAACAGCAGCTTGAGCCGCAACGGATGCTTGAACGTATCGAAGAACCAGCCCAGCGTGTTGCAGTATTCGTAGCAATGCTGCGGCATCGAGAAATTGGTGTCCTTCTCGGTCGCGATCACCACCTGCGCGGCGGCGATCTGGATCACGTCGAGGATCTGCCGCGGCCCCTTCCCGGCCAGCAGCAGTTTCACGATCGCCTCGACATAGGCCGGCTCCGGCTGCCGGATCAGCGCCTCGATCAACCCCGCCTGCTCGGCGGCATCGAGCGGCTCGGTGTTCTCCAGCAGCGCGGTCTCGCGCGCGCTGGCCCCGCCATAGGGGACCGCGTGCAGGGCCTCGCCGTCGATGAACATCTTCACGACGTTGCAGGCCATTTCGTAGGTGGAATACCAGCGCGGCCCCACCGCGATATCCAGCGCGCCGGCATAGACCACGTCATGCGCGTTGTCCCAGCCCACCGCATCGCCGATCTCCACCGTGGCGCGGGCCCGATACGCCTTGTGGCCGGTGGTGTAGGAGCGGTTGTAGAGCATCCGGTCCTGCACATCGATCAGCCCGGCGAAAGCAAGCTCGGCCAGCACGTCGCGCCGGTGCGGCTTGTCCTGCATCAGCCCCAGGAAGACGCGATACGCCTCCAGCACCTCGCCGCGCTCGACCAGGGTGAGCCAATGGCCCAGCCGCTCGCGGATCGGGCCGTCCAGCCGCTCGGGCTGCTGATCGGCCCAGCAGATCTGCGGCGGCGGCGGGTTCTGCACCGGCCCGCCGCGGAAGCCGCGCATGTAATGGCCGGGCGCACGGCCGATCTTCTGGTTCCAGATGTCGAGCCCGGTCGGGATGTACCAGATCGTCTGCGCCATCGGCAGCGCCGACAGGTCCCCGCCCAGCAGCTTGCTCAGATGCAGGCTGGCGCGGCCGGAAAGCAGACAATGGTCGTTGTTGACGAAATTGGGGTAGCCGTCGTCGATGCGCTGGTGATAGGGAACATGGGTATAGGGCCCATGGATGCGCACCGCCTGGCCCACCATCTCGGCCAGCGGCCGGCCGGCCCGGACCAGGTCGTAATAGACCTCACTCGCCCCCACCTGATCGCGCGCGAGAATCCGCTCCTCGAGCCTGGCATACAACGCGCCGGAATCGGCGGGGGATACTTGTGCGGCCTGCGACATCCTGGATTTCCTCACCGGAGCTGGGATCACCATCCCTACCGGGGGGTATCCTGGACACTTCCCGCCGGCCGGGTCAACCGGGCGGATCGAGGCCAGAGGGCCGTCCCCAGTTCGGAGCGGCGAGGAAGACGTTGTCCCCCTCGCCTTCCCTCAGTTCGACTTTGCGCATTTTTGGGTTCTGGGCGAGCGGTCAGCGGATCGCCCAGAAGATGTCTTCAGCGGCGATGAACTCGAGTGCTCGGTCGATTGAGAGTTTTGCCGGGCCGAGCGGTCCGGACGCGACCCATCGTTCCTTCCAGAGCGACCAATAGAGCACGTGGAAGCGGGCTTCGGTGTCGGTCGGCCGCAACCGGGCGACCGGAGCGCCGGAACGGGCATTATATAACGTGTAGCCGCGGTTGCGCCGCTCGGCGGTCAGGCTGCCCCGGCGGCAGCGGAAGGCCTCGATCTG
>JBMFXF010000077.1:11411-12689 GCA_049964515.1 Acetobacteraceae bacterium | reverse complement strand
GTTCATCGCCGCTGAAGACATCTTCTGGGCGATCCGCTGACCGCTCGCCCAGAACCCAAAAATGCGCAAAGTCGAACATAGATCATGGGGTTTAATCTGCACCAGATTTCCGCAACGGAAAAGCCCCAAGGAATCAAGGCCCTGGATAAGGAATCAAGGCCCTGGATATGGAGCAGAAATCTTGACTTATGCGCCGTCGGCGCGAACAGGAAGCTACGTCCTGATCGAAGAACCACCTGCGGCTTCCGAACGCCAGCGGGTGAATAATCTTATGAGTCGGAGACACGCGCGGCGACGCTTTGACGGGCTTAGCTGCTGCATTTGGTCGGCGAGCTTGTCCCCGTACTCCCGCGCAAGTTGGGCCGGATCATGTAGTGAAATCCACCAAATATGAAATGCGCTCATCTCTGGTGTTTGGCGAAGATCATCCGGTGTCTGGCCAACGGCCATTGCGTAGGCAGCGCACGCGCGTATGAGGGTTTCGTCATTGTTAACCTCGTCGAGCGAGAGGTGGCTCTTGGTATCTCGGTCAGCGTGCTTCAGGAAGTTTGCTGTAGCTGACAGTCTACTCCACTCGGCCCTGCGATCCAGGGGGACCTGAATCTCATCGGGTGTGACGGCACCCCCTCGTTTTATCTCTTCCGAAATGGCCATTAGCTTGTCATGCAACCACGGTGCATCTCGGGTCAAATCGTCTCGTTCTGTCTTCGGTAGCTCGCCCGCCGCGAGAGCACGGGCGGTGACATATACGCCGGCAGCCACAAGGTCTTCCAGGTCGGAGCGTCCTCGCTTGTCCAGAAGATCGCGCACGATCCTATAGGCGGCTGCGGCGACCGTGTGGATCGCCAACTTGTCCTCATTGGCGAACGTCATACGTATGGCTGCGTCAAGTTGGCGACGTGCCGCCTCCAGTTTATTTATGAAGACCTCGGCTTGTTGCGATGTCGATCGGCGAGGCGGTCTGGTCATCACGTGTCTTTCATGCTGACTCGCGCGGCGCGGCATCACTACTCGCCTGCTGCGTGTCGTCGCGGTCTGCGAGGCGTCGGATTTCCATCAGCGGCGTATAACCCGAACTCGCGCAATTTGGCGTCGTGTAGCCGCAGTGTCAAACGACGATGGACGGGGTGCAGGGCACCGAACTCATGTGACAGCGGGTGACACCCCTGGGTTTTGTCGATTCGATGCGTCTCCCCCGATTCGGAGCCGCGTTCATGCCCCCCCTCGCATACCTCCTCCCCGGCAAGTCCCGCCTCGCCATCCGCCTCGATCACCTCG
>JBMFXF010000077.1:0-11405 GCA_049964515.1 Acetobacteraceae bacterium | reverse complement strand
GATTCGGAGCCGCGTTCATGCCCCCCCTCGCATACCTCCTCCCCGGCAAGTCCCGCCTCGCCATCCGCCTCGATCACCTCGCCACCATCCCCGACCCGCGCGATGTGCGCCGCATCGCCCACCCGTTGGCCGAGATCCTGCTGCTGGTGGTCTGCGCCACCATCGCCGACTGCGACGACTACGACCACATCGCCGCCTGGGGCGAGGCGCATCTCGCGTTCCTGCGCCAGCACCTGCCCTACCGCCTCGGCGTGCCCGGTGGCCGCTGGCTCACCATCCTGATGAACCGCATCAACCCCGCCCTGTTCTCGGCCGCGTTCACCGCCTGGGTGCGCGCCACCTGGCCCGATCGGCCCGAGTTCGTCGCCCCCGCTTGGGACACCAACGACGGCAAGACCTCCCGCCGCAGCCACGACCGCCCCGCCGGGGTGGCGCCGATCCACCTGGTCTCCGCCTTCGCCACCACCGCCCGCCTGGTGCTGGGTCAGGAAGCGGTGCCCGACAAGGCGAGCGAACGCGCCGCCATCCCGGTCCTGCTGGCCCGGCTCGCCGAGCAGGACGGGCTGCGCGGCGCGCTGGTCTCCATCGACGCCATCGCCACCAACGGCACCATCGCCAAAGCCATCCGCGACGCCGGCGCCGACTACCTGCTGGCGGTCAAGGCCAACCAGCCCAGCCTGCGCGCCGAGATCGAGGCCTGCTTCACCGACGCGCTCCCGGGCAGCGTCGAGACCCACACCGCGCACGGCAAGGGCCACGGCCGTGTCGAGCAGCGCACCACCCGCGTGATGCGCGAGGTCGATTGGCTGGCGGGCGAGCGCCGTTTCCCGGGCGAGTTGCGGCTGCCAGGGGTCGCCAGCATCGTCCGCGTCGAGGCCCGCGTCCAGCGCGGCGAGAAGACGCATACCGAGACCCGCTACTATGTCTCCTCCGCCACGCTCACCGCCGAGGCGGCGGGCCGGGCGGTCCGCGGCCATTGGGGGATCGAGAACCGGCTGCACTGGGTGCTGGATGTCACCTTCAACGACGACCAGTCGCGGTTGCGAAAGGGGTTTGGGGCGAAGAACATGGCGGTGGTGCGCCACTTCGCGCTCAATCTGGTGCGGGCCGCCACGGATAAGAACTCCGTCAGGCTGCGCCGCAAGGCCGCGGGGTGGGATACGGGGTACCTGGATGGAATCCTCGACGAGAGGATCAGGTGAACTTGGATTCGTGGCCCTGGCTGCGCCCGGCCCGCGACCCATGCGTCATCGGGCAGGGGTGGCGGAGACGGAGGGCGGCGCCGGATCGAAACCATGCGGCACCGTGCCGCGCGGACGGATCAGCGCATAGGGACCGCGCGGCAGGAAGCGCCCGCTGCCCGGCTCAGCCAGAATCGCGCCATCGCGCATCGCGATCTCGCCGCGGCGCAGGGTGATGATCGGCCAGCCGGTCACTTCCATCCCCTCGTACGGCGTATAGTCGATCCGGTGCCGCAGCACGGCATTCGTGATCCGCACCCGCCGCGCCGGGTCCCACAGCACCAGGTCGGCATCCGCGCCCGGCGCGATCCGCCCCTTCGCGGTCAGGCCGAACAGCCGCGCCGGCGCGGCGGCGGTCAGGCGCACGAACTGGCTCGGCGAGATCCGTCCCTTGGTCACCCCCTCGTGCCACAGGATCGGCAGGCGGGAGCCGATGCCGGGTAGCCCGTTTGGGATGTCGCGGAACGCCGCGTCCTCGCCCGCCGCGCGCTTGCCGTCCGGTCCCGCATAGCTGAATCCGGCATGGTCGGAGGAGACCACGTCCAATGTGCCGCGCCGGATGTGATCCCACAGCCCGTTCGCGGCGTCGTCGTCGCGTGGCGGCGGGCTGCACATGAATTTCGCCCCCTCGAAGCCCGGGCGATCCATGTCCTGCTCGGTCAAGGTCAGGTAATGCGGGCAAGTTTCGGCTCAGACCTTGAGCCCGCGGGTCTGGGCGCGGGCGATCTCCTCGGCCACCTCGGCGCAGGAGACGTGGAAGATCTGGATCGGCTGATCCACCAGCTCGGCCAGCGCGATGGCGCGATACGCGGCCTCGCGCTCCACCACCGCCGGACGGGAGACGGGATGGTATTTCGGCGCCGTCAGCCCGGCGGCGAGCAGCGCCTCGGTGCGCCAGCCGATCGCGGCGTCGTTCTCGCAATGGATGGTCACCAGCGCGCCCGCGCGCCGTGCCGCCGCCAGCACCGCAATCAGGCCGCGATCGTCGAGCCGCAGCGGGTCGTAGGTGAGGAACACCTTGAGGCTGCGCAGCCCCTGGCCGACGACGAACGGGATGTCCTCGGCCAGCACCGCCGCGGTCGGATCGGTGATGATCTGGTGGAAGGCGTAGTCGATCGCCGCCGCCCGCGCGCGCCGGCGGTATTCGGCCAGCGTGTCGCGCAGCCCATGTCCCTTGAACTGCATCGCGAAGGTGACGACCGAGGTGGTCCCGCCGGCGAGCGCGGAGGCGCTGGCGGTGGTGAAGCTTTCCTCGTCGGAGCTGCCGTCGGGGCGCAGCTGCTCGATATGGCAATGGCTATCGACGCCGCCCGGTAGCACCATCAGCCCGTCGGCCGCGATCGTGGCGGCGGCGTCCAGGCGCTCGCCGATCGCGGCGATGCGCCCGCCGCGGATGCCGATATCGGCACGGAAGCAATCGCTCTCGGTCACCACAGTGCCGCCACGGATCGCCAGTTCGTAGTCGCTCATGCCCGCCTCCCGGCCGTTCGCAGAACCTCCAGCACCGCCGCCGCGGTGTTGAGGGAATGGGTCAGCATCGCCGCCGCCGCGCGATCCGGCTCGCCGCTGGCGATCGCCGCCAGCACGGCGGCGTGCTCGGCCCCGGCGCGGCGCCAGCGCGCCGGATCGAGATTGGCGGTGGCCCGCGCGCGCAGGATCTTTCCGAGCAGGTCGGCGATCGTCGCGCGCAGCACGGCGTTGCCGGCCAGCTCGGCGATGCGCAGATGGAAGTCGTGGTTGCCGCGCAGATAGCCGGCGCGGTCGCCGGCGCGGCGCAGCGCCAGCAGCTGCCGGTGCCGCGCCGCCAGCTCCGCCTTTGCCCCCGTGTCCGACCGCTCCGCCGCGCGCCGGGCGGCCAGCGCCTCCAGCGGTGCCAGGGTCTCGAACACGGCGGCGATCTGGTCGGGATCGACGCCGGCCACCAGTGGCGAGCGGTGCGGGCGCAGCAGCACCAACCCCTCGGCGGCCAGGACCTTCAGCGCCTCCCGCAGCGGCGTGCGCGACACGCCGAAGCGCCGGCTGAGCGCCAGCTCCGAGATCGGCGTGGTGGGCGCGAGGTCGCCCGCCAGGATCATGGCGCGCAGCCGCGGGATCAGCAGATCGTGCATCGAGGCGCGCAGCGGCAAGCCGTCCGGGACCGGGGCGGGCATCGTATCGGGCATGGCGGCGGGATAGCAGGATTGCATTATGAATGCAATTCGGCGATGAAGGGGGGCAGATCAGGAAAGGACCACCATGACCCGCCGCATCCGCCTCGGCATGCTGACGCCCTCCTCCAACACCGCGCTCGAGCCGATCAGCCAGGCGATGATCGCCCCGCTCGGCGAGGTCTCGGTACATTTCCAGCGCTTCCCGGTGACCGAGATCGCGCTCTCGGAGCGCGCTCTGGCGCAGTTCGACGACGCGCCGCTGCTCGCCGCGGCCGAATTGCTGGCGCACGCGAGGATGGACGCAATCGTCTGGAACGGCACCTCCTCCGGCTGGCTCGGGTTCGAGGCCGATCACCGGCTCTGCGTGCGGATCACGGCGGCGACCGGGATTGCGGCGACCACGTCGATGCTGGCGCTGAACGAGGCGCTCGCGGCGCTGCCGGCGCGGCGGGTGGGGTTCGTCACCCCCTATCTCGACGCGGTGCAGGCGCGGATTTTGGCGAACTACGCGGCGATCGGCGTTGCCTCGGCCGCGGAACGCCATCTCGGCCTGCAGGACAATTTTTCCTTCGCCGAGGTCGCGCCGGCGACCATCGCGGGCATGGTCACCGAGGTGGCGGCAGCGCGTCCGGATGCGATCGCCGTGATCTGCACCAATCTGCACGCAGCACCGCTCGTCGCCGAACTCGAATCGCGGCTTGGCGTGCCGGTGTTCGATACCGTCGCCACCGCCATCTGGGGCGCGCTGCGCCTTTCCGGCGCCGATCCCCGGCTTGTGCGAGGCTGGGGACGTCTGTTCGCACTGTGATCAACAAGTCTTCCTGCAGAAGACCGCTATCGTTTGTTTTGCGCGCAGCCGCCATGCCAACCCTGCGCGCGGCAGACCCAGCTTCCTTCGGAACCCGGGTCTGCCGGCCCGTCACTCCACGCGTCCCGGGTCGGCCTCGCAGGCGGCTGAAAGATCGCCCTGGAGCCAGCCGTACCGCAGGCTGGCCCGCCAGCCGCGCCCGTCCAGCCCCAGCCGCTCGCGGACCATCGGGAAATAGACCGCGTCTGCCCCGGTGGGGAGCAGCAGCGATCCGGTCACGTTCAATACGACCGCGGCAGCCCGAGCACGTGCTGGCCGACATAGGCCAGCACCAGGTTGGTCGAGATCGGTGCGATCTGATAAAGCCGCGTCTCGCGCCATTTGCGTTCGAGATCGTATTCTCGGGCATAGGAGAACCCGCCCAGGGTCTGCATCGCCGCCTCGCCCGCCTGCCACGCCGCCTCCGAGGCCAGCAGCTTGGCGATGTTGGCGTCCGCCCCGCAGTCGCGTCCCGCATCGAACAGCGCGCTGGCGCGGCGGCAGACCATGTCGGCGGCCTCCAGCGCGGCCCAGGCCCGCGCCAGCGGGAACTGCACGCCCTGGTTCGCGCCGATCGGGCGGCCAAACACCACCCGCTCGCGCGCGTATTGCGTCGCCTTGTTGAGGAACCACCGCCCGTCGCCCAACGCCTCGGTCGCCACCAGAATCCGTTCCGCGTTCAGCCCGTCCAGGATGTAGCGGAACCCCTGGCCTTCCTGGCCGATCAGATTCTCCGCCGGCACCGGGAAACGGTCGAAGAACACTTCGGTGGTGTTGTGGTTGATCATCGCCTCGATCGGGCGGATCTCAAGCCCCTTGCCCTGGTTCTTCGCCGCCAGGTCGACCAGGAACACCGACAGCCCCTCGCTGCGCTTCTTTACCTGATCGGCGGGAGTGGTGCGCGCCAGCAGCAACATCATGTCGGAGTGCAGCGCGCGGGAGGTCCATACCTTCTGCCCGGTGATGAGGTAATGATCGCCCTGCCGTTCCGCCCGCGTGCGCAGCTGGGTGGTGTCGGACCCGGTGGTGGGTTCGGTGACGCCGAACGCCTGCAACCGCAGCCGCCCGGCGGCGATCTCCGGCAGGTAGCGGCGCTTCTGCTCCTCGTTGCCGTGCCGCAGCAGGGTGCCCATGATATACATCTGCGCGTGGCCCTGCGAGGCGACGCAGCCCGAGGCATTGATCTCCTCGAGGATCACCGCGGCGGCGCGCAGCGGCAGCCCCGACCCGCCGTATTCCTCCGGGATCAGTGCCGCGAGGAACCCCGCGGCGGTGAGTTCGCCGATGAACTCAGTGGGGTAGGCGGCCTGGTCCTCGAGGCCGCGCCAGTAGGCGCCCGGGTAGCGCGCGCAGATGCGGCGCACGGCATCGCGCAGCTCGGGGTAGTCCTGACCCAGCGCCACCGTCGGTTCCGTTTCGTTCATGCTCGGCTCTCCCGCCCGGTCGGCCGGGCCCGTTGTCACATCCGGTCGTAATCCACCGCCAGCTCCGCGCTCGCCGCGCTGGCCTGGCAGGTGAGCACATAGCCGGCCGCGATCTCCCACGGCTCCAGGCTGTAGTTGGTGGCCATGCTCACCTTGCCCGCGGTCAGCATGGCGCGGCAGGTGCAGCACATGCCGCCGCGGCAGGCATGGGGCAGCTCGAGCCCGGCGCGCTCCCCGGCGGCGATGATGTTCTCTCCGGCGGCGAGCGGGATGCGGGTGCGAACACCTTGATACGTCACCTCCGCCCAGGCGGCGGGTGCGTCCGTCTCCGCCGGCGCCGCCGCAGTCCGTGCAGCGGCGTCCTCCGCGGGCACGAAGCGCTCTTGGTGCAGCTGCCCCCCCAGCGCGGCCAGCGCGGGCGCCAGCGCCGCGGCAAACCCCTCCGGCCCGCAGAGGAAGGCGTGATCCACCGGCCCCGCCGCCGGCCCCGCGCAGAGCCGCGCCAGGGTTGGCCCATCCAGCCGCCCGGCCAGCGCCCCCTCCACCGTCTCGCGCGAGAGCAGATGGACCAGCGCGAACCGGTCCAGATACCGGTCCTTCAGCGCGTCGATCTCCTCGCGGAACATGATCGCGGCGCGGGTGCGGTTGGCGTAGAGCAGGGTGCAGCGGCCGGATTCGCGGGCCAGGGTGGCGCGGAGGATGGAAAGGCTCGGCGTGATCCCGGCGCCGGCGGCGCAGAACAGCAGGTTGCGCCGCGCCCCGGGTTCCGGCGCGAGCCCGAACCGCCCGTCCGGGGGCATCACTTCCAGCGTATCGCCCACCTTGAGCGCGGTGGCGGCGAAGCCGGAGAAGCGCCCGCCGGGCAGGTGGCGGATCCCCACCTGGACCTCCGCCGCCTCGGGGTCCGAGCAGATCGAGTAGGACCGGCGGCAGGCGCGCCCGTCGATCATGGCGCGCAGGGTGACGAACTGGCCCGGGGTGAAACGGAACGCGGCGCGCAGCTCCGCCGGCACCGCGAAGCCCAACACCACACTGTCGGCGGTGTCGTGCCGCAGGCTGGCGATGCGCAGCCGATGGAACCCCGGCGTGGTCATGCCTCGGGCAGGCCCAGCGCGGCGGTGAACTCCGCCCATTCCCGCCGCGACAGCCCGCTGTCGGCCGCACTCGGGCGCTCGCCGGCCAGCATCCGGCGCAGCGCCGCGACCATCGGCGCCGAAAGGGTGACCGCGCCCAGCCGATAGTCGCGGAATGCCGCCGCGGTGGCGGGCACCCAGGCGTCCAGCGTCTGCATCATCGTCTCCGCATACGCGCGAATCTCGTACTGCGCATGCGGATCGGCGCGCAGCGAGAGGAAATGCAGCAGATTGTGCAGATCGGTCTTCCAGTACCACTGCGTATAGGTGTTCAGGGTCAGGTTCATTCGCGCCAGCTCCCGCGCCAACCCCCGCCGCGCCGGATCATGCGGCGCCTCGTTCAGCATCTCTGCATAATGATCGTAGGTGCGGATGGCGTCCGCGCGCAGGATGTCCAGCACCCTGGCGGCTTCGGTCTCGTCCAGCACCGCGCCGCGGCCCTGCCGGTTGGCGGCCGACTGCGCGGCCAGATGTTCCGGCGCCGGCAGGTAGAACTCCCGGTCCAGGATCGAATACCGGGCCGAATATTCGTTCACGTTGGCGGTGCGGTGGCGGATCCACTGGCGGGCCACGAAGATCGGCAATTTCACGTGGTATTTGATCTCGCACATCTCGAACGGGGTGGAGTGGCGATGCCGCATCAGGTAGCGGATCAGCCCGGCATCCTCGGAAACCCGCCTGGTGCCGCGGCCGTAGGACACGCGGGCCGCCTGCACGATCGCGCTGTCGTCGCCCATGTAATCCACCACCCGGACGAAGCCGTGATCCAGCACCGGCAGCGGGGCGAACAGCAGCGCCTCCAGCGCCGGCACGGTGGGGCGGCGGGTCTCGGCGCGCAGGGCGCGAGCGGCGGCGATCTCGGCCTGGTCGGTGTCGGAGAGGGTCATGGTCGCGCGTCCCCGCTGGTCAGGGCGGATATGCCCGCGGCGGGGCGCGGAGGGAAGCGGGGTCTCAGGCGCCCCCGCCGCGCCGGTCCCCCACCCGCCGCCCCACGCCGGGCGGCACCGGGCCGGTCTCCGCCGCCAGCGCCGCGGCCAGCCGTGCTCGCGTCGCCGCCGGCCAGGGGGCGGCGCGGCGGCTGCCCATGTCGATATGAATGCATAACAGCTCGTGCAGTGCCGCCCGCGCCCCGTCCCCGGCGCGCATCTCATGGGCGAAATGCAGCCGCTTGTCGTCCACCCCCAGCAGCCGGCTGTGCACCGAAAACGGCGCCCCTTCCCGCAGTTCGCGCTCGTAAAGCGTGTGCGTTTCCACCACGAACGAGGACGATCCTGTCCGCGCCCGGTACGCCGCGCCGATATCGAGCGCGTCGAACAACGCATCCGTCGCCAGATCGAACGCCACGATGAAGCAGGCGAGATTCATGTGCCCGTTGGAGTCGATCCACTCCGGCCGGACCACGCCCTCGAATACCGGTAATGCCATCCGGGGAGCTTGTTGAACCCGCCATCCGTGGTCAAGTTGCCCGCCATGTCGCACGCCACCGCCTTGCCGCTTCCCGTCGCCCCTGACGGGCTCGCGCCCGCCGAGCGGGTGCGCGCCATGACCACGGTGGCCATCGCGGTGGCGATGTCGGTGCTGGACACCGCGATCGCCAACATTGCCCTGCCCGCCATCGCGCGGGAGTTGCACACCACGCCCGCCGCCTCGATCTGGGTGGTGAACGCCTACCAGCTGGCGGTGACCATCTCCCTGCTCGCCTGCGCGGCGCTCGGCGACATCATCGGCTACAAGCGGGTGTACTGGACCGGGCTCGCGGTGTTCACCGCCGCCTCCGGCGCCTGCGCACTGTCGCATTCGCTGCCCGTGCTGGTGGCGGCGCGGGTCATCCAGGGGTTCGGTGGCGCCGGCATCATGTCGGTCAACACCGCGCTGGTGCGCTTCATCTATCCGCGCGACCAGCTCGGTCGCGGAGTCGGGTTCAACGCCTTCATCGTGGCGATCTCCTCCGCCACCGGCCCCTCCATCGCCGCCGCCATCCTGTCGGTCGCCAGTTGGCACTGGCTGTTCGCGGTCAACGTGCCGCTCGGCATCATCGCGCTCTGGTATGGCGCGCGGGTGCTGCCGGCCACCCCGCGCTCGGGCCACCGGTTCGACCTGCCGGGCGCGCTGCTGAACGCCGCCGCGCTGGGGCTGATGATGCTGGCCGTCGATGCGCTCGGCCGGCAAGGGGAGCGCTGGCTGGGCGCGCTGGGCCTGCTCGCCGCCGCCGGGTTCGGCTACCTGCTGGTGAACCGGGCGCGGGCGATGACCGCGCCGCTGCTGCCGGTCGATCTGTTCCGCCGCCCGGTGTTCGCGCTGTCGGTGGGCACCTCCATCTGCTCGTTCATGGCGCAGACGCTGGCCTATGTGGCGCTGCCGTTCCTGTTCGAGGACGTGGGCCATCGCTCGCAGCTGACCACCGGACTGCTGATGACGCCCTGGCCGGTGGTGATCGTGTTCGTCGCCCCGATCGCGGGGCGGCTGTCGGACCGCTCGGCGCCGGCGTTGCTGGGCGCGATCGGGCTGGCGGTGATGACGCTCGGCATGGCCGCGCTGCTGACCCTGCCCCAGGGCGCTGGTGTGCTCGATATCGGCTGGCGGATGGCGCTTTGCGGCCTGGGCTTCGGCTTCTTCCAGTCTCCCAACAACCGCCTGCTGCTGGGCGCGGCGCCGCCGGAGCGCTCCGGCGGGGCCAGCGGGATGCTCTCCACCGCGCGGCTGCTGGGCCAGACCACCGGCAGCGCGTTGGTGGCGCTGAGCTTCGGCCTCGCCGGCACCTCCGGCGCGGGGGTGGCCTGGGGGGTGCGCCTGGCGTTGCTGGTGGGCACAATCTCCTCCGGCGTTGCCACCGCGATCAGTCTGCTGCGGCTGGGCCAGATGCGGAGCGCGCGGTGAGCGAACGCAAAGTTCGGGTGTGGGACCTGCCGGTCCGGTTGTTCCACTGGGCGACGGTGGCCCTGGTGGCGGTGCTCTGGGCCTCGGAACGCTGGAACTGGATGGGGCTGCACGTCGCCGCCGGCACCACGCTGCTGGCGCTGGTGCTGTTCCGCGTCCTGTGGGGGCTGGTGGGCAGCGAGACGGCCCGCTTCGCCCGCTTCCTGCGCGGCCCGCGCGCGGCCTGGCGACACCTGCGCGAGGTCGCCGCCGGCGCGCCGGATCACGCGGTCGGCCACAACCAGGCCGGCGGCTGGATGGTGGTGGCGCTGCTGGCGCTGCTGGGCACGGAATGTCTGATCGGGGTGTTCGTCAACAACGACGTGGCCGATGTCGGCCCGTTCACGAACATCGCCCCGGCCTGGGTGATGAACCTCGCCACCGATCTGCATTGGTGGCTGTTCCAGGCGCTGATCGCGGCGGTGGCGCTGCATCTGGCGGCGATCGCGCTCTATGCCGCGCGCGGGCAGAACCTGGTGGGGCCGATGTTGACCGGGCGCAAGCGCCTGCCCGAGGACGTGCCGGCCCCGCGCATGGCCGGTCTCGGGCGCGCGGCGGTGCTGGCGGCGCTGGCGGCGGCGGCGGCGCTGGCGGTGCTGTGGTACGGATGACGGCGCTGGACGCGCGCCCCGGGCGATGATACCGCCCCGGCAGAGAGGTTCGCACCGCGAACCGAATTCGGGGAGGATCACATGACATTCCGCTGGCGCCATATTCCGCTTGCCGCCGCGCTGCTGGGCGCGACGCTCGCCCTCGCGCCCTCGGCGCGGGCCAGGACCATCATCGACGAATGGAACAGCATCAAGACCCCGCCGGCGCCGGCGCTGCACACCGTCACCGTCGATCCGCGCACCACCGCGCTGCTGGTGCTCGATCTGGTCAAGCCGGTCTGCACCACACCCTACCGGCCGCGCTGCCTGGCCACCCTGCCCAAGGTGGCCAAGCTGCTGAAGGAAGCCCGCGCCCACCACATGCTGGTGATCTACAGCCTGGTGGTGGTGAACAAGAACACCAAGGCGGTGCTGCCCGCGGTGGCCCCGCTGGGCAACGAGCCGGTGGTGAAAAGCGGCCCCGACAAGTTCCTGCACACGGATCTGGCGCAGGTTCTGAAGGCGCATCACATCACCACCATCATCCCGGTGGGATCGGCCGCCGACGGGGCGGTGATGTACACCGCCAGCCACGCCGCCCTGCTGGGCTACCGGGTGCTGCTGCCGGTGGACGGGATGTCCTCGCATCTGGCCTATACGGAACAATACGTGGCCTGGAACATGAGCCACGCGCCGGTGGTCTCCCCGCACGTGACGCTGACCTCGATCGACCGGCTGCGGTTCTGATCGGGCGGCGATGCCATCCCCCGCATCGCGCCCCGCCGCGTCGGTGTTGCTCGGGCGGGCGGGTTACGGCGGGTGCGGGGGCGCTCCGGGTTCCGGGGGGAGCGCGGCGAGACGGGCCGCGATAAGGTTGGGCATTCCGGAATCCGTCGGCGCCAGCTTCCCGGCGGCGGCAAGCTCCCGGGCGATTGCCAGCGCGCGAATAAGAGCCGCGCGCGCATCGGCCGGACTGCTCATCGATGTCTTCACCAATGATACGATAAGGTCGCGCTGCCATGTGGCGTTGCCGGGGTCGCGGCGGGCGAGGGTCTCGCGGATGGCAAGACTGGCGCGATAGGCGTCGCGCGCAAGGGCCGCGTA
>JBMFXF010000076.1:0-13061 GCA_049964515.1 Acetobacteraceae bacterium | reverse complement strand
GTGGAATACGGTCTCGCCCGCTACCCCGGTTCCCGGGTACAACTCGTCTTCGAACCCTGAACGGAAACGGAATGCACGATCTTGCGATCACCGGCGGGCAGGCGCTGCTGGACGGCGATGGGTTGCAGCCGGTCGCCCTCGGCGTGCGGGATGGGCGGATCGCGGTGCTGGATGCCGCGGGGGCGGGGCGGCGCTTCGACGCCTCCGGCCTCTGGGTCATGCCCGGCATCGTCGATCTGCACGGCGATGCCCATGAGCGCCAGCTGCAACCGCGCCCCGGGGTGGATTTCCCCGCCGCCATGGCGCTGGCCGATACCGAGGCGCAGCTGCTCGCCAACGGCATCACCACCGCCTGCCTCGGCGTGACCCTGTCCTGGGAGCCGGGGTTGCGCGGCATCGGCACCTGGCGGGCGCTGCGCGCCGCGCTGGCCGCCCATCGCGGCGCCTGCGACCTGCGCCTGCATCTGCGCTGGGAGGCGTTCAACCTGGACGCGCTGGACGACGCGCTGGAGGCCATCCGCGCCGGCGAGGTCGGGCTGCTCGCGTTCAACGATCACACACCGGCCATTCTCGCCCGGCTGGACGATCCCGCTGCGGCGGCGAAATACACCGAGCGCGCCGGCGTCCCGGCGGCCGAATTCGCCGCCGTCGCCCGCCGCGCCGCCGCCCGCGTCGCCGAGGTGGCGCCGGCGCAGGCGCGGCTGGCCGAGGCCGCCCGCGCGGCCGGGGTGCCGATCGCCAGCCACGACGACGCCACCCTGGCCGACCGCGACCGGTTCCGCGCCCTCGGCGCGCGCATCGCCGAGTTCCCGATGGCCGAGGCGGTCGCCCATGCGGCGCGCGCCGCCGGCGACGTGGTGGTGATGGGCAGCCCCAACGTGGTGCGCGGGCGCTCGCACCTGGGCTGGGCGTCGGCGCAGGGGATGGCCGAGGCCGGGGTGTGCTCGGTGCTGACCTCCGATTACTATTACCCCGCCATGGCGCGGGCGGCGCTGATCCTGCTGGGCCGCGGCGTGCTTTCCCCCGAGGCCGCCTGGAGCCTGGTCTCCGCCGCCCCCGCCGCCGCCCTGGGCCTGACCGATCGGGGGCGGATCGCGCCCGGCCAATGGGCCGATCTGGTGGTGCTGACCCCGCCGGCGGCGGATTGCGCGAGCCGGGTGGTGGCCAGCATCGTCGGCGGGCGGATTGCTTTTTTGGACGCTGAGGGATTTTCCCGTCTGGCGTGACGCGGATTCAGGGTTTGTTAGGGGTTCGACGCGAGGATGAAGGCGGTCCTGAAGGAGGCCGCCATGTCACACCCCGCCGTCTCCCCCCGTTCCTCCCGCCGGCTGTTGCTGGCGTGTGCCGGCCTCGGCCTGTTGGGCCTGGGCGGTTGCGCCGGTTCGGCCACCCCGGTCGCGCAAGGCCCCATCCTGGTGCAACAGGCCTACGCGCAGAACGCCACCATCCACGCGGTCTCCGACGCGCTGGACCAGCGGCTTGACGCGATGCTGGCGGTGCAGACGGCGGCGCGCTGAGCGGCGGGGTTGCCCTGCGGGGATCGCAATCGTTATGCAATCCGTGATCCCCTATATGAGCGGCGCCCGCAACTCGGACCCCCACCCATCATGCGCCCTATCCTGAGCCTCTGCCTCGCCGTGGCTTTGCTTGGCCTCGCCGTCCCCGCGCGGGCCGGGCTGACCGCGGCCGAACTGGCGCAGGACAACGCGCTGCTGAACCAGTTCAACGCCATCGTGTTCGGCAACGATCAGATGGGGAACGAGGATGAAGGCCGCGT
This sequence comes from Acetobacteraceae bacterium, assembly GCA_049964515.1. Lineage (GTDB taxonomy): Bacteria > Pseudomonadota > Alphaproteobacteria > Acetobacterales > Acetobacteraceae > JAJZVS01. The sequence goes on along the minus strand of JBMFXF010000076.1, from coordinate 11,284 downwards.
CGCCGTCGGCGGCACCCTGACCGGGGGCGCGCACAATATCTATCTGCTTCAACGGCTGCTCGGGCAGCACCTCTGACGCCGCGCTGGGCGCCACCTACGGAGTGCTCACGGTCTGGGGCAACGTCGCTGGCGGCGCCGATCCGATCGGCAACGCCGCCATCCAGGGCAATCTGGACGCCGGCGCCACGCTGAACTTCAACGGCAACGGCGGGCTTGCCATCGTCGGCACCAACGCCGGCACCGTGCAGGGCGCCACATTCGTCGATACCAGCCAAGCCAGCGCGGGCACGGTGCAGAACGCACCGGGCGGTGCCACCACCGGCCTCAATATGCCGGCGGGGGTGATCTTCCCCTACGCCAGCGCCATGCCGTTCGCGGCCCCGCTCACCGATCTCGCCACCAGCCTGCAAGCGGACGCGGCGGCCACCAACGCCCAGACCCTGGGCGCTTATGTGCAGAACGGCCCGACCGGCATCACCGCCACCGCCGCCAACGGCAGCTACGGCGGAAAGCACTACGGGTTCATCACCACCACCATGTCCGATCTGGCCGGGTATCAGAACTTCTCCGGGGTCAACCCGAACGGGCTCGACGCGGTGTTCGTGATCGTCACCGGCCAGTCCACCGGCGCGCTGCCGAACCTGAACCCGACCTATAACGAGACCAACGTCATCTGGGACTTCGTCGATGCCACCACGGTCGGTTTCGCCGGTGGCTGGTACGGCCAGATCCTGGCGCCCTATGCCAGCGTCTCCAACCCGTCCGGCAACCTGACCGGCGCGGTGGTCGCGGCGTCCCTGACCCAGTCCAACGAACTGCATCAGCAGAACTACCTGTTTCCCGGCAACGACCTCTCGGGCCTGCCGGTGACGCCCACCACCCAGGGCAACGGCAACGGCACGCCGGTGCCCGAACCCCCCGCCGGCGCGCTGCTGGCCGTCGGGCTGGCTGGTCTCGCGCTGGCCCGCGCGCCCTTGCCGCGCCGGCGCGGGCGCGGCAGAACCGGCGGGTGCCCTCCGAAACCCTCCGCATCGGCGTCATCGGCGCCGGCCATTTCGGGCGCTTCCACGCGCTAAAACTGGCCGCCGCGCCGCGCGTGTGCCTGTCTGGCATCCATGACGCGGATCCGGCCCGCGCAGCGACGATCGCCGCCGAAACCACGGCACCGGCGCTGCCGCTGGCGGACCTGCTCGCAGTCTCCGATGCGGTGGTGATTGCCGCCCCCGCCGCCGCGCACCACGCGCTGGCCTCGGCGGCACTGACCGCCGGCTGTCACGTCCTGGTGGAGAAGCCGATCGCCGCCACCCTGGCGGAGGCGGACGCGCTCGCCGCCCTCGCCGCGTCCACTGGCCGAGTGCTGCAAGTGGGTCATCTCGAACGCTTCTCCGCCGCCCACGCCGCGCTGGCCACCCAGCACGCCCGCCCGCTCTATATCGAGGCCACCCGCATCGCCCCGTTCAAGCCGCGCGGCACCGATGTCTCGGTCATCCTCGACCTGATGATCCACGACCTCGATCTGATCCTGACCCTGACCGACAGCCCGATCGCCGCGGTGGACGCGGTCGGCGCGGCCATCGCCTCGGCGCACGAGGACATCGCCTCCGCCCGCATCCGCTTCGCCTCCGGCGCGGTCGCCACCATCACCGCTAGCCGCGTCTCCGCCCGCACCGAACGGCGGATGCGCATCTTCACCGCCGACGGCTACGTGGCGATCGATTTCGCCAACCGCCGCATGAGCGTGATCCGCCGTGACGCGGGCCAGAAGCTCCCCTTCATCGACGGCTTCGGGCACCAGGAGATCTCCTGGCAGGATCACGACGCGCTGGAAGCCGAGCACGCCGCCTTCATCGCCGCCCTCGCCGACGGCGCGCCGGTGCTGGTGGACGCCGCCGCCGGCCGCCGGGCGCTCGCCGCGGCGCTCGCGGTGACCGCGGAGATGGAAGCCGCCCGCCAGCGGATGCGCGCCTCGGGCCTGATCGCGTAACCTTCTACAGCGACAGCAGCCGGTCCAGCGGCGCGTGATCCTCCCCCCGGTTTGCCTGCCACGCCCGCTTCTGGCATACGCCCCCCCGCTATTACGGACCGTTCATGCTCGCGCCCCCGGCGCCGGGACGCGCGGTCCCCATCGACACGACAGGCCCCAACGACCTCATAGGGAAGTCACCGGATGTCCCTCGCCTTCATCGTCATCATCGTCTGCGGCATATTGGCGCTGCTGTACGGATTCGTTTCCTCGCGCCAGGTGCTGGCGGCCGACGCCGGCTCCTCGCGGATGCAGGAAATCTCCGCCGCGGTGCAGGAGGGCGCGCGCGCCTATCTGAACCGGCAATACAGCACCATCGCCATGGTCGGCGTGGTGGTCGTGATCTTCCTCGGCCTCACTCTCGGCATCCATGTCGCCATCGGCTTCCTGATCGGCTCCATCCTCTCGGGGTCGGCCGGCTATATCGGCATGAATGTTTCGGTGCGCGCCAACGTGCGCACCGCCCAGGCCTCCCGCAACGGGCTGGCGGCGGGGCTCGATATCGCGTTCAAGTCCGGCGCCATCACCGGGCTGCTGGTGGTCGGCCTCGCGCTGCTCGGGGTGACCATCTATTACGCCATCCTCCGCGACACCATTCCGGCCGACCAGCTGCGCACGGTGCTGGAATCGCTGGTGGCGCTGTCGTTCGGCGCCTCGCTGATCTCCATCTTCGCCCGGCTCGGCGGCGGCATCTTCACCAAGGGCGCCGACGTCGGCGCCGACCTGGTGGGCAAGGTCGAAGCCGGCATCCCCGAGGACGACCCCCGCAACCCCGCCGTGATCGCCGACAACGTGGGCGACAACGTGGGCGACTGCGCCGGCATGGCCGCCGACCTGTTCGAGACCTACGTGGTCACCATCGTCGCCACCATGCTGCTGGCCGCGATCTTCTTCACCGGATCGGTGCGCGACCACGTGCTGATGCTGCCGCTCGGCATCGGCGGGATCTGCATCCTCACCTCCATCGTCGGCACCTATTTCGTGAAGCTCGGCCCCGACAACGGGATCATGAAAGCCCTCTACAAGGGGCTGCTGGTGACCGGGGTGCTGTCGGTGGTCGGCATCGCCATCATCATCGAGTGGTTCGTCGGCTTCGGCGCCACCTTGGGCCAGGTGGCCGGCCACGCCGTGACCGGGGCGGATCTGTTCGTCTGCTCGCTGATCGGCCTCGGGCTGACCGGGATCATCGTCTATATCACGGAATATTACACCTCCACCGAATACCGCCCGGTGCGCTCGATCGCGCAATCCTCCACCACCGGTCACGGCACCAACGTGATCCAGGGGCTGGCGGTGTCGATGGAGGCAACCGCCGCGCCGGTGATCGCGATCGCGGTGGCGATCATCTTGTCCTTCCTGATGGCCGGCCTGTTCGGCATCGCCATCGCCGCGACCACCATGCTGGCGCTGGCCGGCATGATCGTGGCGCTGGACGCCTACGGCCCGGTCACCGACAACGCCGGCGGCATCGCCGAGATGGCGGAACTGCCCAAGGAAGTCCGGGTGACCACCGATGCGCTGGACGCGGTCGGCAACACCACCAAGGCGGTGACCAAGGGCTACGCTATCGGCTCGGCCGGCCTCGCCTCGCTGGTGCTGTTCGCCGCCTACACTCAGGACCTGAAGCATTACTTCCCGTCCCTGCATGTCGGCTTCAAGCTGGAAGACCCATATGTGGTGATCGGGCTCTTCATCGGCGGGTTGCTGCCCTACCTGTTCGGCGCCATGGGCATGACCGCGGTCGGCCGCGCCGCCGGATCGGTGGTGGTGGAAGTGCGCCGGCAGTTCCGCGAGATCCCCGGCATCATGGAAGGCACGGCCAAGCCGGAGTACGGCCGGGCGGTGGACCTGCTGACCAAGGCCGCGATCCGAGAAATGATCGTGCCCTCGCTGCTGCCGGTGCTGGCCCCGGTGGTGCTGTGGATCGTGATCGACCTCGTCGGCGGCCGGATCCATGCCTTCGCCGCCCTCGGCGCCATGCTGCTCGGCACCATCGTCACCGGGCTGTTCGTCGCCATCTCCATGACTTCGGGCGGCGGCGCCTGGGACAACGCCAAGAAATACATCGAGGAAGGTCACTACGGCGGCAAAGGCTCGGATGCCCACAAGGCCGCCGTCACCGGCGATACGGTGGGTGACCCCTACAAGGACACCGCCGGTCCGGCGGTGAACCCGATGATCAAGATCACCAACATCGTCGCCCTGCTGATGCTGGCGATCCTGGCCGGCTGGCTGCACTGAGACAGCGGGCGGCGGCCTTCCCGGCCGCCGCCGCACCCCCGGAGGCACGCGCATGGATGTCGGCAAAATCCCGATCGGCCAGAACCCGCCCGCCGACATCAACGTGGTGGTGGAAATCCCGCAGGGTTCGGCGGTGAAATACGAGGTGGACAAAGCCTCCGGCGCGCTGTTCGTGGACCGGTTTCTGTTCACCGCCACCGCCTATCCCGCCGCCTACGGCTTCATCCCCGGAACGCTGGCCGAGGACGGCGATCCGCTCGACGCGCTGGTGCTGATCCCCTCGCAGGTGGTCCCCGGCGCGGTGGTGCGCGCCCGCCCGATCGGGATGTTGCGGATGGATGACGAGAAAGGGCCGGACGAGAAGATCATCTGCGTGCCCCACGACCGGGTGCATCCACACCATTCCGCGGTGGAATCCATCCATGACCTGCCGCCCATCACCCGCAGCGCGATCGAGCATTTCTTCGAGCGCTACAAGGACCTCGAACCGGGCAAATGGGTGAAGGTCACCGGCTGGGCCGACCGCGCCGAGGCCGAGGCCACCATCAGCGCGGCCATCGCCACGGCGAACAAGGGCAAGCGCCCAGGGTAGCAACCCCGGTAGCAACCCCGCCGGCCGTCTTCCCTCACTCCGCCGCCAGCCGCTCCGCCGGGGCGGCCAGCAGCGCCTCGCGCCGGGCCAGGGCTTCGGTCAGGCTGGCCTCCTTCACCGGGCCGAAGCCGCGGACCCGATCGGGCAGGGACGCCAGTTCGGTCGCCCGCTCCCGCGTGGCGGCCGACAGCGTCCCGATCGCCGCTCGGATATCGGCCTCATACTGCGCCAGCAGCGCCCGCTCGCGGCGCCGTTCCGCCTGCCAGCCGAACGGATCGAAGGCGGAAAACCGCAGCCGCTTGCCATGCCGCAACAGCCGGAACAGCGGCAGCGCCAGCCACCCGGGAATGGCGATCTTGCGCCGCCGCCCGGTGGCCGGATCGATGCCCAGCGGCAACGGCGGCGACAGATGGAACACCGGGGCCGGGCCGTACTGGGCCTCGGCGTGCAGCCGGGCCACCTCGTACTCGTCCTTGATCGCCATCGCCCGGAACAACCCCTCCGCCACCGCGCGGGCGAACGGTCCGGCGGCGCCGAACACCGCCGCCTCCCGCGCCGCCGCGGCCTCGGCCAGGTCCCGGTAGCGGGCCGCATAGGCGGCGTTCTGATAGGCCGCCAGCCGCGCCGCGCGGTCGGCGATCAGCTCGGGCAGCGATTCCGGCGGCGCCTCCTGCGGATGCGTCAAAATCCGCTCGATCAGCTCCGGCCGGTGGGCCAGGATGCGCCCCCAGGTGAAGGCGCGCTGGTTCACCGCCACCGCCGCCCCGTTCAGCGTGATGGCGCGGCGGATCGCCGCCTCCCCCACCGGCACCTTGCCCTGCTGCCAAGCGATCCCCAGCAGCAGCGTGTTCATTGCCTGCGCGTTGCCGAACAGCGTCTCGGCCAGCCGCACCCCATGCAGCCAGGTGCCGGTCCCGGTGGCGCGCGCGATCACCCGCCGGTGCAGCCCGGCGTCGATCACCAGCCGCGGGTCGGATTTGAACGCGGCCGTCGCGGCCAGATCCAGATTGCCGATCACCGTGCCATCCGGCGCGCAGCGTTCCAGCACTCCCGGCCCCGCCGCCACCGCGAGATCCGCCGCCAGCATCAGATCGGCCCCGCCGAGCGGGACGCGCACCACGTCCAGCGCGTCCTCCGGCCCGATCTGCACATGCGCGACCACGGCGCCGTTCTTCTGCGCCAGCCCGGTGAAATCCAGCGTGCGCACCGCCTGGCCTTCCAGATGCGCGGCCATCGCCAGCACCGCGCCGGAGGTGACGATGCCGCCGCCGCCGATGCCGGCGAACAGCGCCCGCCACGGCCGCGCCGCGGGCAGGGCCGGCAGCGGCAGGTCGGCCGCCAAAGCGGCCTCCCGTTCCGCCCAGCGCGGATCGGCGTCGGGGGCGGCGGGGGCGCCGGCGATGGTGACGAAGCTGGGGCAGAACCCCTTCAGGCAGGACAGATCGACATTGCACGCGGTCGGGTTGATCCGCCGCTTGCGCCCCAGCGCGGTCTCGATCGGTTCGATCGCGATGCAGCCGGACTGGGTGGAACAATCCCCGCAGTTCTCGCAGATCTCGGGGTTGATGGCGACGCTGCGGGTCGGTTCGGGCAGCTTGCCCCGCTTGCGGCGGCGGCGCTTCTCGGTGGCGCAGACCTGGTCGTAGAGCAGCGCCGAGACCCCGGCGGTCGCGCGCAGCTCCCGCTGCACCGCGTCCAGCTCGGCGCGGGTGTGGCGGGTCACGCCGGGCGGCAGCGCGGTCGCCGGCGGCAGGCGCGCCGCCTCGTCGGCCACCACCGCGATCCGCTGTACCCCCTCTGCGCGCAGCTGGGCGGCGATGTCGGCCACGGTGAACCCGCCCTCGGCGGGCTGGCCGCCGGTCATCGCCACCGCGTCGTTGACCAGCACCTTGTAGGTCACGGTGGTGCCGGCGGCGAGCGCCTGGCGGACCGCCAGGATGCCGGAATGGGTGTAGGTGCCGTCGCCGAGGTTGGCGAACACATGCGGCAGGCTGGTGAACGGCGCGAGCCCGGCCCAGGTCACCCCCTCACCGCCCATCTGGGTGAAGGTGCGGGTCTCCGGCCCGCGATCCTGTGCCATGAAATGACAGCCGATGCCGGCGGTGGCGATCGAGCCTTCCGGCACCACGGTGGAGGTGGCGTGCGGGCAGCCGGCGCAGAAGGCCGGGATGCGACGCAGCAGCCCGGCCGGGCGTTCGGGATGCGGCACTGCCGGCGCGGCCTCGGTGTTGAGCCCGTAGGCGGGCAGGAAGCGCGCCAGCGCCACGGCGATGGATTCGGGCGAGACTTCCAGCAGCGGGGAAATCAGCGGCGCCCCCGCCGCGTCGGTCTTGCCGGCCACATCCGGCCGTTCCGCCGCCGGAAGATGATACAGGGCATCGCGGATCTGCGCCTCGACGAAGCTGCGCTTCTCCTCGATCACCAGCAGCGCGCGCTTGCCGCGGGCGAAGCCACGCAACCCCTCGGTCTCCAGCGGCCAGGAAAGCCCCACCTTGTACAGCGCCAGCTGCGGGTGATCGGCCAGCCCCATCCGGCGCAGCGCGTGCAGCGCGTCCATATGCGCCCGCCCGACGGTGACGATGCCGACCGGCGCATCCGCCGCGCCGAACACCAGCCGGTCCACCGGGTTGGCCCGCACCCAGGCCGCCGCGGCCGGCAGCCGCTCCTCCATCACCCGCCGTTCCAGCTCGAACCGGTCGCCCGGATGGTGCAGCCCGCCGTCGTAGCCGATCGGATGGCCGAGCGGGGGGCGGGCCGGATCGACATAGGCGCGATCGGCGTGCAGCATCACGCTGGCGGCCTGTTCGGCGGTCTCGGCGGTGGTTTTCAGCGCCACCCACAGCCCGCAGGCGCGCGACAGCGCGATGCCGGCCAGGCCGAAATCCAGGATGTCCTGCACCGAGGCCGGGTTGAGGATCGGCATCATCACGCCCTGGAAGACGTGCTCGGTCTGATGGGGGTAGGTGGAGGATTGCGCGCCGTGATCGTCCCCGGCCACTGCCAGCACGCCGCCATGCGGGTGGGTGCCCATCATGTTGGCGCAGCGCAGCGCGTCGCCGGAACGGTCCACCCCCGGGCCCTTGCCGTACCACATGCCGAACACGCCATCGAAGCGCGCGCCGGGGAACGCATCCTGCAGCTGCGTGCCCCACAGCATGGTGGCGGCCATGTCCTCGTTCACCCCGGGCTGGAAGCGGATGTCGTGCGAATCGAGCAGCTTCTGCCGGCGCCAGATCTCGAGATCGAGCCCGCCCAGCGGCGAGCCGCGATAGCCGGACACCAGCCCGGCGGTGCGCAGCCCCGCGGCGCGGTCGCGGCGCGATTGTTCCAGCAGCACCCTGACCAGGGCCTGCACGCCCGACAGCAGCAGCGGGCGGTCGAGCGCGGTATAGCGGCTTTCCAGGGTCAGCCCGGGATCCGGGGCAAGGCCGATATCCATCCAACGTCCCTCCGGCGCGCGGCGCCAGATCGGAACATGGGGCGCATTCCCCGGCCCTGCCAAGGGGTTGCGCGCGGGGCGGCGGAATTCGCCACAACCGTCACGATGCTGCGGCGCACCCGGCACGCCGGCGGAACCGGGCGCCGGGGCGCGCGCAATAAAATTACCCGCGCAGTTCGGGGATGACCCACAGCGGCGGCTCGCCGCGCGCCACCCGCTGCACGTTGTCGAACCCGTTGCGGAAGCGGGAATACTGGTTGTCCCAGGTCGGCCCCGCGTAATGCGGGGTCAGCACCACGTTCTGCAACTGGAACAGCGGGTTGTCGGCCGCCGGGGGTTCCTGCTCGAACACGTCGAGCCCGGCCCCGGCGATGCGGCCATCGGCCAGCGCGCGGTGCAGCGCCGCCTCGTCCACCACCGGCCCGCGCGAGGTGTTGATGAGATAGGCGGTGGGCTTCATCAGCGCGAGCTCGGCCGCCCCGATCATGTGCCGGGTGCGCGGCGTCAGCGGGACATGCAGGGTGACCAGGTCGGAGCTGCGCAGCAGCTCATCGAGCAGGCGGAACCGCACCCCGAGCGCGTCGGCCTGGTCCTCGGTCAGCCGGGCGATGTCGTAATACTGCACCGCCATGCCGAAGGCCTGCGCGAGCCGCGCCGTCTTCTTGCCGATGGTGCCGAGCCCGACGATGCCCAGCGTGCGCCCGTGCAGCTCGTAGAGCCGCGTGTTCGCCACGTCGTTGCCGCGCCAGCGGCCGGAGACCACGTTCTGATGCAACCAGGTCAGGCGCCGGCTGACCGCCAGCATCAGCATGATCGCATGTTCCGACACGGCCACCGCGTTGGCCCCGCCGTTGTTGCAGACCGGCACGCCGGCGCGGCGCGCCGCCGCGATATCCACCCGGTCGTAGCCGGCCGAGAGCAGCTGGACCAGCTTGAGCTTCGGGCAGGCGCGGTAGAACGCATCGTCCATCGCGCCCTCGCCCAGGCCCACCAGATACTCGGTCTCCCCCAGCGCGGCCTGGAACTCCGGGGTGCCGAACGCAGCCACCACGATCTCGAAGCCGGCGGGGGCGAGTTCGCGCATCACCTCGAGCGCGCTCAGCGGGTTGGCGGGAATCAGGATGCGCGGGGCCATGGCGGTTCCTCCGAAGGATGTTGGCCCGAGGATAGGCCGCCGGGAGGGCGGGTGACAGCCCCGCGGGCGGTGCTACACTGCGCCGAGACCAACCGGGGAACCGCCATGATCCACGAGCTTCGCATCTACGACTGCGTGCCGGGCCGCCTGCCCGACCTGCTGAAGCGCTTCGACACCATCACCCTGAAGATCTGGCAGAAGCACGGCATCCACCAGGCCGGATTCTGGACCACGCTGATCGGGGAATCCAACCAGCGGCTCTACTACCTGCTGGCCTGGGACTCCCTGGCCGATCGGGAACGCAAGTGGAATGCCTTTCAGGCCGATCCGGACTGGCATCGCGCCCGCGCCGAGACCGAGGCGAACGGGCCGATCGTGGCGCAGGTGACCAACGAGATCCTGGTGCCCACCGGCTTCTCGGCGGTGAAATAGCGCCTACCCGGCCGCCATCGCCGCGGCGACGAACCGGCCCAGCGCGGGCAGATCGACCGGATGGTCGGTCTCGTTCGCCACCGCCACCGTCACCCCGGCGCGGCGGCAGATGAACACGCGCTGGTCCGACGCGCCCGACGCCCAGGCCACCTCGCGCGGCAGGTCGGCGAAGGTGCCGTCGGCGTTGGAGCGGAAACAGGCGGCGTAGCTGGTCCCGCTGTGGCTGGGCGTCAGCGCCCAGTCGGCCCAGCCCGCCGGCAGCAGCCGCTCGCCCGCCCATACCCCGTCGCGCAGATACAGCACGCCCAGCTTGGCGTAGTCGCGCAGCGTGGCGAAGCCGGCGCCGGAGGCGATCATGTTGCCGAACATATCCGCCGAGTGGCAGTAGCTGCGCATGCCGATCCGGTCCGCCAGCAGCCCGTAGAGCCCGGCCGGATAGGCGAGCCCGCGCCGTTCGACGAAGCCGCGCAGCGCCGCGCCCAGCACGTTGATGCCGCTGTTGACGTAGCGGAACACCGCGCCCGGGATAGTGGCGATGATGGACCGTTGCGCGGTCTCGAACGCATCGGCGGCGTCCTGATAGACCGCGCTGTTCTCGAAGCCGAGCCACACCCGCCCGTCCGGCCCCAGCACCGGCATCGCCAGGCCGCCGCGCATCCGCAGCAGATGCTCGTAGGTGACCAGCCGGTGGATGCCGCGCGGATCGGTCCACAGCGGCGCCGCCACCGGGTCCTGCACCGAGCCGATCCAGCCCTCGTGCACCAGCCGCCCGATCATCGTGGCGGTGAGGGCCTTGGTCATCGACCAGCTGGGCGTGACCCGGTCCGCCGCGCCGAAGCCGCTGTAGCGCTCGAAGAAAATCCGGTCCGGGGTGGCTGCCAGCACGCCGTAGAGGCCGGGGCAGGCGGCGAACAGCGCATCCGCCGCCCCCGCCAGCGCCGGGTCGGGGCGGGGGGTCGCGACCGCATCGCCCAGCGGCCAGTCGGCCCCCGGCGTGCCGGGCGCGCGCGGAATGGGTGCCGGGTCGAACCGCGGCGCCGGGTGCGGGCCGAGCAGCACGCCGCCCCAGCCCGGCGGGGCGATGGCGGTGCCGGACAGCGTGCCGAAGGCGGCATCCTGCCAGCGCACCGTCACCGCGCGGCGGGCGGGATCGGCCTCGATGGTCAGCCGCTCCTCCTCCGCCGCGGCTTCCAGCGCCGCCTGCACCCCGGCGTCGGGCAGCGGGCGCGCGGCGAGCCCGGCCGGGGCGGCGGCGGCGCGCAGCCGCAGATGGGCGCGCGCGGTGGCCCGATCGAGGCCGGAGACGAACATCATGTCCGTCATCCGCTTGGCGATGAAATTGACGCTGCGCTGGCGCAGCGCGCCCACCGAGGCGTCGTACAGCATCGGCTCGGCCGGCGCCGCGCCGGGGGGCAGGGTGGG
>JBMFXF010000075.1:0-13081 GCA_049964515.1 Acetobacteraceae bacterium | reverse complement strand
CGGGGGGCCGGTGCCCGGCGCGCCTGGCTCAAGCGCGAGGCCCGTCACGCCCAACGCGCCGAGTTCGAGCGCTCGCTGGCCGGCCGCCTGCCCGACGACTGGCACCAGGCGGTGGCCGCGCTCAAGCAGCACATCGCCGAAACCAAGCCGAAGCTCGCCACCCGCGCGGCGAGCCAGCTGGCGCTCGATGCGCTGGTGCCGGCAACCCCGGAACTGGTCGGCGGCTCGGCCGACCTGACCGGGTCGAATCTGACGTTCGTCAAGGGCATGGGCACCGTGGCCCCGGGCGCCTTCGGCGGCCGCTACCTCCATTTCGGGATCCGCGAGCACGGCATGGCCGCCTGCGCCAACGGCATGGCCCTGCATGGCGGGCTGATCCCCTATGTCGCCACGTTCTTCGTGTTCTCGGACTACCTGCGCCCGGCGCTGCGACTGACCGCGCTGATGGGGATCCGGGTGGTGCATGTGCTGACCCATGACTCCATCGGGCTCGGCGAGGACGGCCCCACCCACCAGCCGGTGGAGCATCTGGCGTCGTTGCGCGCCATGCCGAACGTCCATGTGTTCCGTCCGGCCGACACGCTGGAAACCGCGGAGGCGTGGGAACTGGCGCTGCGCCGCACCGATGGTCCCAGCCTGCTCGTGCTCTCGCGCCAGGCGGTGCCGGCGCTGCGCGCCGAGGCCGGCGAGAACCGCGCCGCCCGCGGCGGCTACGTGCTGGCCGAGGCCGCCGGGTCGCGCGCCGTCACCCTGATCGCCACCGGAACCGAGGTGGCCATCGCGATGGACGCGCGCGCCCTGCTCGCCGCCGAGGGGATCGGGGCCGCGGTGGTCTCCTTGCCGTGCTGGGAGCTCTTCGCCCAGCAGGACCCGACCTACCGGGATGAGGTACTCGGCAGCGCGCCGCGCATCGGGATCGAGGCCGCGGTGGCGATGGGCTGGGAGCGCTGGCTCGGCCCGGACGGGGTCTTCATCGGCATGAGCGGCTTCGGCGCCTCCGCGCCCTACGAAGCGCTGTATAAGGAGTTCGGGATCACCGCCGAGGCGGTGGCGGCGGCGGCGCGCAAGCTCCTGCCAGGGGCATCCGCCGCTTAGCTAACCAGACGTCAACCCATCAGGAGAATACAAACAATGACCGTCAAGGTTGCCATCAACGGGTTCGGCCGCATCGGCCGGCTGGTGCTCCGGGCCATGATCGACTCCGGCCGCGACGACATGGTGCCCGTCGCCATCAACGATCTCGGCAGCGCCGAGGCCAACGCGCATTTGTTCAAATATGACAGCGTGCATGGCCGCTTCCCCGGACAGGTGGAAATCTCGGGGGATACCATCACCATCCGCCAGGGCGGCCGGGTATGGGGCCCGATCAAGGTTTCCGCCGAGCGCGACCCGACCAAGGTTCCGTACAAGGGCGTGGACGTGGCGCTGGAATGCACCGGCCATTTCACCTCCAAGGAGGCGGCCTCGGCGCTGCTGAAGGCGGGCGCGCGCAAGGTGCTGGTTTCCGCCCCGGCGGACGGGGTGGATGCCACCGTGGTCTATGGCGTCAACCACAAGACCATCACCCGCGACATGACGGTGATCTCCAACGCCTCCTGCACCACCAACTGCCTGGCGCCGATGGCCAAGGTGCTGCACGACAATTTCGGCATCCTGCGCGGCTACATGGTCACCATCCACGCCTATACCGGCGACCAGAAGATCCAGGACACGCTGCACAAGGACCTGCATCGGGCCCGCGCGGCGGCGGTCTCGGCCATTCCCACCACCACCGGTGCCGCCCGCGCGGTGGGGCTGGTGCTGCCCGCGCTCAAGGGCAAGCTGGACGGCACGGCGATCCGCATTCCCACCCCCAATGTCTCGCTGGTTTCGCTGGACGTGAATCTGGAGAAGCCGGCCGATATCGCCGCCGTCAATGCGGCCATGAAGCGCGCCGCCGAGGGCGAGATGCGCGGCATCCTGGACTACAACACCGAAAAGCTGGTCAGCATCGATTTCAACCATTGCCCGGCATCCTGCACCTTCGATGCCACGCAGACCGCGGTGGTGGACGGGGCGATGGTGCGCGTGATGGGGTGGTACGACAACGAGTGGGGCTTCTCCAACCGCATGTGCGACACCGCCGCGCTGTTCGGCGCCCTGTGACATGCAGATACGGGTGCTGGACGGGCTCGCCGTCGCGGGCAAGCGGGTGCTGCTTCGCGCGGATCTGAACGTTCCGATGCATGACGGGGCGATCGCCGACCTGACCCGGCTCGAGCGATTGACCCCCACCATCCGCGAACTGGCGGACAAAGGGGCCAAGGTCATCGTCTGCTCGCATTTCGGGCGGCCGAAGGGCAAGCGGGACCTTGCCTTCTCGCTGGCGCCGGTGGCCGCGGCGCTCGCCCGCGTGCTGGGGCGGAAGGTGACCTTCGCCCCCGATTGCATCGGCGATGCGGCCGAGCGGGCGGTGGCGGCGCTGCCGGCGGGCGGCGTGCTGGTGCTGGAAAACACCCGCTTCCATCCCGAGGAGGAAGCCAACGATCCCGCTTTCGCCGCCGCCCTGGCGCGGCTCGCCGATCTTTACGTCAACGATGCGTTCTCCGCCGCCCACCGGGCCCATGCCAGCACCGAGGGGGTCGCGCATCGTCTGCCCGCTTATGCCGGGCGGCTGATGCAGGCGGAGTTGCAGGCGCTCGATTCGGCGCTGGGCAACCCGGTGCGGCCGGTGGCGGCGGTGGTGGGTGGGGCGAAGGTCTCGACCAAGCTCGATCTGCTGGGCAACCTGATCGGCCGGGTCGATGCGCTGGTGATCGGGGGCGCGATGGCCAACACCTTCCTCGCCGCGCAGGGGCTGCCGGTGGGACGGTCGCTGCAGGAGCCGGAACTGCATGCGACCGCCCGTAACATCCTCGGCCGCGCCGGGGCGGCGCTGCTGCTGCCCAGCGACGTGGTGGTAGCCCCGGCGCTCGCGGCCGGGGTGGCAACGCGGGTGGTGCCGGTGACCGCGGTCGGCGCGGAGGATCTGATCCTCGATATCGGGCCGGCCAGCGTCGCCGCGCTGCAAGCGCGCCTGGCCGATTGGCGCACCTTGATCTGGAACGGTCCGCTGGGCGCGTTCGAGACGCCGCCCTTCGATGCCGGCACCACCGCCCTCGCTCGCGCGGTGGCCGAGGCGACGGCGGCCGGGCACCTGCGCAGCGTTGCCGGCGGCGGGGACACCGTCTCTGCGCTGCACGCGGCCGGAGTGGCCGAGCGGTTTTCCTATGTCTCGACCGCCGGCGGCGCGTTCCTGGAATGGATGGAAGGCCGGACTCTGCCCGGGGTGGCGGCGTTGGGCTGAGCGCCCGACCGCCAGCCCCCCCGGATGGGTCAGTCGCCGACCGCGCGCAGCAGCGGCCGCTTCTCCTCGATCAACTCGGCATAGACGTCCAGATAATCCTCGGCCATGCGCCGGGCGGTGAAGCGACGGTCGAACTGCGCGCGCACGGCGCGGCGATCCAGCTGGTCCAGATTGCCGATGGCGGCGATCGCGGCGGCCTCATCGGGGACGATGAAGCCGGTGACGCCGTGATCGATCACCTCCGGCACCGAGCCGCGGTTGAAGGCGATCACCGGGGTGCCGCAGGCCATCGCCTCGATCATCACCAGTCCGAACGGCTCCGGCCAGTCGATCGGGAACAGCAGCGCCTTCGCCCCCGAAAGGAACGCCGGCTTCTGCGCGTCGTTGATCTCGCCGATGAACTCGACATGCGGGTTGGCGGCGATCATCGGCGCGATCTCGCTGTCGTAATAGGCGCGGTCGGCATTATCGACCTTCGCCGCCACCTTGAGCTTCACGCCGGCCGCGGCGGAGATGCGGATCGCCTTGTCCAGCCCTTTTTCGGGCGAGACGCGGCCGAGAAAGGCGAAATAGCTCTGCGGCAGCGGCTGCGGGCGCAGCAGCTCGCCCGGCATCCCGTGCAGCACCGTGCGCACCCAGTTCAGGCCCGGAATCGGCCGGCGCTGATAGTCGGAGATCGAGACGAACGGGGCATCGGGGAAGGTCTCGTACACCTCCTTGAACTCGGGCAGGTCGAGCCGCCCGTGCAAGGTGGTGACGAAGGGGGTGGGCTGGCGGGAGAACAGCGACAGCGGGAAATAGTCGGTATGGAAGTGCAGAACATCAAATTCCGACGCGCGGCGATAGACCAGCTCCATCATGCGCATGTAATAGGCGATCCAGTCCTTCACCGACGGATCGAGGCGGATCGCCTGGTCGCGCATCGGCGCGAGCCGGGCCGAGGTGATGGAATCCCCCGAGGCGAACAATGTCACGTCGTGGCCCATCGCCACGAGCTCCTCGGTCAGCGAATACACCACGCGCTCGGTGCCGCCGTACAGCTTGGGCGGTACCGCTTCGAACAGCGGCGCGATCTGGGCGATACGCATCGGGAACAGACCCCTTGGTTCTTTGTCAGGTCGGGCGGCTGGATACCCCGTCAGGGCTGGGCCGGGACGCCGGCCGCGCCACCCCCTGTCGGACGCAGAGCTAGGTACCGATTGTGGCCGGATTCCGGCGCATTCTGCCGCATCAATGGCGCGATCGGGCGCGATATGGGGGCTGCCGCACTGGAAAGTCCACGCCCATGGGTTCCGTCATCCACCTCGGATCCGCCGCTGCTCCGGCCCGCCCCCGCCCGCTTGGGTTTCTGGCCGGCTACGTGCGGCGCCATGCGTTGGGCCATGCCATCATTTTCATCTCGGTTCTGGTGGCGGTGGGGGCGTCGGTCTCCACGCAATACGGGCTCAAGAACCTGATCGATGTGGTGGCCGCCGGGCCGGATGCCGGAGGCGATGTGTGGGGCGCATTCCTGCTGCTGATCGCGTTCATAGCTGCCGACAACCTGTCCTGGCGGGTCGGCGGGTTCGCCGCCGCGCGCAGCTTCGTTGCCGTCACCGGGGATATCCGGCGCGACCTGTTCGCGCATCTGACCGGTCACGCCCCGGCCTGGTTCGCCGAGCGCCTGCCGGGTGCGCTGGCCGGCCGGATCACCGCCACCGCCAATGCCGCGTTCACCGTCTCCAACACCGGGGCCTGGAATGTGCTGCCGCCGGTCATCGCGGTGATGTTCTCGATCGCCTTCATCGGCTCGGTGAACCCGGCGCTGGCGGCGGTGCTGGTGGTGCTAGCGGCGGGGCTGGGCTCGCTGATCTACTGGCTGGCCAAGGGCGGCACGCCGTTGCACCGGGCCTACGCCGGGCAGGCCGCCGCGGTGGACGGCGAGCTGGTCGATGTGATCGCCAACATGACGGTGGTGCGGGCATTTGGCGCCACGCTGCGCGAACGCGCGCGGCTGGACTCGCGGCTGGCGACCGAGATGGCCGCGCGCCGGGCCAGCCTGTTCTACCTGGAACGGCTGCGCCTGTTGCACGCCGTGCTGACCGCGTTGCTGACCGCGGGCGTGGTCGCCTACGGGATCATCATGTGGCAGCACCACCGCGCCACGGTGGGCGACATCGTCCTGCTGACCACGCTGGCGCTGACCATCCTGAACGCGACCCGCGATCTGGCGGTGGCGCTGGTGGCGCTGACGCAGGATGTGGCGCGGCTCGAGGAAGCGATCGGTGCGGTGCTGGTCCCGCATGATCTGCCGGATGGCGCCGCGACCCTGACGGTCGCCGCCGGCGCGGTGGCATTCCACGATGTGAAATTCGCCTATCCCGGCCGCGGCGCGGTGCTGCGCGGGTTCGACCTGGAGATCCGTCCCGGTGAGCGGGTGGGCCTGGTCGGGGCATCGGGCGCCGGTAAGTCCACCGTGCTGGCGCTGCTGCAGCGCTTCCACGACGTGACCGCCGGCGTGGTCACCATCGACGGGCAGGATCTGCGCGCGGTGACCCAGGACTCGCTGCGGGACGCGATCGCGGTGGTGCCGCAGGATGTAAGTCTGTTCCACCGCTCGGTGCTGGAGAACATCCGCTACGCCCGCCCCGGGGCGACCGAGGCCGAAGTGCTCGCCGCCGCCTCCGCCGCGCATTGCCGCGACTTCATTGAGGCCCTGCCGGAGGGATTCGACACCATCGTCGGCGACCGCGGGACCAAGCTGTCCGGCGGGCAGCGCCAGCGGCTGGCGATCGCCCGGGCGCTGCTGAAGAACGCGCCGATCCTGCTGCTGGACGAGGCGACCAGCGCGCTCGATTCGGAAAGCGAACACGCAATCCAGGCGGCGCTCGAGAAGCTGATGGCCGGGCGCACGGTGGTGGCGATCGCGCATCGGTTGTCCACGCTGACCGGGTTCGACCGGATCATCGTGATGGACGGCGGGCGAATCATCGATGCCGGCGCGCCGGCCGAGCTGGCCTCCCGCCCCGGGCCGTACCGGGAATTGCTGCGCAAGCAGGGAATGGAGCCGTTGCCGCTCGCGGCGTAGCCGGCGAGAGCAGCGCGGAGCGGATCCCCCGCCCGGCTTGGCTTGCCCGCCGCGTCCCCGCACCCCACACTCCGCGGCGGATCGAAGGGGGAAACGCCGCATGTCCGCCACCGCTCGCTTTGCCGGTCTCACGCCGCTGCTGGCGCCGCGCTCCATCGCCATCCTCGGCGCGTCGAACGACGCGACGCGCATCGGCGGACGGCCGATCGCCTATATGAAGGCGGCCGGCAAATTCACGGGCCCGATCTGGCCGGTGAACCCGAACCGGACCGAAGTGCAGGGCCTGCCCGCCTATCCCTCGGTCGCCGCGCTGCCGGAAACCCCGGATGTCGCCATTATCGCCGTGCCCGCCGCGCTGGCCGAGCAGGCGGTGGAGGACCTCGGCGCGCGCGGCACCAAGGCCGCGGTGATGTTCACCGCCGGCTTCGCCGAGGTCGATGCCGCCGGCGAGGCGGCGCAGGCGCGCATGGTGGCCTCGGCGCGGAAGCACGGGATGCGCCTGCTCGGCCCCAACTGCCTCGGCGTCTTCGACGGGCGCACCGGCTACTACGCGACCTTCTCCTCCTCCTTCGACTCCGGCTGGCCGGTGCCGGGACGGATCGGCATCGCCTCGCAATCCGGCGCCTACGGCACGCATCTCTATACGCTCGCCCGCAACCGCGGCATCGGCGCCTCGCTCTGCATCATGACCGGCAACGAGGCCGACGTGACGGTGGGCGAATGCATCGGCTGGCTGGCCGAGAATCCCGAAGTGGACGTGATCGCCGCCTATATCGAAGGCATCCGTGAGGCACCCGGCCTGATCGCCGCGTTCGAGGCGGCCCGCGCGGCGAAGAAGCCGATCGTGATGATGAAGGTCGGGCGCAGCGCGCTCGGCTCGGCCGCGGCGAAGTCGCACACCGCCTCGATCGCCGGCGACGATGCGGTGACGGAAGCGGTGATGACCGAGTTCGGCGTGCACCGCGCCCGCACCTCGGAGGAGATGCTCGATATCGCGCAAACCGCGACCCGGCGGATCTATCCGGCGCGCAACACGCTGGGGATGATTACCCTGTCGGGGGGCGCCGGGGTGCTGGTCTCGGATGTCGCCGAGCAGCAGGGGCTGGCGATGCCGCCGATGCCGGACGAGGCCCAGGCGCGGCTCAAAGCGCTGGTTTCGTTCTGCGCGCCGCGCAATCCGGTGGACGCCACCGCGCAGGTGGGTAACGATCTGGCGTTGCTGGAACCGTTCTACGAATCCGTGCTCCGCGATGGCGGCTACGCCTCCGTGTTGGGGTTTTTCACCATGGTCGCCTCCTCCCGCCGCTGGCCTTCGATGCTGGAGGTGCTGAACCGGGTGCGCGCGCGCTACCCGGACCGGCTGCATGTGATGTCGGCGATCGCGCCGCCCGAGGTGACGCGGGCGATGGAAGCCGACGGCTGGGTCTGCCACGAGGACCCGAGCCGGGCGGTGGTTGCGATCGCCGCCATGGGCCGGTTCGGCGCCGCTTTCGTCGCGCCGCCGCCGGCCCCCGCGCCTTCCGTGCCGCCGGTCTCCCTGCCCGCCACCACGCCTTCGGAGGCGGCGGCGAAGCAGATTCTGGCCGCCGCGGGCATCGCCTGCGCGCCGGAAGCGGCTGCCGCCGATGCGGTTGCGGCGGTCGCGGCGGCGGAACGGTTCGGCTTTCCGGTGGTTATGAAAATCCTCTCGCCCGACATTCTGCACAAGTCGGAGATCGGTGGCGTGCTGCTGGATGTCGCGGATGCCGCCGCGGTGCGCGCGGGCTTTGCCACGCTGCTGGAGCGCGCCCGCGCCCATGCCCCCACGGCGCGGATCGAGGGGGTGCTGGTGGCAAAGCAACTGAAAGGCGGGGTCGAGTGCATCCTCGGCATCCACCGCGACCCCGTGTTCGGCCCGATCGCCATGTTCGGGCTGGGCGGCGTGTTCGTCGAGGTGCTGAAGGACGTGGTGTTCCGCCGCTGCCCGTTCGGCGCGGACGTGGCGGAGGCCATGATCCGCTCCATCCGCGGCTTCCCGCTGTTGGATGGGGCGCGCGGCCGGGCGCGCGCCGATGTGAAGGCGCTGGCGGCGATGCTGGCGCGGCTGTCCGCCTTCGCGGCGGCGGCCGGGCCGCGCCTGGCCTCGATCGATCTCAACCCGGTGTTCGCCATGCCGGACGGGCAAGGCGCCTTCGCGGCGGATGCGGTGGTGGAGATCAGCCCGTAACCCGGGGTGGCTACGACTCCTGCCAGAGCACCGTCCGCCGGTAGAGGTGCCAGGTGGCGTGGCCCAGCAGCGGGATCGCCACCGCGAGGCCGAGCAGGAACGGCAGGCTGCCGACCACCAGCACGCCCGCCACGATCAGCCCCCAGCCGGCGATTATCGTCGGGTTTGCGCGCGCGGCGGCGAGTGAGGTGGCCAGCGCGGTTTCCACCGAAACCCCGCGATCGACGATCATCGGGAACGACATCGCGCCCGCCACCAGGGCGATGGCGGCGAAGCCGAATCCGGCGGCATTGCCCAGCACCAGCAGCGCCCAGCCGGCGCGGGTGCCGAACACCGCGGCCAGCAGGGCAGCCACGGAATGCGGCGCAACCGGCCCGAGGGTGAGCAGATAGAGGCCCTCGGCCACGATCAGCCACATCACGAACCAGGCGGCGAGCGCCAGGCCAAGCTTCAGGATCTCCGGAAAATACGGGGCCCGGAACGCGCCGAATGCGTTCCACCAGGCGACCGGCAGGCCGGCTTCGCGCCGGCGCGACAGCTCATAGAGCCCGACCGCGGCGAACGGGCCGAGCAGAGCGAACCCGGCCACCAGCGGAAAGATCAACGCCACCGTTCCCGCACCCGAGGCCAGCCGCCCCAGCACCAGCCCGACTGCGGGATAGAACGCGCAGAGGAACAGGTAATGGGTGGGATCGGCGCGGAAATCCGCCCATCCGGCGGCCAGCGCGGCGCCAAGATCGGACGGGGTGAGCCGCGCGATGGCGACGCGCGCGGCGGGGTGGGAGACGGCGGGATGCGGATGCAGCGCGCCGCGAAGCTGATCCCAGCCCCAGACGACCGGGTTGCGGGCAGGTGTGCCGACCGACATGTTTATCCTCCCTCACGATTGCGCGAGGTCGCGGGACGGCGCCTCGCGGTGCTATTTCATATGGGAAGGATTCGGCTCCGGAAAAGGGGCTACCAGATCCGCGCCACGCCCCGTCCGGCGAAGGCGGCGTCTCCGGAGACCAGCGCGAGGCCGAGCGCGGTTGCCTGCGCCAGCAGCATCCGGTCGAACGGATCCCGATGCGCCCAATCCAGCGCGCCGGCCGTCCGCGCCTCCGCGGGCGTGATCGGCAGCGGCGCGAAACGGGACCGGCGCAGCAGATCGTCGAACTGGTCGAGCACGGAGGCGGCTTCCGGCCATTTGCCCAGCCGGTGCTTGGTGGCGAGTTCCCAGGCCGAGGCGGCGGACACATGCACGACCCGGGCGGGATCGGCGATCACGGCGCGGGCGGGCGCGGGCAGACGCGGATCGTCCGTCCACCACCAGATCAGCGCATGGGTATCCAGCAGCAGGCCGGTCGCGGCGCCCGGGCCGAGGCCGCCGGCGATCACTCCCACAGCGCGGCTTCGTCCGGGTCGAGCGGTGCGAAGGCGGCATCCGGCACCGCGAGGCCGCGCAGCAGGCCGGGCTCACGCGGGGCCGGGGTGGACAGCGGCATCAGCCGCGCCAACGGGGTACCGGCGCGGGCGATCAGGATTTCCTCCCCGGCCGCGGCGCGATCCACCAGGCGGGAGAGCTGGGTTTTGGCGTCGTAGATGTTCACGAGCTGGGTCATGGCACGGAATGGGTTGGCGAATGGTGAACGAACCGCAGAAACCTTCCATTCATATAGACCAGACCATATGGTCTGGTCAACTCCCCTCAACCCGCCCGCGCACCAGGGCCAGCGCCGCGTCGAACGCCGCATCCGGGTCCAGCGCGGTGGTGTCCAGCTGCATCGCATCCGCCGCCGGGTGGAGCGGGGCCGCGGCGCGCGCCGCATCCATCGCATCCCGGGCCCGCATTTCCTCGGTCACCTGGGCCAGCGGCACGTCGCTGCCCTTGGCGGCCAGTTCGGCATGGCGGCGGCCGGCCCGCGCCGCGAGGCTGGCGGTCACGAACAGCTTGGCCGTCGCCTGGGGGAAGATCACCGTGCCGATGTCCCGCCCGTCCAGCACCGCGCCCCGCGCGGCGGCGAACTCGCGCTGGAACGCCAGCAGCGCCGCCCGCACCGCCGGAATGGAGGCCACCGCGGCGGCGGCGGCATCCGCGACCGGGCCGCGCAGATCGCCCCGCTCCAGGTCGGCGGGGACCAGTGCGCGGGCCGCCGCGGCGGCGGCCTCGGGGTCCGCCGGATCCCCACCCGCGTCCAGCACCCGCCTCCCCACCGCGCGGTAGAGCAGCCCGGTGTCCAGATATGGCAGCCCCAGGGTCGCGGCCAGCCGCCGCGCCAGCGTGCCCTTGCCCGCCGCGGCCGGGCCGTCGATCGCGATCACCGGTCCGGTCATGGGGCGGCCAGCCGGGCGCCGAGGCCGTTCATCAGGGCCACGAACCCCGGGAAGCTGGTATCGATGAACCCCGTATCGTCCACCACCAGCCCCTCGCGCGAGGCCAGGCCGAGCACCAGCCCGCTCATCGCCAGCCGATGATCCATATGGGTCGCCACGATGCCGCCACCCTTGGGTGGGCCGCCGGTGCCGTGAATAATCAGATCGTCTTCCAGGATCTCCGCCCTCACCCCGGCCACTGCCAGCAGCGCCGCAGTGCCGGCCAGGCGGTCGCTCTCCTTCACCCGCAACTCCCCGAGCCCACGCAGGCGGGAGGTTCCGCTCGCCACCGCGCAGGCGACCGCCAGGATCGGGTATTCGTCGATCATGCTGGGCGCCCGCCCGGCCGGAACATCCACCGCGCGCAGCGGGCCGGCCTGGGCGGTGAGGTCGCCCACCGGTTCGCCGCCGGCGATGCGCGGCGCATCGATGGTGAGCGCAGCCCCCATCTCGCGCAGGCATTGCAGCAGCCCGGTGCGCAGCGGGTTCAGCCCCACGCCGCGCACGGTCACCGCGGCCCGCGCCACCAGCAGCGCGGCCACCAGCGGGAACGCCGCCGAGGAGGGATCGCCCGGCACCATCACATCCGCCGCGCGCAACTCCGGCTGGCCGCCAAGCTCGATCACCCGCCCCGCCCCCTCGGAGGCGACCGCAACGGTGGCACCGAAATGGCGCAGCATGTTCTCGGTGTGATCGCGCGTCGCCTCCGGTTCCACCACCCGGGTGGTGCCGCGCGCGTTCAGCCCAGCCAGCAACAGCGCCGATTTCACCTGCGCCGAGGGCACCGGCACGGTATATTCCAGCGGCAGCGCGGTGCCGGTGCCGGTCACGGCGAGCGGCAGCCTCCCCCCCTCGCGGGCGGCGAAGACCGCCCCGGTTGCCGCCAGCGGGTCGGTGACGCGGCGCATCGGCCGTCGGCGCAGGCTGGCGTCCCCGGTCAGCACCGAGAAGAACGGGTGCGTCGCCAGCACCCCGCACAGCAGCCGCGCCGCGGTGCCGGAATTGCCCATGTCGAGCACATCCTCCGGCTCGGTCAGGCCGCCGATCCCGCGCCCGGCGACCCGCCAGGCGCCGGGGCCGTCCTGAACCACCTCGGCCCCCAGGGCGCGCATGGCGGCGGCGGTGCGCAACACGTCCTCCCCCTCCAGCAGACCGGAGATGCGGGTCTCGCCGAGCGCCAGGGCGCCGAACATCAGGGCGCGATGGCTGATGGACTTGTCGCCGGGAACGGTGATGGATCCGGCGAGCGAAGCGGCGGGCGGGGCACGAAGCGGGGACGGGCTCATGGGCCGCGGGTTAGCACGCCGCCGCGCGCCGGACGATGGCGGTCAGCGCGCCAGCCCGGCCGGCCAGCCGTCATGCACCACCGGTCCCGCCGCCGCGCCGGGCAGGGATTGCGGGGTGATGACCCGGATTCCGGCAACCGGCGTCACCACCACCCAGGTGGGATCGCCGCCGCCATCCCTGCGGCTGGTGACCGCGCGGGTTGCCGACGGATCGGTCCAGCTGGCCAGCACCGCATTCAGATAGGGCGTGCCCAGCGCCGGGGTCTGCGAGTGATACGCCGCCACCGCCACCCGCCATCCGCCCAGGCGGGCGTGCAGCCGGGCCAGGAAGGCCGCCGCCCAGGCCGCGTTGTCGGCCGGCGTCAGCGCCTGGCGCACCGAGGCGAACGCATCCGGGTGGGCGCCGAGATCGACCTGGAAACAGCCGAGATCCAGATTGCGCACCCCGGCCGCCAGGGCGGCCCGGGCCGCCACCGCCGCGTCCCGCCGGGACGGATAGAGCGCGCCTTCCCCGGCCGCGTCCACCGCCCAGGGCCAGGGCGTCACCCGGCCGAGGCCGGCGCTGTAGCGACCGGATTCGACGCGCCCGATCGCCAGCAGCAGCCCGCGGGGGATGTGGTTGGCACGCTCCGCCGCGCGTCCGGCGGCCTCGCAAGCATCGGCGGCGGTCGCGGCCCGCGCCCCGGATACCGGCAAAGCCAGCAGCAGGGCGCAGGCCGCTACCCGGAGCCGTCGCCGCACGGTCCGGGGTGGCGGGGGAACCGGGGGCGATCGGTCGCGCAGTCCGGGCACGAACCCGGTCAGGCCACGGCCAGGGCGTCGCTTTCCACCCGGGCGCGCGCGGC
>JBMFXF010000074.1:0-13109 GCA_049964515.1 Acetobacteraceae bacterium | reverse complement strand
ACGATCCCGCGCCGCCTATCCGCCGCCGATTTTGGGGATCAGCACGATCTCCGCCCCGTCGGTCAGCGGGGCGGCGTAGGCGTCCTGGTAGATCACCCCGTCGATGGCGATCGCCATGCCTTCCTCGATGCGCGTGCCGAGGCCGGGGAAGCGGGCGTCGAGTTCGCGGACCAGCTGGCGGAAGGTTTTCGCCGCGACTTCGAGCTCGGAGGCTCCCCCGGCCAGCCGGGGGAGCTCCGCGCCGGCGAACACAACCCGCGGCATCAGCCGGCCGGCGTCTCCGCGTCCAGTGCCGCCCGCACCCGCGGCGGCGACATCGGCAGATCTTCCATCCGCACCCCGGCGGCGCCGCGGATGGCGTTGGCGACGGCCGCCATCGGGGGCACGATCGGCACTTCCCCCACGCCGCGGACGCCGAACGGGTGGCGCGGATTGGGGACTTCGACCATCACCGCCTCGATCGGCGGCAGGTCGGAGGCGACCGGGACGCGGTAGTCGAGGAAGCCCGCGTTCTCCATCTTGCCGTCGCAGTCGTAAATATATTCCTCATTCAGCGCCCAGCCGATGCCCTGCGCGGCGCCGCCCTGGATCTGGCCTTCCACATAGGCGGGGTGGATCGCCCGGCCGACATCCTGGATCGCGGTGTAGCGCAGGATTTTCACGTGGCCGGTTTCCCGGTCCACTTCCACGTCGCAGATATGGGCGCCGAAGCCGGCCCCGGCGCCTTGCGCGTTCAGCGTCACCTCGGCGCTGATCGGCCCGCCGGTGCGGCCGGCCTTGAGCGCGATCTGCGCCAGGGTGAGCGGCTCGAAGGCGCCGGCGTTGAGCCCGGCGGGCCAGGCCTTGCCGTCCTTCCATTCCACCGCCTCGGCCGGGATTTCCCAGATCTGCGCGGCGCGTGCCTTGAGCTGGTCCACCACCCGCTCGGCGGCGCGGGTGACCGCCATGCCGGTGGCGAAGGTGACGCGCGAGCCGCCGGTGAGGAAGGAGAACCCGATCGACCCGGTATCGCCCACGATCGGGCGCACCTGCTCGACCGGCAGCCCCAGCACCTCGGCCGCCATCATCGCCATCGAGGCGCGCGAGCCGCCGATATCGGGGTTGCCCGAGACCACGCTCACCGACCCGTCCTCGTTCACATGCACCGCGCCGGAGGATTCACCGCCGATGTTGAACCAGAATCCGCAGGCGATACCGCGGCCCTGGCCCGGCTTGAGCGGGGCCTTCCAGTGCGGATGGCTGCGGGCGGCCTCGAGCACCGGCAGGAAGCCGATGTCCTTGTGGGTGACGCCGTAATGGGTTTTGGACCCCTCGCGCACCCCGTTCATCTCGCGCAGCGCGATCGGGTCGAGGGTGAGCTTGCGCGCCAGCTCGTCCATCGCGCTTTCCACCGCGAAGGACGAGATCGGCGCCCCCGGGGCGCGGTAGGCCGCGACCTTCGGGCGGTTGGAGACGACGTCGTAGCCGATCACTTCCACGTTGGGGATGTCGTACATCGCCAGCCCGCACATGCAGCCGGGCCCGATCGGCGAGCCGGCGAAGGCGCCGGCTTGGTATTTCAGCAGCTGGCGGGCGGCGACGATGGCGCCGTCGCGCTTGGCGCCGAGCCTCACCTCGATCACCGCGCCGGAGGTGGGGCCGGAGGCGCGGAAGACCTCCTCCCGCGTCATCATCATCTTCACCGGTCGGCCGGATTTCTGCGCCAGCCTGAGCGCGAGCGGTTCGAGATAGACCACCGTCTTGCCGCCGAAGCCGCCGCCGATCTCCATCGGGAACGAGCGCAGATCGGCGATCTCCCAGCCCAGCACCTTGGCGGCGTAGGCGCGCACCATGAACTGGCCCTGGGTGGAGCTGTAGATCTGCGCCTGCCCGTCCGAGGCCACCGCGGCGAGGCAGGCATGGGGCTCGATATAGGCCTGATGCACCGGCTGGGTGGTGTAGCGGCCTTCCACGATCACCTCGGCCTCGGCGAAGCCGGCGGCGATGTCGCCCTTGGAGAAGGCGACGCGCTTGGCGATGTTGGAGGGCCGGGCGGGCTTCGGCTCCACCCCGGCGGTGAACATGTCATCGTGCAGCACCGGCGCGTCCGGCGCCATCGCCGCCTCCACCTCGATCACATGCGGCAGCACCTCGTAGCGCACGTCGATCAGCTCGAGCGCGGCCTCGGCCACCGCCTGGTTCGCCGCGGCCACCGCGGCCACCGCGTGCCCCTCGTACAGCACCTTGTCGCGCGCCATGCAGTTGCGCGAGAGGTCGCGGAAGTTCATCGGCCCCTCGCCGACGAAGGCTTCCTCGTTCGGGATCTCGGGGAAATCGGCGGCGGTGATCACCGCGCGCACGCCGGGCAGCGCCTCGGCGCGGCTGGTGTCGATCGAGAGGATGCGCGCGTGCGCGTGCGGGCTGCGCTTGACCTTGCCCCAGATCATGCCGGGCAGGGTCATGTCGGCGCCGAAGGCGGCGCGCCCGGTGACCTTGTCCACCCCGTCGGGGCGAACCGGCCGCGTGCCGACGACCCGGTATTCCGAAACGATGTCGTTCATGCTGCTTTCGCCTCTCCACGCATTTCCGCCGCGGCGTCCATCACGGCGCGGATGATCTTGTCGTAGCCGGTGCAGCGGCAGAGGTTGCCGGCCAGCCAGTAGCGGGCCTCCTCCTCGGTCGGGTTCGGGTTCTCGTCGAGCAGCGCCTTGGCGGCGACGATGAAGCCCGGGGTGCAGAACCCGCATTGCAGCGCCGCGTGCTCGAGGAATTTCTGTTGCACCGGGTGCAGCTTGTCGCCGTCGGCGATGCCTTCCACCGTGGTGATGCTGCGGCCCTCGGCCTCCACCCCCAGCATCAGGCAGGAGCAGACCATCTTGCCATCGACGATGACGGTGCAGGCGCCGCAGTCGCCCGACGCGCAGCCCTCCTTGCTGCCGGTCAGGTTCAGCGTGTTGCGCAGCACATCCAGCAGGGTTTCCTGCGTTTCGCAGAGAAACTCGACCGGTTCCTTGTTGATGGTGGTGGTGACGTGGTGCTTGCTCATGGCGGTCAGTGTCCCTTCACCGCGCCGCCGGCGGCGCGCGCGAATGCGATGGCGGCGGTGCGGCGGGCCATCACGCCCGCCACCTTGATACGGTATTCGACGGTGCCGCGCTTGTCGGTGATCGGCTTGCAGGCGGCGCGCGCGGCGGCGTCCAGCGCGGCCAGGGTGGCGTCATCCAGCTTGTGCCCGATCAGCGCCGCCGCGGCGTCCTCCACCAGCAGCGCGGTCGGCGCCACCGCGCCCAGCGAAACCCGCGCCGCGGTGCAGACGCCGTTCGCGTCCAGGGTCACGTTCACCCCGCAACCGACCACTGCGATGTCCATCTCGGTGCGCGGAATGAAGCGCAGATAGGCATCGCCCCCGCGGGCGCCGCGCGGCGGCAGGGCGATGGCGCGGACGAACTCCCCGGGTGCGAGCGAAGTGCGGCCGGGGCCGGTGGGGACCGCTTCCACCGCCACCCGACGCTCGCCGTTGGGGCCGACGATGATGGCCTCGGCCCCGGCGGCGATCATCGCCGGCACCGAATCCGCCGCCGGCGAGGCATTGCAGAGATTGCCCGCCAGAGTGGCGCGGCCCTGGATCTGTTCGGAGCCGATCAGGTCCATCGCCTCCACCACGCCGGGCCAGGCGGCCTTCAGCGCCGCGTGCGCCTCCATCATCGCCCCCGAGGTGGCGGCACCGATGGTGAAGCCGGTGGCGGCATCGCCGCTGATCCCGATCATGCCGGGAATGTGTTTGGTATCGACGATCAGCTCGGGCTTCATCCGCCCCGAGCGCAGCTGCACCAGCAGATCGGTGCCGCCGGACAGCGGCCGGGCGCGCCCCGGGGCTCCGGCCAGCAGGGCGACGGCCTCCGCAACGGAGGTGGGCGCGGCATAGTTCAGACTTGGCATGTTCGCTCCTGACGGTGCACGGCATGGCGCCGGCGCGTTGCGGTCCCCACGGACCGGACGGGATCGGGACTATTCTACCGCCCGGAAGGCGGGGGGGGTCAAGGCGCCACCGGCCCCAGCGCGGCGGCGAGGCCGAATTCGCCCGGCAACCCGCCGCGCGGGAACAGCCGCGTGACGTGCCCCATCTTACGCCCCGGCCGTGCGTCCGCCTTGCCGTAGAGATGGCCGATCAGCCCGTCGGTCGCCATCACCGCCGGCCACAGCGCCAGCCCCTCGGGACCCACCAGGTTGCGCATCGCCGCGTCGGAATGGCGGATCGCGGCGGGCAGCGGCAGCCCGGCGACGGCGCGGATATGCAGCTCGAACTGGCTCGCCGGGCAGGCATCGATGCTCCAGTGGCCCGAGTTGTGCGGCCGCGGCGCGATCTCGTTGACCAGCACGGCGCCGCTGCGGTCCACGAACATCTCGACCGCGAGCAGGCCGACCAGATCGAGCGCGCCGGCAAGCCGGAGCGCAATGGCGCGGGCGGCGGCGGCGGTGGGCTCGGGGATGCGGGCCGGAGCCAGGGTGAGGTCGAGGATGCCGTCGCGGTGGCGGTTCTCCACCGGGTCGAAACAGGCCACCGCGCCATCCGCGCCGCGCGCCACGATCACGCTGAGCTCGCAGGCGAAATCGACAAAGCCCTCGAGAATGAGCGGCTTCGGCGCCAGCGCGGCGAACGCGGGCGCGAGGTCCCCGGCGCCGCGCAGCCGCGCCTGGCCCTTGCCGTCGTAGCCGTAGCGGGTGGTTTTCAGCACCGCCGGCAGGCCGAGGCGGGCCACCGCCCGGCGCAGATCCTCCGCGGTCTCGACCGCAGCCCAGGGGGCGGTGGCGATGCCAGCCTGGTTGACGAAGGTTTTTTCCGCCACCCGGTCCTGGCTGATCCGCAGCACCTGCGGCCCCGGGCGCACCGGCTTCAGCCCCGCCAGCAGCTCCAGCCCCTCGGCGGAGACGTTCTCGAACTCGAAGCTGATGACATCCACCGCCGCCGCGAAGGCGGCCAGCGAGGCGGGGTCGGCGTAGTCGCTGAGGGTGACGCCGGCGGCGACCTGGGTGGCCGGGGCGTCGGCCTCCCGGGTCAGGATATGGCAGCGATAGCCGAGCCGGGCGGCGGCGATCGCCGACATCCGCCCGAGCTGCCCGCCGCCGACCAGGCCGATCACCGCGTTGGGCGGCAGCGGAAACGGGCTCACTCCGGCGCCTCCTCCGGCGCCTCCGGCACCGCCGCGGTCTGCGCGGCGCGCCAGGCGTCCAGCCGGTCCGCGAGCGCCGGGTCGGTGCCGGCCAGGATGGCGGCGGCGAGCAGGGCCGCGTTCACCGCCCCGGCGCGGCCGATCGCCAGCGTGCCCACCGGAATCCCGGCCGGCATCTGCACCATGGAGAGCAGGCTGTCCTGGCCGGAGAGCGCGTGCGATTCCACCGGCACCCCGAGCACCGGCAGCGGCGTCCAGGCGGCGCACATGCCGGGCAGATGCGCCGCCCCGCCGGCGCCGGCGATGATGACCCTGAGCCCCCGCCCGCGCGCCTCGGCGGCATAGGCGCGCAGCCGGTCCGGGGTGCGATGGGCCGAGACCACGCGGGCCTCGTGCGGGATCGCGAGCGTGGCCAGGGTCTCGGCGGCGTGGCGCAGGGTGGGCCAGTCCGAGCGGCTGCCCATGATGACGCCGACCAGCGGCGCGCTCATGCGATATCGTCCGGGATCAGCCGGCTTTCCAGCCACGCGATCTCGTCCTTCAGCACCAGCTTGCGCTTCTTCAGCCGCTGCATCTGCAGCTGGTCGTAGCGCGCGACCTCGCCCAGCCGCGCGATCACGGTGTCGAGGTCCCGGTGCTCGCTGCGCAGCTCGTGCAGCTTGCGCGTCAGGGTGTCCTTGTCGGTCAGCATTGCCGCCCTATAGCACGCCGCGGCGAGGGATGCAGCCGGCGCTTGCAACCGGGGGGACACGGCGCCATGTTTTGGCGGTGACGCCCGACCGAGGAGCGTCCAGGAGACGTCTCCCCGGCGCGCGCGCCCGGCCCCCGATCGGCGGCCGGTCCCCTGACGCAGGAGAGCGATCGCACATGAGCCTGGATTCCCATCTCGACCAGCTCCGTGAACGCCATGCCGCGCTGGAGGCGCGGATCCTCGAGGAAGACCAGCGACCGCGACCGGACAGCGACCTGCTGACCCGGCTGAAAATCGAGAAACTGCATTTGAAGGAAGCGATGGAACGGCTGCGAATGCCGGCCGGATAGGGCGGCGGCCGGCGCCGGCAACCCGGGGCGTCATGCCCCGGGTGGAGCGGCGAGATCCTTCCCCGCCGGATTGTTCCCCGCCGGGTTCGTCCCCGCCAGCACCGCCGCTCGCAGCGGTGCCAGCAGGCCGGGGGTGGCGGCGATGATGTTGCCGCTCTCGCGCGGGTCCTCACCATCGGCGAGGCCGCCGACGAAGCCGCCCGCCTCGCGCACCAGCAGCGCGCCGGCGGCGATGTCCCAGGGCTTCACCCCGAGTTCCCAATAGCCGTCGAACCGGCCGGCGGCGACCCAGGCCAGATCCAGCGCCGCCGCGCCGAAACGGCGGATGCCGGCCACCCGCGGCATCAGCCGCGCCAGGGTGCGCGAGAAGGCCATCCGGTTGGCCGGGGTGACGGCGGCGAACGGGATGCCGGTGGCGAACAGCGCCTCCCGCAGCTCCTTGCGCGCCGAGACCCGCAGGCGACGCTCGTTGCAAAAGGCGCCGCCACCCTTTTCGGCCCAGTACATCTCGTCCACCGCCGGGGCGTAGATCAGCGCCGCGGCGAGTTCGGACCCGCCGTCCTCCAGCCGCTTCTCGAGGCCGATGGAAATCGCCCAGTGCGGCACCCCGTGCAGGAAATTGGTGGTGCCGTCGAGCGGATCGACCACCCAGCGCCAGGCCCAGCGGGGCGAGCCGGCGGCACCCGATTCCTCCATCAGGAAGGCATAGCCGGGGCGCGCCTTGGCGAGTTCCTCGCGCAGCGTGCGCTCAGCGCGCAGATCGGCCTGCGAGACGAAATCGCCGGGGCCTTTCACACTCACCTGCAGCTGCTCGACCTCGGCAAAATCACGCAGCAGGCGCTTGGATGCCTTCTGCGCGGCGTTGGCCATCACCGTCAGGTGCGGCGAAAGATGCAGCGCCACCGATCAGCCCTTGGCGCGCTCGACGTAGCTGCCATCCTCGGTCTTCACCACCACCCGCTCCCCGGTCTCGATGAACGGCGGCACCAAGGTCTTCACCCCGTTCGACAGCTTCGCCGGCTTGTAGGAGGAGGCGGCGGTCTGGCCTTTGACCACCGGGTCGGCCTCCACCACCTCCAGCACCACGGTGGGCGGCAGGTGGATCGCCACCGGATCGCCTTCCACCAGATCGACCGTGACCGGCATGTTGTCCTGCAGGAACGGCGCCGAATCGCCGAGCAGGGCGGTGGGGATATGCGCCTGCTCGAAGGTCTCGGGGTCCATCAGCACGATGTTGTCGCCATCGGTGTAGGAGTAGGTGTACTCCTTCTCGTCGGTGGTCAGGCGTTCCACCGTATCGGCGGTGCGCCAGCGCTCGTTGGTCTTGTTGCCGGATTTGAGGTCGCGCATCTCCACCTGGATGAAGGCGCCGCCCTTGCCGGGGGTGATGATCTGCTGCTTGAGCACGGTCCAGCGGCGGCCCTCATGCTCGATCACCTGACCGGCGCGGATCAGGTTGGCCTGCTGTTTCATGGGTTTGTCTCGGTCGGGTGCGGAGGGAAGGCCGGGCTTCTAGCCCCTGGGGCCAGGCGCGGCAAGGCACGGCTTGCTGGACATATTATATTTCGTGCATATGATTGCCGCCGGGCGCCTCCAGGACGCCCGCAACAAAGCGCCGCCCCCGGACAGCGGCGCGCAGAAGGGAGAAACCGCCATGCGAGGTCGCCTGCTGCGACTGATCGCCTTCGCTACCGTCGCGCTCGTGTGGGGCGCCGCCCCGGCGCTGGCCACCGACGGGTATTTCGCCGCCGGCTACGGCATGATCGAGAACGGCCACGGCGGCACCGCCCTCGCCACCACCGACGACGCGTTCGGGGGGGCCAACAATCCCGCCACCATGGCGTTCGTCCCGGCCGAGGCTGATCTCGGCTTCTACCTGTTCATGCCGATCCGCACCGCGAGCCGCAGCGGCAACGCCTTCGGGCTGAACGGCAGGGCCGGCAGCGGGGCCAATGATTTCGTCATCCCCGAGCTCGGGGTGAATGTCCCGCTCGGGCCGCGCTGGGATGTCGGCCTGACCATATATGGGAACGGCGGCATGAATACAACCTTCCCGGGTGGGCAAATTCCGGCCGGGTTCTGCGGCAGGGGGGCGCCGGCGGGGAATCTGCTGTGCGGCGTGGGCACGCTCGGGGTGGATCTGACCCAGGTGATCATCGCGCCCACGCTGGCGTTCAAGCCGACGCCGCGGCTCGCGCTCGGCATCGCGCCGCTGTTCGCGGTGGAGCATTTCGCCGCCCAGGGGTTGCAGGCCTTCACCGGCCTCTCCGGCGCGCCGAGCGACGTGACCAATCGCAACTACGCCAACAGCTACGGCGGCGGGGTGCGGGTGGGCGTGCTGTTCCGCGCCACGCCCACGCTGAACCTGGGATTGACCTACCAGACCCAGATCTACATGAGCGATCTCAGCCGCTACCAGGGGTTGTTCGCCGACGCCGGCGGGTTCAACATTCCGGCCGTGTTCGGCGCCGGCTTCGCCTGGCGGGTCACGCCGACGCTGCGGGTGGAGGCGGATTACGAGCGGATTTTCTATTCCGAGGTCCCCGCGGTGGCCAACCCGTCCGCCTCGGCGAACCCGCTCGGCACCAACAACGGTCCGGGTTTCGGCTGGCACGACATCAGCGTGTTTCGCATGGGCGCGGACTGGCAGGTACTGCCCAGCCTGACCCTGCGCGCGGGCTTCAACCACAGCGGCAATCCGATTTCCTCGAAGGACGTGACGTTCAACATCCTGGCGCCGGGACTCGTGCAGAATCATATCACGGTCGGGTTCTCCTGGGTGGTGGCGCCGGGCTGGAAGGTCAATTTCGCCTACGACCATGGCTTCCAGAACGGGCTGTCCGGGCCGACCAGCCCGCTGCTACCCGGCGGCGGGACCGATCACATCACGCTGAGGGAGGACGAGGTCGGGCTCGGCCTGTCCGTGGCGCTGTAGCGCGCCCCCCGGCGCGGCGGATCGTTGATTCGTATCAATGCCCGCCGCGCCCGGGCCGGCCCACCCTGTGCCGGTAAACGGTGCAGGGAGTGGGCCATGACGTTGCGCGATATCCTGGTGGTGCTGGACCCGCCCGCCACCGCCGACCCGCAGCTCACCCTGGCGCTCGACCTCGCCGCCGGCCACGGGGCGCGGGTGACGGGGTTCTGCCCGCTCGACCTGCTGGAAGCCCCGCGCGCGGCGCTGGCGCTGGCCGGCTATTCCGAGGCGCTGCTGGCCGAGCAGGCGCAGCCCGACCTGCCGATCCCGCCCACCCGCTCGGAAGCCGCGTTCCAGGCCGCGCTGGCGGAACGCAAGGTGGAGGGCGGCTGGATCGGCGGCGAGGCCGACCCGCCGGGCCGGCTGATCCGGCTGGCCCATCACGCCGATCTGGTGGTGTTCCGCCAGCCCGACCCCGCCAACCCGCGCGCCGGCCGGCAGGAGGAGCTGATCGAGCAGGTGCTGCTGCAATCGGGCCGCCCGCTGCTGCTGATCCCCTACGCTGGCCGGTTCGCCGCCATCGGGCGCAACGTGATGATCGCCTGGACCGAGACCCGCGAATGCGCCCGCGCCGTGCACGATGCGCTGCCGCTGCTGCGGGACGCCGAGCAGGTCACCGCGCTCACCGTGGTGCCGCCGGCCGCCGCCGCCGGCGATGCCCCGCCGCCGGCAGCGGAGCTGGCGCGGCACCTGCAACGCCACGGCATCCGCGCCACCGCGCTGCGCAGCGTGACCGAGGACATCCCCGACGCCGAGGCGCTGCTGTCCTATGTCTGCGATATCGGTGCCGACCTGCTGGTGATGGGCGGCTACGGGCACTCGCCGTTGCGCGAACGGCTGCGCGGCGGGGTGACGCGCTCGCTGTTGCGGCATATGACGGTGCCGGTGCTGATGTCGCATTAGCAGCGCGGCCCGGTCCGGGCCGCCGGAGGAGGCCCGATGGTCGAGGATGCCCGCGAGCGGGCCAGGCAGCTCGCCGACACGTTGCAGGATCGCGGCCATGCCGCGCCGGCGGCCGAAGTCTCCCGCGCCGCCGGGGCGGTGGCCACGGTGGAGCAGGTCTTTCTGCGCGGCCTGCGCGACGCGCTGCAAAGCGCGCTGACCGCGATCGAGGCGATCGACCCGGTCAGCGCCGGCGCGATCGACGAGCTGCGCCTCGAGGTGGACAAGCGCCTGGGGCGGCACGCATGAGCCGCTTCGCCTATGTCAACGGCCGCTATCTGCCGCTGCGGGAGGCGGCGGTGAATGTCGAGGATCGCGGCTATCAGTTCGCCGACGGCATCTACGAGGTGATCCACGTCTTCGACGGCCGGCTGATCGATGCCGGGCGGCATCTGGACCGGCTGGAGCGATCGCTGCGCGAGCTGCGGCTGCCGGCGCCGATGGGCCGCGCCGCGCTCACCCATGTGGTGACCGAGGTGGCGCGGCGCAACCGGGTGCGGGAGGGGCTGATCTACATGCAGGTGACGCGCGGAGTGGCGCGGCGCGATCACGCCTTCCCCAACCCGCCGGTGCCGCCCGCGCTGGTGGTGACGGCGCGGCGCACCCCGCCGTTCCCGGCCTCGGCCGCGGCGAACGCGGTCGCCGCCATCACCCTGCGCGACCAGCGCTGGGCGCGCTGCGACATCAAGACCGTCGGGCTCACCGCCAATGTGCTGGCCAAGCAGGCGGCGCGGGAGGCCGGCGCCGCGGAGGCGATCCAGTACGATGCCCAGGGGATGGTGACCGAGGGCGCCTCCTCCAACGTATGGATCGTCGATGCCGTCGGGCATCTGCGCACGCGCGAATTGTCCGACGCGATCCTGCCCGGCTGCACGCGGGCGGCGCTGATCGCGCTGCTGGACGGCACCGGGGTCAGCCTGGATGAGCGCGCCTTCACCCTGGCCGAGCTGCGCGCGGCGCGGGAGGTGTTCGTCACCAGCGCCACCAGCTTCGTCAAGCCGGTGATCCGGCTGGACGGCGCGCCGGTGGGCGAGGGCACGGTGGGGCCGGTCACGGTGGCGCTGTTCGAGCGCTTCGCCGCCCATGTCCGCGGCGCGGGGCGCAACGCGCGGTAGCGGGACGCGGGCGGGCGCGCTATCTGAGAGCGATGCGCCTCGATTGCCCGAATTGCGCGGCGAGCTACGACGTGCCGGACACCCTGCTGGGGGGGCGGCGGGCGGTGCGCTGCGCGCGCTGCGGGCATCAATGGGCCTACGCCGCGCCGGCGCCGCTTTCGGTGCCGTTCAGCGTGCCGGCGGCGGCGGAGGCCGAGCCGGCGCCGCCTGAGATGACCCCGGTGGCCGCGGCGCGGCCGGTTCCGCTGGCGCCGCGCCCGCCGGCGGCGGCCCGTCCCGGCCTCGCGCTGCGCCTGGCCTGGGCGGGCAGCGCGGTGCTGCTGGCGGCGGGGCTGATCGCCGCGCTGGCGCTGCACCGCCCGATCGCCCGCGCCTGGCCGCCCAGCCAGCGGCTCTATGCCGCGCTGGGCCTGAAAGGCTGAGGGCGATGTATCTTCCCGATGCGTTCCGCCAGGACGACCCGGCGCTGCTGGCCGCGGCCATCCGCAGCGCGGGCCTCGGCGTGCTGGTGACCCTGGGGGCGGAGGGGCTGGTGGCGAGCCATGTGCCGATGCTGCTGGACCCGGAGCCGGCGCCGTTCGGCACGCTGCTGGGCCATCTCGCCACGCCCAACCCGCAGGCGCGCGGGGCCGCGGCGGGGGTGGAGGCGCTGGCGATTTTCACCGGACCCGACGGGTATATCACCCCGAGCTGGTACGAAACCAAGCGGCGGACCGGGGCGGTGGTGCCGACCTGGAACTATATCGCCGTGCACGCTTACGGGCCGGTCACGTTCTTCGACGATGCGGAGCGGTTGCGCGACATCGTCACCCGCCTGACCGCGCGCCACGAGGCGGGGCGGGCCGCCCCCTGGGCGGTGAGCGACGCGCCGGCCGCCTTCATCGAGGGGATGCTGCGCGGGATCCGGGGCTTCGCGATCCCGATCGCGCGGCTGGAGGGTAAGTGGAAGCTCAGCCAGAACCGCCCGGCGGCGGACCGCGCCGGGGTGGTGGCGGGGCTCGCGGCCGAAGGCGCGGGCGCACTGGCCGCGGCCGTTGCGGCGGCGAAGCCGGACTGAGCCGGGGCGGCATGGACAGTATTTTTCGCGGCGATCTCGGCTCGGCGGCGGGGCGGACCCGGGCGTGGATCGACGCGCTGTTCGTCGATCACGCGATCTTCCGGCTGGTCTGGACGAATGCCGCGGCGGTGGCGCCGGGAGTGCTGTACCGGGCCAACCATCCGACGCCGGGGCAGCTGGCGGCGATGACCCGGCGGTGGGGGCTGCGGACGCTGGTTACCCTGCGAGGCCCCACCGGAAACGGCTCGGACGCGCTGGCGCGGGAGGCGGCGGCGCGGCTGGGGCTGCGGGTGGTGGATATGGCGATGGACAGCCGGGGGGCGCCGCAGCCGGAGCGGATTCTGCGGCTGGCCGCGATCTACCGCGAGATGGCGGCGCCGGCGCTGATCCATTGCAAATCCGGCGCGGACCGGGCCGGGCTGGCGGCGGGGGTGTATGTGCTGGCGAACGGCGGCGGGACGGCGGCGGCGCTGGCGCAGCTGTCGTGGCGATTCGGGCATGTGCGGCGGTCGCGGACGGGGATTCTGGACGCGTTCTTCCTGACCTATGCGCGGGAGGCGGAGGGACGGGTGGGGTTTCTGGACTGGGTGCGGGAGGGGTACGATCCGGCGGCGTTGCGGCGGGATTTCCGCGCCGGGGGGGTGGCGAGTTTTCTCAACGACCGGGTCTTGCGACGGGAGTAGTGGGTTTCTGTTCCTGTATCGAAACGAATAGGACGCACGAACCCCCCTCACCACCACCCCTTGCACTTCCATCTGAGCTCCGACGGCACGTCCTTCGGCCCCAGATCCGGGATCGGCACCCGTGCCACCCACAGCGGGCGGTTGTCG
>JBMFXF010000073.1:0-13123 GCA_049964515.1 Acetobacteraceae bacterium | reverse complement strand
GTCGCGCCCCCCAGCGCCGCATCCAGCGTCAGCAGCCGCATCGGGTCACAGCAGCCGGCAGGCGTCCGCGAAATCGAAGCGGGGGGAGCGGGGGAACAGCCCCTCCGGATCGCCATAGCCCAGGTTGCAGAGGAAATTGGACCGCCAGCCCTCGGCGGACAGGAACTCGGCGTCCACCTTGTCGTTGTCGAACCCGGACATGGGGCCCACGTCCAACCCCAGCGCGCGGGCCGCCAGCATCAGATACGCCCCCTGCAGGGTGCCGTTGCGGAACGCGGTGGTGGCGGCCAGCGCGTCGTTGCTGGTGAACCACGAGCGCGCATCCGCGTTGTGCGGGAACAGCATCGGCAGATGGTCGTAGAAATGCGGGTCGTAGGCGACGATGACGGTCACCGGCGCGGCCATGGTCTTGTCCAGGTTGCCGGCGGAAAGCGCCGGCGCCAGCCGCTGCCTGGCTTCCGGCGTGCGCAGGAACAGGAACCGCGCCGGCGAGGAATTGGCCGAGGTCGGCCCCCATTTCAGCAGCTCGTGCAGCGCGATCAGCGTGGTGTCTTCGACCGGCCGGTCCTGCCACTTGTTATGAGTGCGGGCCTCGCGGAACAGCGCATCCAGCGCGGCGTCGTCCAGCATCACAGCTCCACCTGTTCGACCGCAGTCACCTCGGGCACGTAATGGCGCAGCATGTTCTCGATCCCGTGCTTCAAGGTGGCGCGCGAGGAGGGGCAGCCCGAGCACGAACCCTGCATGTGCAGCTTCACCACCCCGGCGCGATAGCCGCGGAACACGATGTCGCCGCCGTCGCCGGCCACCGCCGGGCGGACGCGGGTGTCCAGCAGCTCGCGGATCTGCGCCACCACATCGGCGTCCTCGGGGGCGATCGGCTCGATCAGCGCCTCCGCCTCGG
Source organism: Acetobacteraceae bacterium (assembly GCA_049964515.1). Taxonomy (GTDB): domain Bacteria; phylum Pseudomonadota; class Alphaproteobacteria; order Acetobacterales; family Acetobacteraceae; genus JAJZVS01. The sequence goes on along the minus strand of JBMFXF010000073.1, from coordinate 12,219 downwards.
CTTCCGCGTCGCCCGCGCTCTCGAACACCGGGCGGCCGGCGATGAAATGCTCCATCAGCGTGCCCAGCACCTGCGGCTTCAGCGCCGGCCAGTCGATCGCGTCGGTCTTGCTGACGGTGACGAAATCGGCGCCCAGGAACACCCGCGCCACGCCCGGGATCTCGAACAGCGCGCGCGCCAGCGGGCTGGCGCCGGCGGCCTCGGGGGCGGCGAAATCGGCCGGGCGGGGGCCGGCCACCTCGCGCCCGGGCAGGAATTTCAGGGTCGCGGGATTGGGGGTGCCTTCGGTCTCGATGAACATGGCGCGCCTCGGGGGTGGGAAACCGGACCGGAGGGGTCCGCTTGCGATTAGATCGCCCCGATCGCCTCGCGTGGCAAGAGGGCGGCTGGCAACAAGGCGCCCGGATGTGATAGGATCGCCCCGTTCCATCGGAGAGTTCAATGTCGCAATCCGCCCCCGCCCCGCAGGCCGGCGCCCCGCAGCCGGGCGCCCAGGCGCCGCTGGTGGTGAATATCCAGTACGTGAAGGATCTGTCGTTCGAGGTGCCGGGGGCGCCGGCGGTGTTCACCCAGCTGAAGGCGCAGCCGCAGGTGAACATCAACCTCGATGTCGGCGCCCGCCGCATCGACGAGGCCCAGCACGTCTATGAGGTCAGCCTGGTGATCCGCGCCGAGGCGCATGAGGGCACCGTGCCCGGCAACGGCGCCGCCCAGCCCGAGGCCGGCGCGCCGCTGTTCGTCGCCGAACTCACCTATGCCGGGGTGTTCACCCTCACCGGCCTGCCGGACAACGCGGTGGAGCCGGTGCTGCTGGTGGAATGCCCGCGCATCCTGTTCCCGTTCGCGCGCAACATCCTGTCCGACGTCACCCGCGACGGCGGGTTCCCGCCGGTGCTGTTGCAGCCGATCGACTTCGTCGCGCTGTGGCAGGCCCGCCGCGCCCAGACCCAGGCGGGGCAGACCGCCACCGCCTGACCGCCGCGCCTCCGTCCGGGCGGCGGTTGACCGCCGCCCGCCCGCGCCCCATTTCCCCCGCATCCGCCGCTTCACAAGGACCCGCCATGAGCGCCGCGACCAAACCGGTCTCCGATGCCTCCTTCGCCGCCGACGTGCTCGGCGCCCCCGGCCCCGTGCTGGTGGATTTCTGGGCCGAATGGTGCGGCCCGTGCAAGATGATCGGCCCCGCACTCGAGGAACTGGCCGAGGAATTCGCCGGCAAGGTCACGGTGGCCAAGGTCAACATCGACGACAACCCGGTCTCCCCCAGCACCTACGGCGTGCGGGGCATCCCCACCCTGATCCTGTTCAAGGACGGCAAGCCGGCCGCCACCCAGGTGGGGGCGTTGCCGAAAGCCCGCCTGAAGGACTGGATCGCCGGCAACCTGTAATGTCCGGGGCGGGGATGGCGCCGCCCGCGCCCACCCCGCCGCGCCTGCATTTGCCCGGCGATCTGCCCGCCGGGGCGGCTCTGCATCAGCTGCTGGCCGCCGCGGTGGCAGAGCTGCGCGCCGACCTGCCGCTGGCCCTGGCCGGGGAGGCCGAGGCGGTGCACCGGATGCGCGCGACGCTGCGGCGGATGCGCGCCGTGCTGGCGCTGTTCGCCCCGGTGCTGCCGATCGCCGCCGCCCCGCGCGCCCGCACCCTCCGCCGCCTCGGCCGCGCGCTGGGGCCGGCGCGGGACTGGGACGTGCTGGTGGAGGAAACCCTGCCCCGCGCCGAGGCCGCCGGCATGGCCCCGATCACGCTGGCCGCGCTGCACCGGGCCGCGCTGATGGAGCGGCGGCTGGCCTATGCGCGGATGCGCCGCACCCTGGGCGGGCCGGCGCTGACCCGGGCGCTTGCGGGGCTGCTCGCCTGGTCCGAACCGCTGGCCGGTCGGGGACGGGGGATTCTCGCGCAGCCGGTCTCCCTGCTGGCGCCGGGGTTGCTGGCGCGGCTGGCGCGCGGGCTGCGCGCCGGCGGGAAGGCCATCGACTCGGGCGATCCGGAAGCGCTGCACAAGCTGCGCCGGCGCACCCGCCGCCTGCGCGATGCCGCCGAGGCGCTGGGCGATGCCGCGCCGACCCGGCTGGTGAAGGCGGCGCGCCGGCTGTCCGAGCAACTCGGGCGCGCCAACGATGCCGCCACCGCGGCGGCGCTGGCCACGCGGCTGGCCCGCCCGCGCGCCGCCGGCCCGGTGCCGGCCGCCGCGCTGTCGGACTGGGCGCTGACCGCCGAGCGAGAGGCGCGGCGCGGATTGCGGCGGCACTGGCGCAAGCTGCGCGACGCCTGAGCAGGCTCACCAGATCATGCGCGGCGCCGGGTTGCGCTTCGGCGCCTGGCCCGGCCGGGTCGCCGAGATCCACTCCGTCACCGGCATGAAGCGTGGGGCGAGGAAATGATAGGTCCGCGACAGCAGCGCCAGCGTGCCCTCGTCGAAACTCGCCGCCGCGGCGTCCCATTGCGCCAGGATCGGCTCCCACGCCCGCTGGCTGCGATAGAGCCAGTCGCGGCTGGCGCGGATGAACGCGCGCTGGCTGTCCACGTTGCGCAGCGCTGCCATCACCTCCCCGGTCTGGGCGTCGAGCTCGTCGAAGCGGGCGGCGATCTGGCGCAGCGCCAGCGCGGTCAGGCGCTTCACCTGGGTCAGGGTCTCGATATGGCTGGCGTCAGACCGCCAGCCGCGCGCCAGCCGCTCGATCTTGGCCGACATCTGCCGCACCCGGCGCAGCAGCCGGTCGCGCAGCGCCTCGATATAGGCGAGCTCGTTGCCCAGCGTCTCAAGCAGCCCCACCACCTCGGTGCTGGTCTCGAGACCCAGCGCCTCGGCGGCGCGGGTCAGCGCGGTATGCACCTGCGCGCGCAGCGCCGGGTCGGAAGCCATCGCCAGCAGCGCCGAGGCTTCCAGCCGCTCGTGATCCGGTGCCCCCTCGTTCAGCCACTCCACCAGCGCGATCCGCAGCCGGCTGTGCGCGAGTTCCAGATGCAACCGGTCGGGCGACCAGCTGGCCTCGCCGGTCAGCACCTCGCTCGGCAGCTTGTCGCTGGGCCGCAGCACGGAGACAAAATCAAGCGATTCGGCGATCCGCGCGAGCATCCGCCCATCCGGCGAATCCTTCTCGATGCCGAACTCCCGTTGCAGGGAGTTGAGCGGCAGCGCCGCCTCCCGCTCCCCGAGCTGCACCACCATGACCGGCGCGCCATCGACCTCGGAGCGGCGGAACAGCGCCGGGCCGAAGCTGGCGAACAGCTTGTGCTCGAGCTGGCACTCGCCGGGCGGCTCGGCCGCCTCTGGGTCGGGGAGGGGTTCGGACATGGCGGGGAGGGGCAGGGAAGCCGGGCGCGCTTAATAAAACGATAACGGAGCGCGGGGCGCCCATTGCGCCGAGCCGCGGGACCCGGCACAATAAGGGGACCAGGGCGGCGAAAATCGCGCAGCCCCTGGCACGCCGTTTGCTTTGTCTGACCTGGGCGTGGCCGCCCAGGCCGCTCCACATGCGAAGGGGATACAGGGATGATCACACGTCGGGCCGCGGCCCAGCTTCTCGCCTCGACCGCCGCCGCCGCCGCGCTGGGTGCCGGCCCCGCGGTCGCGGCGGACACCAAGACCGTCGTCATCGGCGTGCATCTGCCGCTGACCGGGGCGGATGCGCAGGGCGCGACCCGCATCCTGCATGGCGCGCAGCTGGCGTTCGACCAGGCGAACGACGCCAACGCGGTGCCGGGCGTGACGTTCAAGCTGGACGTGTTCGACAACGCCACCGCCACCGCCGGCCAGTACGACCCCGCCCAGGCCGCCACCAATGCGCGCCGGATGGTCTCGGACCCGCGGCTGGTGGCCGCGATCGGCCCGGAGATGAGCGGCGACGGCAAGGCGCAGGCGCCGATCCTGAGCCAGGGCGATCTGGCGACGATCACGCCGGCTTCCACCAACCCCGACATCACCAACCCGAAATTCGCCGCCGAGTTCATGCCGGCGGGCAAGGCGATCTATTTCCGCACCGTCACCACCGATGCCTACCAGGGGCCGGAGATGACGATGTTCATGGCCAAGAAACTGGGCGTGAAATCGGTCTATCTCCTCGACGACAGCGGCGCCTACGGCGTCGGTCTGGCCGATGCGTTCGAGGGCCAGGCCAAGAAGATCGGCATGAAGGTGATGGGCCGCGACCGGCTGGACCCGAAGAACGCCGACTACACCACCACCCTGACCAAGATCAAGGCGCTGAACCCGCAGGCGCTCTATTTCGGCGGCGTCGATCAGGCCGGGGTGAAGCTGGTCAAGCAATCGTATCAGATCATCCCGAAGATGATCAAGGGTGGCGGCGACGGCATGGTCGCCCCCGACATCCTGACCGCGGCCGGCTTCCCCGCCGCCCAGGGCTGGTACGCCACCATCGCCGCGCCGCATCTGGTAGGCGACCCCAAGGCGCAGGGCGTGATCCGCGCCTACAAGGCGAAATTCGGCATCGGCCCGGACGACTACGCGCTCACCGCCTACGACGCCGGCCTCATCATCATCGGCGCGGTCAAGACGCTGATCGCCGAGAAGAAGCCGATCACCAAGGCGACCATGCGCGACGCCATCGCTGCGTCGAAGACGCCCACCCTGCAGGGCACGGTCAGCTTCGACAAATATGGCGACATGACCAGCCACATCGTCAGCGTGTATCAGATCCGCGAGGACAAATCGAAGCCGCTCGACGACATGATCGCGCAGTACCACTACCTCGGCCCCGCACCGCAGGTGTGATGCCGCGACCATGAGCTTTTCATCGCTGCTGCTCCAGCAGACGATCAACGGCGTGAGCCTGGGGGCGATGTATGCGTTGCTCGCCCTCGGGTTCACCCTGATCTACGGCATCCTGGAGCTCATCAATTTCGCCCATTTCAACGTCTTCATGATCGGCTCGTTCCTGGCGCTGTGGGTGTTGCAGGGCTTCGGGCTGACCGGGCAGACGGTGATCCTGACCGGCCTGCCGCTGCTCGGGGTGCTGCTCGCCGCGCTGCTCGTCACCATGTTCGGCTCCGGCGTGCTGGGGGTGGCGATCGAGCGGATCACCCTCCGCCCGCTGCGCGGCATCACCGGGCCGGCGGCGATGATCACCACCATCGGCGTCTCCTATGTGCTGTTCAACGTCATCCTGCTGCTGACCAGCGCGCAGACCCTGAACTTCCCGGACCCGCTGCCGCAGCTGCAATGGCAGGTCCACGGCGCCACCGTCACCCTGTCGGAGGTGCTGATCTGGCTGGTGGCGCCACTGCTGATGGCGGGTCTGTGGGCGTTCGTGCAGAAATCCCGGCTCGGCAAGGCGATGCGCGCCACCGCGCAGGACCCGGACGCGGCGCGGATGATGGGGGTGGAGGTGGACAAGGTCATCATGACCGCGTTCTTCCTCGGCTCCGCGCTGGCCGGGGCGGGCGGCATGATCTTCGGCCTCTACTACAATTTCACCAGCTTCCTGATCGGCTTCACCGCCGGGCTGCGCGCCTTCACCGCGGCCGTGCTGGGCGGCATCGGCAACGTGCCGGGCGCCATGGTGGGCGGCTTCGCGATCGGCCTGATCGAGGCCTACTCCGGCCAGTTCATCGCCACCGAATGGTCCGACGTCATCATCTTCTCGATCCTGGTGCTGGTGCTGGTGTTCCGTCCCGCCGGGCTGTTCGGGCGGCTGGCGCCCAGCAAATCCTGACGGAGACGCGCGATGTCCGATAACACCGCCGCCGCCGTCGCCCGCCGTCCCTTCGCCGCGCTGGCCGAGGGCCGCGGCAAGCCAGCCGGAATCGCCCTGCTCGCCGCCATCGCACTGCTCTATCCGGTGGTGTTTCCCAACCAGGCGAACGTGGACAGCCTGGCGAATGCCGCCATCTACGCCGCGCTGGCGCTGGGGCTGAACATCGTGGTCGGTTTCGCCGGGCTGCTCGACCTCGGCTATGCCGCCTTCTTCGCCATCGGTGCCTACGCCTACGGCATCCTCAACTCGTTTCAGCTGCACCCGGCCTGGGCGCCGTTCTGGGTGCCGTTCCAGCATCTGGGCCTGGTGATGCCGCTCCCCGGCGGTTCCGGCGGGACGGTGGTGCATTTCACCCTCTCGTTCTGGATCGCGCTGCCGCTGGCCGCCATCATCGCCGCCGGCTGCGGCATGGCCTTCGGCGCCCCCACCCTGCGGCTGCGCGGCGACTACCTCGCCATCGTCACCCTGGGCTTCGGTGAGATCGTGCCGATCGTGTTCCGCAACTGGTCCAGCCTGACCAACGGCGCGGCCGGGCTGAACGGGGTCGGCGCCCCGGTGCTGCTGGGCTATAATTTTGGGGTCAACGCCATCCCCTATTACTACGTCGCCGTCGCGCTGGTGGCGTTCCTCATCTTCGCCAGCCTGCGGCTGCGCGATTCCCGCATCGGCCGAGCCTGGATGGCGATCCGCGAGGACGAGATCGCGGCCGGCGCGATGGGCATCAACCGTACCCGCTTCAAGCTGCTCGCCTTCGCCACCGGGGCCGCCTTCGCCGGCGCCACCGGGGTGCTGTTCATCTCCAAGCTGCAGACCGCCACCCCCGACATGTTCGACTTCCCGGTCTCGGTGATGATCCTGGTGATGATCGTCTTCGGCGGCATCGGCAGCGTCTGGGGCGCGGTCGCCGGCGCCATGATCCTGCAGCTGCTGCAATCCTGGTGGCTGCCCGACATCAGCGGGCTGGTGGATAGCCTCGGCCGGCTGATCGGCAACCACTGGCTCGCCACGGTCGATCTCACCCAGTCCATCGAGCTGATCTTCGGCATCATCCTGGTGGTGATGATGCTGTATCGCCGCCAGGGGCTGATCCCGGCCTATCGCCCGCAGGCCGCGCTCAGCTTCGAGGCGCAGCACGCGGTGGTGCAGCGCGGCTTCGGCGAGCTCCGCCTCTCCGGCCTCGCCGGCGACGCCGCCGTCGGCACCAGCGCGCTGGAGGTGCGCGGGGTCACCGTCGCCTTCGGCGGCCTCAAGGCGCTGGATGCGGTCAGCATCGAGGTGCCGGCGGGCGGCGTGGTGGCGGTGATCGGCCCCAACGGGTCGGGCAAATCCACCCTGTTCAACGTGATGACCGGCCTGGTGCCGGCAAGCGGCGGCTCCATCCGCTTCCGCGGCGAGGAAATCCTCGGCCTGCACGACCACCAGATCCTGTCCCGCGGCATCGCCCGCACCTTCCAGAACATCCGCCTGTTCCCCACGCTCACGGTGTTGCAGAACGTGCTGGTGGGCCAGCACGCGCGGCTCTCCACCGGCCTGTTCGGCGCCATCTTCCACCCCCCCGGCACGCGGCGGGAGGAACGGGCGGCGCAGGACTGGGCGCGCGAGGTGATCGCCATCTTCGGCAACCGGCTCGCCCCGCGGCTCGATCAGGCGGTCTCCGGCCTCTCCTACGCCAACCGCCGCCGCACCGAGATCGCCCGCGCGCTCGCCTCCCGCCCCAAACTGCTGCTGCTCGACGAACCCACCGCCGGCATGAACCCGGCCGAGACGCTGGAACTGGCCGAGCAGATCCGCGGCCTGAAATCGCTCGGCCTGACCGTGCTGCTGATCGAGCACAAGCTCGACGTGGTGACCCAGCTGGCCGACACCGTCTATGTGCTGGACCACGGCGAGATCATCGCCCACGGCACCCCCGCCGAGGTCCGCCGCAACGAGGAGGTGCTGCGCGCCTATCTCGGCCGCAACGCCCAGGCCGCCGCCGCCGGAATCGCCGGCGCCAGCGATGCCGTCCCCGCCGGAGCCAGCGATGCTGCTTGAGTTCAAAGACATCGATACCTACTACGGCGACCTGCACGTCCTCAAGCAGGTCAATTACGCCATCGAACAGGGCGAGATCGTCTGCCTGCTCGGCGGCAACGCCTGCGGCAAATCCACCACCATGAAAACCATCATGGGCGTGGTCCGCCCGGTGCGCGGCACTGTCCTGTTCGACGGCAAGCCGATCGAGAAGCTGCCCACCGCGGAACGGGTCCGCCGCGGCATCGCCCCGGTGCTGGAAGCGCGCCGTCTGTTCCCGCGCATGACGGTGTTCGAGAACCTCGAGATGGGCGCCTATCTGCGCGCCCGCGGCCCGGAGTTCGAGCAGGACCTCGATCGGGTCTTCACCCTGTTCCCGCGGGTGAAGGAACGCCGCCACCAGATCGCCGGCACGCTGTCGGGGGGCGAACAGCAGATGGTGGCGATGGGCCGCGCGCTGATGGCCCGCCCGCGGCTGCTCTGCATGGACGAACCCTCGATGGGCCTGTCGCCGCTCTATGTCGAGCAGGTGTTCGACATCATCCAGGAGATCAACCGCCAGGGCACCACCATCTTCATGGTGGAGCAGAACGCCAACATGGCGTTGCAGATCGCGCACCGCGCCTATGTGTTGCAGACCGGCCAGGTGGTGCTGTCCGGCCCGGCCGCCGAGCTGCGCGCCAACCCGCTGATCCGCGAGGCCTATCTGGGCGAGTTGCAGGTCTCCGCCGCCGCCTGAGCGGCCCGCCGGCAACCAGGGGCTTTCCCTCCGCCGCGCGCTGCGCTACACGCCCCGCCAAGCCGGCACCCCTGGAGGCCGGCTTTTGGCATTTTCAGGAGCGAACCATGGCCAATGTTGTGACGATGACGGCCGAGGCGCGCGCGCGGTCCGGTAAGGGGGCGGCTCGCGCGACCCGGCGGGCGGGGCTGGTCCCCGCGGTGATCTATGGCGGGCACCAGCCGCCGGCGCTGATCGCGCTCGAACCGCGCGCGGTGCTGCGCGAACTGCACCGGCCGGGCTGGCAGTCCCGCGTCTATGAGCTCGCGGTCAACGGCAACGCCGAGCGGGCGCTGATCCGCGACGTGCAGTTCCACCCGGTCTCCGACGCGCCCGAACACGTCGATTTCCAGCGCCTCGCCCCCGGCGAGCGCATCCGCGTCACCGTGCCGGTGCATTTCGACAACGAGGGGCTGTCCGCCGGCCTCAAGCGCGGCGGCGTGCTCAACGTGGTGCGCCACGCGGTGGAGGTGCTCTGCGACCCCGACCACATCCCCGACCAGTTCGTGGCCGACCTCGCGGGTCTCGATTTCAACGACACCGTCCGCTGGCACGACCTGAAAGGCGCGGAGGGGATCCGCCCGGTGATCGCCGACCGCGATTTCGTGATCGCCACCGTCGCCCCGCCCACCAAGATGACCGAGGCGCAGGCGGCCGAGGGCGCCCCGGCGGCGGCCCCGGCAGCGGCCCCCGCGGCGGCAGCCAAGGCGGCCCCGGCGAAGGCGGCGCCCGCGGCCAAGGGCAAGAAGTAACCCGCGCCGCGGTGATCCGATGCAGCTCTGGGTCGGCCTCGGCAACCCCGAGCCGGGAATGGCGCGCAACCGCCACAACATCGGCTTCATGGCGGTCGATACCATCGCCATCCGCCACGGGTTCGGCCCGTGGCGGGCCCGGTTCAAGGGGCTGGCGGCGGAGGGCACCATCGCCGGGGAGAAGGTGCTGGCGCTGAAGCCGCAGACCTACATGAACGCCTCCGGCGAAAGCGTGCAGGCGGCGGCGGCCTTCTTCAAGCTGCCGGCGGGGGCGATCACGGCGTTCCATGACGAGCTCGACCTGGCGCCCGGAAGGCTGCGGGTGAAGCTCGGCGGCGGCGCGGCCGGCCATAACGGGCTGCGCAGCCTGGACCGGATGCTCGGCACGCCGGATTACTGGCGGGTGCGCCTCGGGATCGGCCATCCGGGGGTGAAGGAGCGGGTGCTGGGCCATGTGCTGGGCGATTTCGCCGCCCAGGATCGCCACTGGCTGATCCCACTGCTGGACGCGGTGGCCGACGCCGCCGCCTTGCTGGTGGCCGGCGAGCCGGAGGCGTTCATGTCCCGGGTGGCGCAGGCGGTGCAGGCAGCGGAGGGTCGCGCGTAATGGGGTTCAACTGCGGCATCGTCGGGCTGCCGAATGTCGGCAAATCGACCCTGTTCAACGCGCTCACCGCCACCGCCCAGGCGCAGGCGGCGAACTACCCGTTCTGCACCATCGAACCCAATATCGGCCGGGTCGCGGTGCCCGATCCGCGGCTTGCGGTGCTGGCCGCGATCGGCAAATCGGCGAAGATCGTGCCCACCGTGCTGGAGTTCGTGGACATCGCGGGCCTGGTGCGTGGCGCCTCGAAGGGCGAGGGGCTGGGCAACCAGTTCCTCGGCAACATCCGCGAGGTGGACGCCATCATCCATGTGCTGCGCTGCTTCGAGGATGCCGACGTGGTGCATGTGGACGGCGGCGTCGATCCGCTGCGCGACGCCGCGACGGTGGACACCGAACTCATGCTGGCCGACCTGGAAAGCCTGGAGAAGCGGGTGCCCGGGCTGCAGAAGCGCGCCCGCGGCGGGGACAAGGACAGCGCCGCCCAGCTGGCGTTGATCGCGCCGCTCGCCGCGGCGCTGGCCGCCGGCCGGCCGGCGCGGGCCGCCATCCCGCCGGGCCAGGCCGAGGCGGCCCGCCACCTGGGCCTGCTGACCGCCAAGCCGGTGCTCTATGTCTGCAACGTGGAGGAAGCCGCCGCCGCCTCCGGCAACGCCCATTCCGCCGCCGTCGCCGCCCATGCCGAAGCCGAGGGCGCGCCGGCGGTGGTGGTCTCCGCCGCGATCGAGGCCGAGGTGGCGCAGCTGCCGGAGGCCGAGCGCGGCGAGTTCCTGACCGGGCTCGGGCTCGCCGACAGCGGGCTCGACCGGGTGATCCGCGCCGGCTACGCGCTGCTGGGGCTCATCACCTATTTCACCGTCGGCCCCAAGGAGACGCGCGCCTGGACCATCCCGCGCGGCACCCGCGCCCCGCAGGCGGCCGGCGTGATCCATGGCGATTTCGAGCGCGGGTTCATCGCCTGTGAGACCATCGCCTACGCCGACTACGTGGCCGGCAACGGCGAGGCCGGGGCGCGGGAGGCGGGACGGCTGCGGGTGGAAGGCCGCGACTACGTGGTGGCCGACGGGGACGTGCTGCTGTTCCGCTTCAACGTGTGATCTTCTTCATGATCTTGAACCGCCCGGGCGGTGCCGCCACCTGCACCGCATGACCCCACCCCGGCGCCCGCTGATCGAGATGCGCCTCGACGGCGAGATCATCCCTCCCCGCCCCCGCTGGCCGGCGCGCCTCGCCGCCTGGGCGATCGTGATCGCGGTGCTGGCCGGGCTCGCCGCGGTGGCGGCGCTGGCGTTCTGGCTGGCCGCGATCCTGCTGCCGGTGGCGATCCTGGCCGGGCTGGTGGCCTGGGCGGCGCTTCGCTTCCAGGCCTGGCGCTCAGGCCGCGGCGGCCGGTTCCGCTTCTAACCCGCACGCCGACGCCAGCAGGCGGTAGGACCGCCGCCGCGCGGCGGCATCGTGCACGGTGGTCAGCACCGCGATCTCGTTCACGCCATGGGTCTCGGCCAGGGCGCGCAGCCGCGTCGCCACTTCCGGCGCGGTCCCCGCCAGCGCCCGCGCGCGCAGCCGGGCGATGCGGGTCCGCTCGCCCTCGGCATACGGGCGCGCCAGCGCTTCCTCGGGCGACGGCAGGGCGGTGTAGATGCCGCGGTCGCGGTCCAGCCGCCAGGCGGCGCGGGAGGCGAACAGATACTCCGCCTCCGCCTCGGTCGCCGCGGCCAGCGCCCAGACGCACAGCGCGGCATGGGGCGCCGGCCAGCGCGCCGAGGGCCGGAACTGGTCCCGATAGGCGGCCAGCGCCTCCTCGGTGCCGTGCCCGTCGGTGATGAAATGGGCGAAGCAGAACGGCAACCCGAAATACGCCGCCACCTGCGCGCCGTAGGTGGAACTGCCCAGGATCCAGATCTCGGGCGCGCCGGGGCCCTGCGGGTGGGCGACGATGTCGTGGAACGGGTGCCCGGCGATCAGCGGCTCGCCCGCCACCCAGGCGGCAAGGTCGCGGATCTGCGCGGGAAACTCCGCGGCGGCGGTTTCCGCCAGCGGGTTGAGCGCGAAGGCGGTGCGCCCGTCCGACCCCGGCGCCCGGCCGAGGCCGAGGTCGATGCGGCCCGGGGCGAGGGCTTCCAGCACCCGGAACTGCTCGGCCACTTTCAGCGCGGAGTAATGCGGCAGCATCACCCCGGCGCTGCCCAGGCGGATGCGGCTTGTGGTGACGGCGAGCGCGGCGAGCAGCACCTCCGGGGCGGTGCCGGCGATGGCGGCGGAGTTGTGGTGTTCGGCCACCCAGTAGCGGGCGTAGCCCAGCGCCTCGCAATGCCGGGCCAGCGCGAGGGATTCCTGGATCGAGGCGGCGGGCGGCCG
>JBMFXF010000072.1:0-13138 GCA_049964515.1 Acetobacteraceae bacterium | reverse complement strand
GAGCACCCGGGCCTCCCGGGGCACCCGGGCCACCCGGTTGCGGCGGACCACCCGGGGCACCCGGACCACCCGATCCCGACGAACCCCAGCCGCTGCCGCCGCCCGAGTTGTCCCCGGACCCGGACTGATCGCCCGAACCCGACGAACCCCAGCCGCTGCTGCCGCCCGAGTCGCTCCCCGAACCGCCGCCACCCGCGGCGGCGGTCCCGGTCAAGGTCACCGTCTCGGTGTATTGCCAGGTCTCGCCGACGCTCAGGATGCCGTCGTGGTTGGTATCGCCCACGTTGTAGCCGCCCGAGGTCACCGCGGTCGGCGTCACGTAATCCGGGTTGGCGGCGGTGCCGATATTGTCCTTGATCTGCACATTGGTCAGCGCGACCGAACCGGTGTTGGTCACGTAGAACGTGTAGGTCTCGGAATGGCCCGAACACACCACCACCGAGCCCGGCACCTTCAGCACCGAGATCCCCGGGGTGCCGGTGCTGACCACGGTACCGGTGTAGTCCGCCCGATCGGAGGCCGAAACGGTGCCGGTGTTGATCGTATCGGTATAGGTGCCGCGCGCCGTCGCGGTATCGACATTATGGCCCGCCGTCGCGCTGAGGGTGGCGACGTTGGAGATGATCGTCGCTCCCGCCGCCAGGGTGGAAGCGGCGCCGGCGGCGAAGGTGAAGCTCGCCGGCGCGCCGGTGCCTGTCGTCTCCACATCGGAGACCGAGATGTTGTTCAGCGCCACGGTGCCCGTGTTGACCACGATCACCCGCTCCAGCACCGTCCCGCCGGCCGTAACCAGCGGGTCGTTCAACACGCCCTGGCCGACATCCACCCAGGTGGCGCCGCCGTTCACCGACACCTGCTTATCGACGCTGATCGCGCCGGCGATGCCGGTGTAATCGGCCTTGTCGGCGGCGGAGACGCTGGCCTTATTCCCCGAACTGTCCGTCGCGGTGGCCGTCACCCCCGCCTGGTCCTGCTGGTAGCCGGCCTGCGCGGCGAAGGTGACAACGTTGGACACCTCGCTCGCCCCGGCCGCCAGCGTGCCGCTGGACAGGGTGAAGGTCTGCGCCGTGCCGCTGCCCGCGGTCACGGTATCCGTCACCGCGATGTTGCTCAGCGCGAGCGAGCCGGTATCGGTGACGATCACCCGCTCCTCGACATTGAAGCCGGCGAGGATGGAGGGATCGTTCAGGACATTCTGCCCCACATCCACCCAGGTGGCGCCCCCGTTCACCGACACCTGCTTGTCGATGCCGATCGACGGCGTCACGCCGATATAGTTCGCCTGATCCGAGGCAGACACCGACTTTGTGTTGCCCGCGCTGTCGGTGGCGGTCGCGCTGGCGGTGGCGGTATCCAGCTGCTGGCCGCTGGAGGCAGCGAACGTCGCCACGTCGGAGACGATGGACTGCCCGACCCCCAAGGTACCCACCACGGCGGTACCGGCGTTGAAGGTGAAATCCGCGGGGAAAATGCCGGTGGTGCTGCCGTCGGCCACCGACAGCGAGTTCAGCGCGACGGCCCCGGTATTGGTGACGATCACCCGCTCCTCGACCGTGGCCCCGGTCAGAACGACGGGATCCTGAGCGAGGTTGCCGTTGCCCACATCCAGCCAGGTGGCCCCGCCGTTGACCGAGATCTGCTTGTCGATCCCGATGCCGGGCGTCACCCCGGTGTAGTTGGCCTGATCGGACGCGGTGACGGTGCCGGTGTTGCCGGCACTGTCGGTCACGGTGCCGGTGCCGGTCGCGGTATCCAGCTGGTAGCCGGACGCCGCGGTGAGGGTCATCACGTCGGAGGTCACGGACCCGCCGGCGGCGATGGAGGTGGTCGCCGCCCCGCCGAAGCTGAACCCGCCCGCCGCGGTCGCGCCGATGACATCGGCGACCGAAACATTCGTCAGCGCCAGCGAACCCACGTCGGAGACGATGACCCGCTCCTCAACCGAGGTGCCGACGAACACGGTCGGGTCCTGGGCCAGATTGCCGACCCCGACATCCTGCCAGGTGGCGCCGCCGTTGACGGAGATCTGCTTGTCCACCACGATCGGCGTACCGGCGCCGGTGATCACCGCGCCGGTGTAATTGGCCTGATCGGAGGCGGTGACGGTGGCGGTGTTGACGCTGTCCGTCGCGGTGGCGGTGACGGTGGCGGTGTCGAGCTGGTAGCCGGCCGAAGCGGTAAAGCTCGCCACGTCGGAGGTGATGGTCTGCCCAACCCCGAGCGTCGCGACCGACGCAAGGCCGCCGAAGGTGAAATCGGGCGGGAACGCGCCACCGGTGTTGCTGAGGTCGGTCACGGTGGCGTTGTCGAGCACGATGCCGCCGGTGTTGACCACGATCACCCGCTCATCGACGGTTGCATTGGCCAGCACCGTGGGGTCCTGGGCCAGATTGCCGTTGCCGACATCCACCCAGGTCGCGCCGCCGTTGACGGAAATCTGCTTGTCGATGGTGATGGCGGGCTTCACGCCGGTGTAGTCGGCGGTATCGGTGTTGGTAACGGTCCCGCCCGAACTCACGGTGCCGGTCGCGATCGCGGTGTCGTAATTGGTGCCGAGCGATGCCGCGGCGATGGTGCCGACATCGGAGGTGATGGTCTGCCCCGCCGTCATGGAAATGCTGCTGGCGCCGCCGAAGGTGAAATCGCCGCCGGCCAGCCCGTTCACATCGGCGACGTTGACGCCGGTCAGCGCAGTGTTGCCGCTGTCGACCACGATCGCGCGCTCATACACCTTGTCGCCGGCGAGAACCGTGGGCCCGGCCAGGTTGTTCTGGCCGACGTCGTACCAATGCACGCCGTCGATGGAAATCTGCTTGTCAACCGTGATGGCGGGGGTCGGGGTGACCACCGTCTCGTAGAAACTCTGCTGCACCGAGCTGAACTGAACCGACCCGGTCTGCCCGGCCCCGATCGACGCCTGCACGGTGATGGAAACGGACAGACTCTGGTACCCGCCGCCCAGGCTGATCGGCGAAGTCGCACTCCCGGGGGTCCAGACATCGGTGGCGATGACCTGGCCGGCACTGTTGCTGATGGTCTCGGTGGCGCTCAGATTATAGCTGCCGCTGGTGGTATCGGTCACCACGATCTGCGAGAAGCTGGTGAGCAGATTCGCCCCGGTCTCGGTCACGGTGTAGGAGAGATTGACCGAGAACCCCGATCCAGCGGTCGAGACGCCGGCGTGACCGCCGCTCCACTGCAACGTGGCGCGATGCGCCAACGCGGAATACGCGCCGCTGAAGGTGAAGGGCGATGGACCGTTGAGGAACGACTCGACAGTCCCGGTGTCGGTCTCCACAGCCACTGGCGGCGAGACGAGCAGATCGCCGACGGTCCAGGTATTGCCGCTGGGCGGGGAAAACGTTGCCGTGACTGAGCCGGACATATTTAAGCCTCCACAAGAGGAGCCCGCCGCCTGAACGGCGGAGCACACAAATCCACGATCCGGGGATTCGCGCAGAATCCCGGTTATCGAATGCCGAAACACCGACATTCAGTGCCAGTGACCGCCTTCGAGAAAGGCGGCCCAGTGACGTCTTATCGTGCTGCCGCCCGCGCCCGCCGACGGACCGCGACCAAGCCAAGCAGCCCCAGCGCAACCACCGCCAGGCTTCCGGGTTCGGGAACCGGCGTGCCTTCGGTGACCGTCACCAAAGCCGACGTCAGCGGAAAATCCGCGTTGTATTCGATGGTGTTGACGGGGGAGAAACTCACCGCCGACTGGAAACCGCTGCCCGCCAACCCGATGGTATAGGACCCGATGACGTTACCAGAGCTGTTGTAGGTGCTGACCACAGCCGACCCGCCCGCTACCGTCCCGACCGAAGCGAGGTGAGCGACCCCGATCGTGTCCGGACCGCCATACGCCACCCCTCCGGTATATTCGAACAGATCGATCGTGATGTCCGTCGCGCTCCCCTGAATCTCGCTGCCCAGCGTGGGGAACGACGTGGCCGAGGTGCCCGGGGCACCGGCCAGGCCGATGCCGTTGCCAACATCGTACATCACGAAATTACTGCACCCGCCGGTGCCATTGAATGTGCAGGAATTGACATACCAAGTGTTGCCCGAGGAATCCACGAGCGTATTCCCGACCGTCCCCAGCGACGTATAGGCCGGCAACGCCTTCGCCGCCCCGGCAAACCCCACCGCACCCGCGATGACCGCCGCCGTCGCCAACCCCAGTGCTGATCGCCGCATCGAATCCATCCCTTGCGAAAGCCGCCCGACCACCCCCGTTGGAGCAGCCCCGAACCGACTCCCGGCCCGATGGGATGAGTAAATACCACCCCCTGAGGCGGATGTAAACACTTCGTTTAGGGGTTTCGCAAACTTGAGACGCCCGAGACGCCCGACTACGTACTAAAAGTTGCACTCCCCCGCCGTCGCCTCACAAATCCCGTCTCACCCCGGCACCACCGTCTCGCCCACCGCGACTCCCCCGCCCAGCATTCCCAGCACCCGCCCCAACACCGCCCGCAGCTCACCCCGCTTCACCACCATATCCACCATCCCGTGCGCCAGCAGATACTCCGCCCGCTGGAACCCCTCGGGCAGCTTCTCATGCACCGTCTGCTCGATCACCCGCGCCCCGGCAAACCCGATCAGCGCCCCCGGCTCGGCGATCTGCACATCCCCCAGCATGGCAAAACTCGCCGTCACCCCCCCGGTGGTCGGGTCGGTCAGCACCACCACGAACGGCAGCCCCGCCGCCTTCACCTGCCTGGTCGCAATCACCGTCCGCGGCATCTGCATCAGGCTGATCGCCCCCTCCTGCATCCGCGCCCCGCCGGAGGCGGTGAACACCACCAGCCCCGCGCGCTGCAGCACCGCCAGCCGCGCCGCCGCGACAATCCCCTCCCCCACTGCGGCGCCCATGGAGCCGCCCATGAAATCGAACGCCATCGCCGCCACCACCGCCCGCGCCCCGCCGATGGTGCCGTGACCCACCACGATGGCGTCCTCGAGCCCGGTCTTCTCCCGCGCCTCCCGCAGCCGGTCGGTGTAGCGCTTCTGGTCGCGGAACCGCAGCGGGTCGGCCGGAACCTTCGGCAGCTCGATGCGGGTGAAGCCATCGGGGTCGAAGGTCCAGGCCAGCCGTTCCGCCGCGCCCACCCGCATATGGTGCCCGCAATGCGGACACACCTTTAAAGATGCCGCCAGGTCGGAGGCGAAGATCATCTGCTGACACGCCGGGCACTGGTGCCACAGATTGTCCGGCACCTCGCGCCGCGCGAACAGGGTCCGTATTTTGGGACGGACGAACTCGGTCAACCAACTCATCGGGGGTACTCCGCGGGATCAGCCGAAGCCGCGCACCGGCGCGGCCGGCGCGTCGGTCCGAAGCGTCATCATCGCGCGGTCCGCACCGCGTTCGCCAGCGCCCGCACCTGGTCCAGCACCTGGCCCACCAGCGCCGGGCTGGCGCGCCCATCGGCGTCCAGCCCCGCGGCCAGCGTATCGATCAGCGCCGAGGCCACCACCGCGGCATCCGCCGCGCGCGCCACCACCGCCGCCTGCCCGGGGGTACGCACCCCGAACCCCACCGCGATCGGTAGCCGGCTCACCCGGCGGATGCGCGGAATCGCCTCGGCCAGATGCGCGGCCGAGGCGGTGCGGGTGCCGGTGATCCCGGCAATCGACACATAATAGACGAAGCCCGAACTGCCGCGCAGCACCAGCGGCAGCCGCGCGGCATCGGTGGTCGGCGCGACCAGGCGGATGATGTCGAGCCCATGCGCCGCCGCGTGCGGGGCGAGCAGCTCGGCCTCCTCCGGCGGCAGATCGACCACGATCAGCCCGTCCACCCCGGCCGCGGCGGCATCGGCGCAGAACCGGGCCGGGCCATAGGACAGGATCGGGTTGAGATACCCCATCAGGATGATCGGGGTGGTGGCGTCGGCGGCGCGGAAATCGCGCACCATGCCCAGAATCTTCGCCAGCTTCGCGCCCGCCCGCAGCGCCCGCTTGCCGGCCGCCTGGATGGTCGGGCCATCGGCCATCGGGTCGGTGAACGGCATCCCGATCTCGATCAGATCGGCCCCCGCCGCCGGCATCCCGGCCAGCAACGCCGCCGAGGTGGCGCCGTCCGGGTCGAACGCCTCGACGAACGGGATCAGCGCCGCGCGGCCCTCGGCGCGCAGCGCGGCGAAGCGGGCCTCGATGCGGCTCACAGCCCCACCCCCAGCCGTTCCGCCACGGTGAAGATGTCCTTGTCGCCCCGGCCGCAGAGATTCATCAGGATGATGGCGTCGCGATCCATGCCGGGGGCGATCTTCGCCACATGCGCCAGCGCGTGCGCCGGTTCCAGCGCCGGGATGATCCCCTCGGTCTCGGTACACAGGCGGAACGCCGCCAGCGCCTCGTCGTCGGTCGCCGAGGCATATTCCACCCGCCCGATGTCGTGCAGCCAGGCGTGCTCCGGCCCGATGCCGGGGTAGTCGAGGCCGGCGCTGATGGAATGCGCCTCGATGATCTGCCCGTCGTCATCCTGCAACAGATAGGTGCGGTTGCCATGCAGCACGCCGGGCCGCCCGCCGGCCAGGCTGGCGGCATGTTCCCCGGTCTCGATCCCGTGCCCGCCGGCCTCCACCCCGATCAGCCGCACCCCGGGGTCGTCGAGGAACGGGTGGAACAGCCCCATCGCGTTGGAGCCGCCGCCGATGCAGGCCACCGCGACATCCGGCAGCCGGCCTTCCGCTTCCAACATCTGCGCCCGCGCCTCGGTGCCGATCACCGACTGGAAATCCCGCACCATGGCCGGGTACGGGTGCGGCCCGGCGACGGTGCCGATCAGGTAATAGGTATCGGTGACGTTCGCCACCCAGTCGCGCATCGCCTCGTTCATCGCGTCCTTCAGCGTCCCGGCGCCGGAGGTGACGGGCCGCACCTCCGCCCCCAGCAGCTTCATGCGGAACACGTTGGGTTTCTGCCGCTCGACGTCGGTGGCGCCCATGTACACGGTGCAGGGCAGGCCGAACAACGCGCACATGGTGGCGGTGGCGACGCCGTGCTGGCCGGCGCCGGTCTCGGCGATGATGCGCGTCTTGCCCATGCGGCGGGCCAGCAGGATCTGGCCCATGCAGTTGTTGGCCTTGTGGCTGCCGGTGTGGTTGAGCTCGTCGCGCTTGAAATACACCCGCGCGCCCCCCAGCCGCGCGGTCAGGCGCTCGGCGAACCACAGCGGGCTGGGGCGGCCCACGTAATCCCGGAGGTAGCGGTCCAGCTCGGCCTGGAAGGCGGGATCGGCGCGGGCCGCGTCATACGCCGCCTCCACCTCCAGGATCAGCGGCATCAGCGTCTCGGCGACGAAGCGTCCGCCATAGTCGCCGAACCGGCCGCGGGCGTCGGGGCCAGAGCGCAGGCTGTTGGGTTGGGGGATCGAGGTCACGTCGGGCGGTCTCCGCTGCGGGCGACCTTCTTAGCCCAGCCGCCTGGCAGGGTCACCCGCCCGCCGGCGCCCGCGCCTGACCGTCCAGCCAGCGGAAGATCACCGAGAAATCCCGCGCCCCCTCGCCCGCCTCCACCAGCTGCCGATAGAGCGCCGCGGCATGGGCGCCGAGCGGGGTCGGGGTGCCGGTCGCCTCGGCCGCCGCCTGCGACAGGTTCACGTCCTTCAGCATCAACGCCGCCATGAACCCGGGCGCGTAGTCACGGTTGGAGGGTGCGGTGGGCACCACCCCCGGCGCCGGGCAATAGGACGACAGCGCCCAGGACTGCGCGGTCGCGGTGGAGGTGATCGCCCACAGCTTGTCCCAATCCAGCCCCAGCCGCTGCGCCAGCAGGAAACCCTCGGAGACGCCGATCATGGTGATCGCCAGCATCATGTTGTTGCAGATCTTGGCGGCCTGGCCCGCGCCCGGCCCGCCCGCCAGCACGATCGTCTTGCCCATGCCGCGCAGCACCGGCTCGGCGCGGGCGAACCCGGCCTCGGTGCCGCCGACCATGAAGGTCAGCGTGCCCGCCGCCGCCCCCACCGTGCCGCCGGAGACCGGCGCGTCCAGCATGGCCAGCCCCGCCGCCTCCGCCGCCTCCGCCACCGCGCGGGCGGAGGCGACATCGATGGTGGAACAATCGATCAGCAGCGGCTGTTCCCCGGAAGCGGCGGCGGCTTCGATCAAGCCTCCCTGGTGCAGCCACACCTCGCGCACATGCTGGCCGGCCGGCAGCATGGTGATGATGATTTCGGCGCCCGAAGCGGCCTCGCGGGCGCTGCCCGCCGCCTCACCGCCGGCGGCGCGGAACGCAGCCAGCGCGGTGACCGACAGGTCGAAGCCGCGCACCGCGTGCCCCGCCTTCACCAGATTCGCGGCCATCGGGCCGCCCATGTTGCCAAGACCGATGAAACCGATGCGAGCCATCACAGCACCTCGAACACGTCATAGACCGGACCGGAAGGCGGGCGCTCCCCGGTGCCGATGGCGATGATGCGGTTGAGCCAGGCGTAGCGCTCGGCCGCGGTCTCGAACGCGACCGCGGTGCGGAAATAATACGACTCCGCCGGCACCGGCTCGCCGCGGGCAACCCGGTCCATGATCTCGGGCGGGCCGTGGCGCATCCCCCGGTAGGTCATGCCGATCGCCGCCCCGTCATCGGTCTGCAACACCAGCCGCACGTCGAGCGTGGTGGCGCCGTCGGGGCGCAGCATGATCCAATCCGCACCGCCGGGCAGCACGATGCCGGACAGGCGCGCGCCCTTGAACCGCCCGCCCGCCACCAGCCCCACCCGCCGGTCGCCGGCCGGCGTGGGGCCCACCGGCTGCATTCCGGCCACCTCCAGGGTGAGCGTGAACAGATGGGCGGTGCGCAGTTCGGCCATGGATGTCTCCCCCAGGGTGGCGGTGCGGCGATCTGACAGGATCGGCGCGCTTCCGGCAAGCGGGTATTGCGGCGGCAAGAATCTCCCGGGCATGATTGACGCGGATCAACACGCCGCCGGCCCGCCGAGGCCAGGTTGC
Source organism: Acetobacteraceae bacterium (assembly GCA_049964515.1). Classification (GTDB taxonomy): domain Bacteria; phylum Pseudomonadota; class Alphaproteobacteria; order Acetobacterales; family Acetobacteraceae; genus JAJZVS01. The sequence goes on along the minus strand of JBMFXF010000072.1, from coordinate 4,181 downwards.
AGACAGTCCGATGGCCGGGTATCTCCCCGTCCGGCCCTCAGAGGGGAAGCTTCCATGAAGCGCGTCGTCAGGCCCGCGCTCGCCGCAGGTTCGCCCGCGCTGGCCGTTCCGGCGTTCGCTCAGACCACCGTCCCGTGCGATACCGGCCCCATACCGGGCGACGGCAAGGCGAACGCACAGGCGTAACCCTCACCGGACCGACACCACCCGGGGCGAGGAGGGCGCGTGCTCTGCTCGTCCGCTTCGCGTTCGCTTGCCCGGATATCCGCCGATGCGTCGTCTCCGCCTGCTGCTTGCCGGATTGCTCACGTTCTGCCTTGGCCTCGGCATGACGCCGGGCATCGCCGCTGCGCCGGGGATCGACTGGACCGCCATCGCGGCCCGCGCCGTGCCGGCCACCGTGAACATCCTGATGGTGAAGCTCGCCACCGGCAAACCTGACCCCGAGGAGACCGCCCCGACCCCGGCCGGAACCCGCGAGCGCTTCGTCGGCTCCGGCTTCATCGTCGATCCCTCGGGGATCATCGTCACCAACAAGCATGTGATCGCGGGCGCGTTGTGGATCACGGTGCGGCTGGCGGACGGGCGGGAACTGCCGGCGAAGCTGATCGCGGCCTCGCCCTTCGTCGATCTCGCCCTGCTCAAGGTGAACGCCGGCTATCCGCTGCCGGTGCTGAAGCTGGGCGACGGGGACGCCGCCAAGCCGGGCGAGCCGGTGCTGGCGATCGGCGACCCCGAGGGGGTGGGAACCTCGCTCAGCGCCGGCATCGTGAGCGGCACGCAACGCGACCTGATGAACACGCCGTTCGACGATTACGTGCAGACCGACGCCGCGATCAATCACGGCAATTCCGGCGGTCCGCTGCTGGACGCGCGGGGAAGGGTGATCGGCGTCAACACGATCCTGCTGACCAATCTGCCGAACGAAGGATCGAACGGGCTGGGCTTCGCCATCTCCTCCAACGTGGTGGCCGACGCGCTGCGCCATCTGCTGCATCCGGATCGCCGCCCGATCGGCTGGATCGGGCTGCACTTGCAAGGGATGACGCCCAATCTGGCGGTCGCGCTGGGCCTGCATGTGCCGGCGGGGGCCTCGGCGGGCGCGCCGGCGGGCGCGCTGGTCACCAAGGTGGATCCGCACAGCCCCGCCGCGGCCGCCGGGCTGCAACCCGGAGACGTGGTGCTGCGCTACGGGAATACCGTTCCCTCCAGCGCCCGCCAGCTGATGCGCCGGATCGCCACCACCACGGTCGGCGCCCGGCGGGTGCTGGAGGTCTGGACCCGGCGCACCATCCGCTCGGTGGCGCTCACCGTCCGGCTGTGGCCGGGGCTTGCCAGCTCCACTGCCGGCGTTCTGGGCAACCCGATGAACGCGCTGCCGCCGCTGCCGGACCTGGGGTTGCTGCTGGCGCCGGTCAGTCCGCTCACCCGCAGGCTGTTCAAACTGGGCCACAGCCAGGGCGTGCTGATCGCCGCGGTGGACCGGATGTCGGAGGCCTACAGCCGCGGCCTGCGCCCCGGCCTGCTGATCGAGCGGGTGCAGGGCCAGCCGGTCACCACCCCGGCGGCGGCGCGGGCATTGATCGCCACGGCGGCGCGCCAGCTGCCGGTGGTGGCCCTGCTGATCCGCTGGTCCGACGGGCCGCGCTGGATCTCGCTGCACACCGGGTTGCACCCCGGCGCGACAAAACCCGCGCCGCCCGCCTCCGCCCGCGCCGGCGATACGGCTCCGGCCGCCGCCCGCGCCCGCTGAGCCGCATCACCCCTGGTGGCGCATCGCCCCACGCTCGTACCACCCGCGCGAGGCCCGCACGATGCGCACCACCGAGAGCATGACCGGCACTTCCACCAGCACCCCCACCACGGTCGCCAGCGCCGCGCCGGACTGGAAGCCGAACAGCGCGATCGCCGCCGCCACCGCGAGCTCGAAGAAATTCGACGCCCCGATCAGCGCCGATGGCCCGGCCACGCACCATTCCGTGCCCAGCGCGCGGTTCACCCCGTAGGCCAGGGCGGAGTTGAAATAGACCTGCACGATGATCGGCACCGCCAGCAGCAGGATCACCGCCGGCTGCGCCACGATCTGCCGCCCCTGCAGGCCGAACAGGATCACCAGCGTCGCCAGCAGCGCCACCAGCGAGACCGGCCCCAGCCGCCGCAGCATCGCCGCCAGCGCCCCCGGCCCGCCGCGCAGCAGCCCGCGCCGCCAGGTCTGGGCGATGATCACCGGCACCACGATATACAGCACCACCGACAGCACCAGCGTGTTCCACGGCACGGTGATGGAGGAGAGCCCGAGCAGCAGCCCCACGATCGGCGCGAACGCCACCACCATGATGGTATCGTTCAGCGCCACCTGGCTGAGGGTGAAATGCGGCTCCCCGTCCACCAGGTTCGACCATACGAACACCATCGCCGTGCAGGGCGCGGCGGCGAGCAGGATCAGCCCGGCGATGTAGCTGTCGATCTGCCCGGCCGGCAGCCACGGGCGGAACAAATGGCCGATGAACAGCCAGCCCAGCGCCGCCATCGAGAACGGCTTGACCAGCCAGTTCACCCCCACGGTGGTCGCCACCCCCCGCCAGTGCCGCCCCACCTCGGCCAGCGCGGCGGGGTCGATCTTCAGCAGCATCGGGATGACCATCAGCCAGATCAGCACCGCCACCGGCAGGTTCACCTGCGCCACGGTGGCATCCCCGATGGCGGTGAACAGCCCCGGCAGCAGCTGCCCCAGCAGGATGCCGGCGACGATGCAGAGCGCGACCCACAGGGTCAGGAACCGCTCGAACAGGTTCATCGGCGCGGCGCGCGGCGGTGCCTGCGGGGCGGACAGGGTCTCGGCCATCTCTCGTATCCTTTCAGGAGGCAGCGCCGCGGTCGGCATCGGTGCCGATCGCGGCCAGGTCGCGGCGCAGCGCCAGCGGGTCCAGCCGCGCGATCGGCAGTTCCAGCAGCAGGCGGATGCGCCGTTCGAGCTGCGCGAAGGCACGGCGGAACGCCAGCATCCGCTCCGCCTCCGACCCGTCCACGGCCGCCGGATCGGGGATCCCCCAATGCGCGGTGATGGGATGGCCGGGCCAGATCGGGCAGACCTCGCCGGCGGCCTGGTCGCAGACGGTGAACACGAAATCCATCGGGGCCGCGCCGGGGGCGGCGAATTCATCCCAGGATTTGGAGCGCAGCCCGGCGGTGGGCAGGCCCTGTTCCTCCAAAAGCCGCAGCGCCAGCGGGTTCACCTGGCCCTTGGGGTAGCTGCCGGCGCTGTAAGCGACGAACCGGCCGGCGCCGAGATGGCGCAGCAGCGCCTCGGCCAGGATGGAGCGCGCGGAGTTGCCGGTGCACAGGAACAGCGCGTTCCAGGTCGGGGCGGGTGCGGTCATGCCGGTTCCATCTGGCGGGAGGGGCGGGGGTAGGAGCCGAGCGCGTCCAGCCGTTGGTGCAACGCCGCCCGGTCCAGCGTGGCGAACGGCAGGGCGATGAACGCCCGCAGCCGGCGCTCGAGCCCCGCGTAGAGTTCGTTCAGCAGGGCATCCCGTTCCAGCCGGCTGCCGGAGAAGCGGGCGGGATCGGGCAGCGGCCAGGCGCCGGTGACGCATCGATCGCCGAACTCCGGGCAGGCGGGGCCGTCCGGCGGGTCGCACAGGGTGATGACGAAATCCATCCGCGGCGCGCCGGGGCCGGTGAAATCGTGCCAGGACTTGCTGCGGAGGCCGGCGGTGTCGTGACCGAGGACGTGGAGCCGCGCCAGGACCTCCGGGCTCGGCGCGGACGCGGGTTCGGAGCCGGCGGAGAAGACTTGAAAGCGCCGCCCGCCGAGGCGCCGCAGGATCGCCTCGGCCATGATGGAGCGGGCGGCGTTGTGCCGGCACAGGAACAGCACGGTGAAGGCGGGGGTGACGGCGGGGGCTGGCTCGGGCGGCAGCAGGCGGGCGAGGTCGCCGCAGAGCTCCGGCTGGCCGCCGCAGCAGGTTTCCGTGAGGAAGGCGAGCAGCTGGCGGATGCCGCCGATGCGGGGGGCGTGGATGATCTGGCGGCCCTGGCGGGCGGCCTGCTGCTCCTGGGGATGGCGGCGCTCGGCCTGCCCGGGCTGGCCGGGTTCCCCGGCGAACTCATGATGCTGGTCGGGATCTACCACTACGCGCCCTGGCTGGCGTTGCTCGGTGCCCTCAGCCTGGTGCTGG
>JBMFXF010000071.1:0-13305 GCA_049964515.1 Acetobacteraceae bacterium | reverse complement strand
ATCGAGGTGAACTGGGTGAGCAGGCGCAGCCGCGGCGGTTCCAGCGCCCGACGCAGCGCGGCCTGGGCGGCGGCGCGCTCGGCCGGGTCGGCGGCGTCGCGCACCGCGTCATAGGCGCGCGCGACGGCGTCGGGGTCGGAATCGAAGCCGGCCAGGGTGCGCAGGAACTCCCGCCGCGCGTCGGTATCGCCGCGCAGATAGGTCTCGGCCAGGCGGGCGGCGCGGTTGCGCGCCGAGACCTCGCCGCCGCGGCCGTCCAGACAGGCGCGAATCTGCGCCGCGACGCTGCCGTCCTCCTCGGGCCCGATCGCGGCGGCCATGTCGCGCCACACCGCGGCCAGCCGGCGAAAGGCGCGGTCGATGAGACCCGGAGGCTCCGGATGCGCGGGGGCGGGCACGACGGGGACGGCGAGATCGGACATCGGCGGTTCCGGGGTGATGGGATCGCGTCCGGCACTATAGCGCGGGATCAGCGCCGCCGCAGCAGCCGGCGCAGCTTCCAGCGCAGCCACGGCAGGTCGGTCACCGCCCGCTCGCGGGTCAGCCTGGCGTAAAGCGCGATCTTGGCCTCGGAATAGGGCCAATCGTTATGGCGCGCGACCGGTCCGTTCTCGATATACCCGGCCGGCACGCCCAGCCGCGCGAGTTCGCCCATGATGAACGCCTCGTCGCCGCCGAGCTTGAGCGGGTAATACTCCTCGAGCCGGATGCGCCGGAACAGCGCGGCCGGCATCGCCATCAGCGCGCCGATCAGGAAATCGGTCCAGCCGATCACCACCTGCTCGGCCAGCGCCGCCGCCCCGGGCGCGCCGCGGTCGGCCGCGGCATAGGCGCCGCGGGGCAACCCGCCCGCCGCCCCGGGCACCTCCAGCACCTCGCGCTTCAGCGCGTGGCGGAACCCGTACTCCTCGCAATTCAGGATGCGGATGCCCAGCACCGCCTCGGCGCCGCCGCGCGCCAGGCGCAGGGCATGGAACGCCTTCTGCAAGTGCACCAGCCAATAGTTCGAGAGGATCTCAATATCGTTATCCATCAGCACCAGCAGCCCGTCGGCGACCAGATCGCGGATCTGCTTGAGCGCCCGTCCCTTGCCGACGTTCCGCGCATTCTCCACCACCCGCAGGAACGGCAGTTCGGCCGCGCGCGCGCGCAGCCAGGGAACGGTATCGTCGGTGCTGGCATTGTCGATCACCAGCAGCTCGAACGGCAGCTGCGAGCAGCGCAGCAGCCCGTCCAGCATCCGCTCGGTCTCGGCGCGTCGGTTGAACGTCACCGTGGCGATGATGATCCGCTCGAACACGCGCCACGGATAGGAAGCGGCGGGATCGAAACGGAACAGCTCGGGGTTGAAGCGGGCGGTCTCGTCGCTCATGGGCGGTCTCGCAGCGGGTCCAGCACCTCGGCGCGGAACGTCGCCACGTAGTCGCGCCCGAGCAGCCGCGCGGCCGCGACCCGCGCCGCCGCGCCGCGCCGGGCGCGCTCCTCCGGGTCCAGCAGCAGGGCGCGGATCCGTCCCGCCGCCTCGGCCGGGCGGTCGAAATCGACGAACATCGCGCTCTCCCCGTCGGTGGCGAATTCGGCGCAGGCGGTCACGGCCCGGCCGGCGGCGCAGACCGGCGGGACGCCCGCGGCCATCGCCTCGAACACGGCGATGCCGAAACTCTCGTAGGCGGAGGGGTGCAGCAGCAGCGCGGCCCCGGCGAGCAGCGACGGCACATCCTCGGTGGTGCCCGTGAAGCCGACCCGATCGGCGATCCCGAGCCGCGCCGCCTCCTGCCGCAGCGCCGGCAAGAGCGGCCCGTCCCCGGCCAGCGCCAGCCGCCAGTCGAGGTCGCGGAGCCGCGCCATCGCCGCCAGCGCCAGGTGGAACCGCTTCACCGGCGTCATCCGCCCCAGGCAGACCAGCAGCGGCGGGTCGCGGCGCGCGGGCACGGGTGGGGACGCGGTGGGGAACACCGGGGCCAGCACCGTGGGCGCGATCCGCAGCGCCTCGAACCGGCGCAGTTCCGCGGCGTGGCGGCGGCTGGCCACCACCACCCGCCCGGCGCGCCGGGCCAGGCGGCGTTCCAGCCCCCCATACTGGGCGCAGCGCGGCAGCATCCGCCAGCCCGGGCGGCTGAACCATTCCTGCCGGGGGATGCAGGAGAGCGACAGATAGACCAGCCGCGCCGGCGGCAGCCGGGCCAGCGCCAGCGCGAAATGGCAATCCAGCGCCACCACCCGCGCCGCCCCCGGCAGCAGCGGCGGCACCACCGCGGCCAGATGCCGCGCCAGCCGCCAGGGCGCGAGGTGCCAGGGCGCGAGGTGCCAGGCGCCGGGCGGAGGCGGCGGCAGGACCAGCTGCGTCACCCCCTCCGGCGCCGGGCCAGGCGGGTCGAAACTGGCCACCGTGACGGCGTGATCCGCGGCCAGCCCGGCCACCAGGGCGCGCAGAATGGTCACCCCGCCGCCGGACGCGCCCAGCCCCTGGTTGTTGAGGAACAGCAGCGCCGGCCTGCTCACGCCGCCCTGCCCCTACGCCACGGGCAGGCCGACCGTGCGACGCACCCGGTTCACCACCCGGTCGGCCAGGGTGTATTTCCAATCCACCGACAGGCGCGCGCGGGCCCGGCGCAGTTCGGCGATGCCGAGGTGGCGGGTCGGGATGACCGGATCGGTGAAGGCGGTCAGCGCCGCCCAGTCGATCGCCGCGATGTCGCCGAATTCGCCGGATTTCTGCAGCTCCTCGTAGATCGGGGTGCCGGGGTAGGGAGTGAAATAGCCGATCTGCACCGAATCGGGCCGGGTCCGCCGCAGCCAGGCGGTGGTATGGCGCAGCGTCTCGCGGCTCTCGTCCGGCAGGCCGAGGATCAGATGGACATGCACGCGCATCCCGTGCGCGCGGGTCATGGCGATCACGCGGGCGAACAGATCGAGCGATTTCGGACCGTCCGACTTGGCGACGCGGGCGAACATCTCCTCGTCGGCCGATTCCAGGCCGTAATGGATTTCCCGGCAGCCGGCGCGCGCCATCAGCGCCAGCATCGCGTCATCGACCAGGTCGTAGCGGGTCTCGCACAGCCACGAGACATCGAGACCGCGGTCGATCAGCGCCGCGCAGACCGCCCGCGCGTGGCGCGGATTGATGGTGAACACCTGGTCGCGGAACAGGATCTGGCGCACCCCGAACGCATCGTGCAGGCGGGCGATATCGGCGGCCACGCGCTCCGGCGCGCGGTAGATCAGCCGGCGGCCGAACCCGTAGGGGTACGGGCAATACCCGCATGTGTAGGGGCAGCCCTTGGTGGTGAACACGGTCGCGTAGCGCTGCCGCACGCCGAAATAGTAATCGCTTTCGTAGCGGGTGAAATCCAGCAGCTCGTAGGCCGGAAACTCGACGAAATTCAGATCGGTCATGCGGGTCCGGGCCGGGTGGAGCACCGCCGCTCCGTCCTGCCACAGGTGGCACGCTTCCAGCCGCTCCGGGGCACCGGCCAGCAAGGCCGCGACATTGTCCGCGGTCACCAGCTCCTCGGAGTCCTCCATCACCAGATCGGCATGGCCCTCGCCCAGCAGCCGGTCGCGGAACCAGCGTCCGGCGGCGCCCAGCAGCACGATCCGCAGCCCAGGGCAGATTGCGCGGGCGCGGCCCAGCAGCGCGATATCCTGAGCCAGCGAGGGCAGATTGACCTGCGTGACCAGGACCGACGGCGCCGCCTGCCGCAGCATCGTATCGAACGCGGAAAGCGCGAGTTCGGTCTCGGCCTGCAGGTCGCGGTAGCCGAAACCAATGCCCAGCGCCTCCAACCGGCGCGCGATATAAAGGAACGGCGAATACGGGATGTCGTAGAACCGCTGATCGTGCCCCCAGCTCGCGCGGTCGCTGGGGAGCGCGGTGCCCATGCCGCCGGCCCATTCGCGGAACACGTTGCGATGCGGCGGGCTCGGCAGTTGCAGCAGCAGCACGTCGGGCATGGCTCAGGCCTCGTAGAGGGCGGCGTAGCGGTCGGCGATGGCGGGCAGGGCGTAGTCGGCCCGCACGGCGGCGGCGGCGGCGGCGCCGATGGCGGCGGCCCGGGCCGGCTCGGCCAGCAGGCGCAGCACCGCCTCGCGCAGCGCCGCGTCGCTGTCGAACAGAATCCCGGTGCGCCCGTCGGCGATGAAACTGTCGGTCACCCCGGGCAGGCGGCGGCTGACCACCGGCAGGCCATGGGCCATCGCCTCGAGCAGCACGTTGCCGAACCCCTCGGCGTGGGAGGCGAAGACGAACATATCCGCGGCCCGGTACCAAGGCGAGGGGTCATCGACATAGCCCACGAAGCGCACCCGCGGGCCGGCGGCGGCGCGCATCGCCGCGGCGTAGTCGTCCTCGAGGTCGGGGCCGACGATCACCAGCCTGGCGTCGGTCCCGGCCGGCAGATCACGCGCCAGCGCCAGCAGCGTGTCGATCCCCTTGCGGCGCGACAGCGATCCCACGAACAGCAGCACCGGCACATCCGGGTCGAGCCCCAGCCGGGCCCGCAGCGCCGCCCGCGGTTCCGCCGCCGGCGCCGGCGGCACCACGCCCTGCGGGATCAGCCGGACCGCCCCGGGGGGCAGGACGCGCCGGGAATCCTCGGCGAGGCGCGGACTGATCGCCACCACCATGTGCAGCGAGCGCATCAACCATCGCGCCACCGGACGCCGCCAGCCGCGATAGCTGCCGAGCACCCGCCCGATCCCGTCATCGAGGGTGCAGGACTGGATCACCCGGCAGCCGCGCAGTCGGGCGAGGACGGGGACCAGGAACAGCCGATCGACCATCGCGTGCAGATGCACCACCCGGTAGCGCCCGGCATGGCGCAGCACCCACCATAGCAGGCGTGGGTTCGGGCGCGGCCGATCGTCGCCCGCCGGTCCGAAATAGCGGATGGTCCCGATCCCGGCCGGCCGGGGCGGCACCGCCGGCGCCGGCGTGGCGGCGACCGCCACGTCCGAGGCGATCCCGCGCGCTTCGAGCAGGGGGGCGAGCTTCTCGAGATAGATTCCCTCCCCGGTGAAATCGGGGCGGAAATAGCGGAACACATGCAGCACCGCCGGACCGGACCGGCGCAGCGGAGGCGGTGCGACCGGTGCGGACATGCGCCGCCGACCCCGCCTCGGCGGTCAGAACTGATAACGCCGCAACCCGCCATCGACCGGGATCACCGTACCCGTCACGTAGCGGGCCAGCGGCGAGGCCAGGAACACCGCCATCACCGCCAGATCCTCGGGCTCGCCCCAGTAGCGCACCGGGATCTCGGTCTCGGCGAAATGCTTGCGGTAGTCTTCGGGGTAGTTGCGGCGGATCTGCTCGCTCATGATCCGCCCCGGCGGGATCGAGTTCACGGTGATCCCGTGCTTGCCCACCTCCCGCGACAGGCCCTTGGCCCAGGCATGGATCGCGGCCTTGGCGGCGAAGGCGGCGTTCAGCCCCTCGGGTTCGGATTTGCCGGTGATGTTGATGATCCGCCCCCAGTTGCCGGCGATCATCTGCGGCAACAGCGCGTGGGTCAGCTGGCGCTGGCGGGTGAAGTTCAGGGTCAGCGCCTCGGTCCAGCGCTCCTCCGGCGCATCCACCGGCAGCGGGCGCGAGCCGCCGGCGTTGTTGACCAGGATCTCCACCTTGCCCAAGGCGGCCAGCGCCGCCTCGCGCACCCGCGCCGCCGCATCCTCGGCCATGATGTCCTGGACGATCAGCACCGGGCGGATCCCGCCGCCGGCGGTGATCTCGGCGGCCAGGGTCTCGAGCAGTTCGGCCCGACGCGCCAGCACCGCCAGCCGCACCCCCTCCGCCGCCAGGCCGCGGGCGATCGCCCGCCCGATGCCCGTCGAGGCGCCGGTCACCAGCGCCGTCTTTCCCGCAAGCTGCAAATCCATCCCGCTTCTCCTGCCGCGCGGCGCTTTCGCCGCGACCGGTTCCTGGAGTACGCTTAGGGGAACCCGGAGGCGGCGACAAGGAAGCGCAGATGTCGATCTACGAACAAGGCCTCGACCGCACCGCGGCCAATCACGTGCCGCTTTCGCCGGTCTCGTTTCTTCTCCGCGCCGCGCTGGTGTTCCCGGGCCGGGTGGCGGTGATCCACGGCGCGCGGCGGATCCGCTACGCCGAAATGCTGACCCGCTGCCGCCGCCTCGCCTCGGCGCTGGCCGCCTGCGGGGTGGGCAAGGGCGACACGGTGGCGATCCTGGCGTCCAATATTCCGGAGATGCTGGAGGCCCATTACGCCGTCCCCGGCCTCGGCGCAGTGCTGTGCCCGATCAACACCCGCCTCGACCCGGCGGCGATCGGCTTCATCCTGCGCCATTCCGAGGCCAGGGTGTTCCTGCTGGACCGCGAGTTCGCCGCCACCGGTGCTGCCGCGCTGGCCGGTATGGAGCATCCGCCGCGGGTGATCGACATCGCCGAACCGGACGCCCCGCTGGGGCCGGTGACCGGCTACGAAGCCTTCCTCGAGGGCGGCGATCCCGCCTTTCCGCTGCGGCTGCCGGATGACGAATGGCAGGCGATCACCCTCAACTACACCTCCGGCACCACCGGCAATCCGAAGGGCGTGGTGCTGCACCATCGCGGCGCCTATCTCAATGCGGCGGCCAACGCGCTCGCCTTCGGCCTGTCGCCCCGCAGCGTCTATCTGTGGACCTTGCCGATGTTTCATTGCGACGGCTGGACCTATACCTGGGCGGTCACCCTGGCCGGCGGCACCCATGTCTGCCTGCGCCGGGTGGAGCCGGCGCCGATCTTCGCCGCCATCGCCGAGACGGGCGTGACCCATATGTGCGGCGCGCCGGTGGTGCTGACCATGCTGATCCACGCCCCGGCCGAGGCACGGCGGCGCTTCCCGCAGATTGTGCGGATCGCCACCGGCGGCGCCGCCCCGCCTTCGGCGGTGATCGCCGGCATGGAAGCGATGGGCTTCGCGGTCACCCATCTCTACGGCCTGACCGAGTGCTACGGGCCGGCCACCATCTGCGAGTGGCAGCCGGCGCTGGAGACGATGCCGACGGAGGCGAAGGCGGCGTTCATGGCCCGCCAGGGGGTGGGGCATCCGCTGCTCGAGGAGGCCTCGGTGCGCGATCCCGACACGCTGGCGCCGGTGCCGGCGGACGGGGAGACGATCGGGGAGCTGATGCTCCGTTCCAACACCGTGATGATGGGCTACCTGAAGAACCCCGAGGCAACGGCGGCGGCGTTCCGCGGCGGGATGTTCCATACCGGGGATCTGGCGGTGCTGCACCCGGATAATTACATCGAGATAAAGGACCGGGCGAAGGATATCATCATTTCCGGCGGCGAGAACATCTCCTCGCTGGAGGTGGAGGAGGCGCTGTACCGCCATCCGGCGGTGATGGAGGCGGCGGTGGTGGCGCGCCCCGATGCGCGCTGGGGGGAGACCCCGCAGGCCTTCGTGACCCTACGCCCGGGGGCAGAGGCGAGCGCGGAGGAGATCATCGCCTGGTGCCGCGGGCAGATCGCGCATTACAAATGCCCGCGCTTCGTGGTGTTCGGGCCGCTGCCGAAGACCTCGACCGGGAAGATCCAGAAATTCGAGCTGCGGGCGCGGGCCCGGGCGGATGCGGGGTAGGCGCTACCGCAGCCACCACACCCCGATCCCGAGCGTCACCAGGGTCACCGGCACTCCCACCCGCAGATACGCCCCGAAGCTGACCGCAATGCCGCGCCGCGCCGCCTTCTCCGCCACGATCAGGTTGGCGATGGACCCGAGCAGGGTCAGATTGCCGGCCAGGGTGGAGGCCATCGCCACCACCAGCCAGGCCCGCCGCGGCGCCGCCAGCGCGGCCACGAACGGCCGCAGCACCAGTACCGCCGGCACGTTGCTGACCAGGTTGGAAAGCGCCAGCGTGATCGCCGCCAGCTCCGGCACCCGTTCCAGATGCAGCCGGCCGACGAAGCCCAGCACCGCCGGCGAGAGCAGCCGCTGCTCGGCCCCGGCCACGATCACGAACAGCCCGGCGAACATCAGCAGCAGCGACCAGTCCACTTCGGCATAGACCCGCCAGCTTTTCACCCGCCTTGTCAGCAGCAGCGCCGCCCCCACCACGATCGCGGCCTTGGCCGGCGGCTGGCCGGCGAAGAACAGCGCGATCACCACCGCGGTCGCCGCCACCGCGCGGCCCACCAACACCCGGTTCACCCCGCGCGCGACCGGCGGGGCGGCGGCGGCTCGTGGGGGCCGGCGGAAATCCGCCCGGTGCAACGCCAGCACGATCCCCAGCATCGCCGCCAGGCCCAGGGCCGCCACCGGCGCCAGCGCGCCGGCGAAGACCGCATAGGGCAGCCCGGAAAACCCGCCGATCAGCATGTTCTGCGGATTGCCGGTGATGGTCGCCACCGAGCCGATGTTGGAGGCCATCGCGGTGACCAGCAGATAGGGCAGCGGCCGGACCCCGGCGGCGAGTGCCAGCTCCACCACCAGCGGGGCCAAAACCAGGCAGATCGCGTCGTTGACCAGGAACGCCGAGGCCACGCCGGAGACCAGTGCCACCGCCACCAGCAGCGCCACCGGCCCCGCCGCGCGCCGGGCGATCCAGCCCGTCACCAGCGCGAAGGCGCCCGACAGGCGCAGATTCGCCACCACGATCATCATGCCCAGCAGCAGGGTCAGGGTGTCGATATCGATCGCCTGGTAGGCCGCCGGCAGCGAAATCGCGCCCGAGGCCACCATCAGGCTGGCCCCGACCAGCGCGATGCCGGCGCGGTCGATGGCCAGCCCGGGGATGCGCCCGATCGCCAGCGCCAGGTAGCTGGCGGCGAAAATCCCGGCCGCCGCCAGCACCCGCGCCTCGGCGCCGTCGCCGGACAACAGCCACGGCGCCAGCGCCGCCCCGGCGGCAAGCAGGATCAGCGCGGCGAGCAGGATCAGGCTGGCCCAGTGCGCCAGCGGGCGGGACGGGGCGGCCATTCAGGTGTTCGGCCACAGGCCCGGGGTGGCGAGCTCGATCGAGTGCCCGTCCGGGTCGCGGAAATAGAGCGACCGCCCGCCGCGTGGCCAGGTGACCCGGCTTTCCACCGCGATCCCGCGGGCGGCCAGCTGCCGCTCCCACGCCGGGAGTTCGGCCCATGGCACGCCGAGGCAGAGATGCAGCGCGCCAGCCCCGCCATGCGGGGGGATGAACGCCCCACCCGGGGCCGGGGCCGGCTGACCGGTCGCGCCGCGCGCGAACAGCAGCAGCACCGCGCCGCCGGGCAGGCCCAGCGCGATCATGCGCGGGTCCTGGAAGAACGTCTCCAGCCCGAACAGGTCGCGGTAGAAGGAAGCCGACGCCGCCGGATCGGCGACGTAGAGCGCGGTCTCCATCACTCCGGTCAGGCGCGGGGCGGTCATGGGGCAGGGTCCGGAACGCGGGGTCCGGGCAGCCTGCCCCGTCGGGGCGCGCCTGTCAGCTGTTCGGCCCGCGCTCCATCGAGACCGGCTGCCAGCGCCGCAGCGGCGAGCCCGCCAGTACCGAGGGGTTGACGCAGCTCAGCGGCCATTTGCCGGACAGCACCAGCGCCAGCTCCCGTCCGACATGGCGCTTGCGCGCCGGATCGAAGCGGGCCGAGGCGGAGGCGTTGTGCGGGCTCAAGGTGACGTTGCTCATGCCCAGGATCGGGTTGTTGTTGCCCGGCGGCTCAGTCTCGAGCACGTCGAGCGCGGCGTGCGCGATCCAGCCTTCCTGCAACGCCTTGATGAGGCCGGCTTCCTGCACCGTCGGCCCGCGCCCGGTGTTGATGAAGATGGCGGTCTTCTTCATTTGCCGGAAATGCTTCTCGGTCAGCATCCCCTCGGCCTCGGGCGTGGCCGGCGCGTGCATGGAGATGAAATCGGACTGCGCCAGCACCTCCTCCAGCGTGGCCGGCACCACGCCGTAGTCGGGCATGACCAGCTCCTCGATGAACGGATCATAGGCCATCATGCGCAGCCCGAACGGGCGGGCGCGCCTTGCGACGGCGCGGGCGACGTGGCCGAAGGCGATGAAGCCCAGGGTCTGCCCCATCAGCCGCGGGATTTGCAGCAGCGCCGGCCGGCCCTCGCGCCAGCGGCCCTCGCGCACCATGCGGTCCTGCTCGATCACGCGGCGGAACCCGGCCAGCAGCAGGGCCATGGCGTGATCGGCCACTTCCTCGATGAAAGTGTCGGGGCAGTTGGTTACCGGCATCCCGCGCGCGGTGGCAGCGGCCACATCGACGCTGTCCACCCCGACCGACCCCAGCACGATGGCGCGGCATTTCGCCGGCAGCGCGTCGATGATCGTTTTGGTGATGCGGATGCCCTTGGCGTAGATGACGTCGGCCTCGCGCGCGGCGGCGACGAAGGCGGCCTCGTCGGTCGGTCCCTCCACGATCTCGGCGTCGATGCCGGCCAGCGGTTCCATCTCGTAGTCGTAGCCGCCGCCGGCGACGGTGAAGCTCGCGCCGGCGGGGGTGACGATTTTGTACTTGGCCATGTCGTTCCTTCCTTGCCTCTAGCCCTTCGGCGGGCGCGCGCGCACCGCCTTCTCGTTCACCTCGATCCCCCAGCCCGGCTTCATGTTCAGCACGTATTCGCCGTGCTCGATCAGCGGCGCCGAATCGTAGAAGTCGTCGCGCCAGGGGGCGCTGTCGAGGTCGATCTCCATGATGCGGAAATTCGGCACCGTGGCCGAGAACTGCGCGCTGATGGCGCTGCACAGATGGCCGTAAAAATTATGCGGCGCCACGTTGGTCTCGTACACATCCGCCATCGCCGCCACTTTCAGCGATTCCGCGAGCCCGTTCCAGATCACATCGACGATCGCCACGTCCATCGCGTAGGCCTCGAAATACGGGCGGAACTCGCGCCGCGCGTGCAAGGTCTCGCAGGAAGCGATGGGACAGGGCGCATCGCGGCGGATCAGCGCCAGCGACGGCGCGTCATGGGTGTCGATCTCGAGCCAGGTGAGATGCGCGGGCGCCACCGCCTCGGCGATGCGGCGGAAGCCCTCGGTCTTGAAGTGGAAATTCACGTCCAGCATCATCCCCAGCTCGGGCCCGACGGCGGCGCGGATGGTGGTGAGCTGCTTGGTCAGCCCGGCCAGCAGCCGGTTGTCCCAGTTGAGCTCCGGCCAGCCCGGGGTGCGTCCGAATCCGGGAGTGAAGCTCACCGGGCCGGTGGCGCCCATCGGCAGGATGTTGGTTTTCAGCGCCCGGAAGCCGCGCGCCTTCACCTCCTCGGCGTGGCGGGCGAGATCGTCGTAGCTGCCGATCGCCGGCACCCCCATCAGCGCCGCCGAGCGCACCCGATAGGTGCCGAAATGCGACCAATAGACCGGGATCCGCTCGCGGATCGGCCCGCCGAACAGCGCGCAGACCGGCATCCCCGCCGCCTTGCCGGCGATGTCGAGCAGCGCGTTCTCGATCGCCGCGATCGCCTGCTGGTTGATCCCGCCGCGTGACTGGCGGGTGAGCACGTGCAGATGCTGGGTGATCGCCTCGAACCGGCGCGGGTCCTTGCCGATCAGCACCGGGGCCAGCCCGTCGATCACGTCGGCGAGGCCGGTGGAGCCGAAGCTCTCGTTGAACTCCGACCAGCCGATGATGCCGTCGGCGGTGCTGATTTTCAGATAGGAGAACATGCGCCAGCCAGCATCCGCCCGCAGCGTCTCGACCCGTTCGATCTTCATCCCGTCCCTCCCGCGATGCCGGGCGATGCTACACCGATCGGCGGCGAACGCCATGCGGGGCGGCTCAGCGGCCGGCGCGTTCGAGCCTGGTCTGCCGGTCCCAGAGCAGACGCAGCATCGCCATCCCCGCCAGCAGCACGCCGATCACCACCAGATTGAGCGCCATCGCGGCGACCGCCACGAACGGGTCGAGCCGGGGCACCGCGCGGACCAGCTGCCACTCGCCGCTGCCGATCATCGCCGCCGCCCCCAGCAGCTGCGCCGTCACGCCGATCCGGTTCCACAGCGATGCCGCCATCGGTGCCTCCATTCTGCCCGGCGCGTCATGCCAGGGGTCAGGGTTTCGCGCCACCGGGGAAGCGGCTACTCCGGAGCGCCGTCAGCAAGGGAGGTCCCCGGCATGATCGTCGATCTGCGAATCTATACCTGCAAGCCCAACCGCATGGGCGAGTTCGTGGCGCTGTATAAGGAGTTCGCCTGGCCGTTGCAGCAGAAATACCTCGGCCGCTGCCTCGGCTGGTTCACCACCGTGGAGGGGCCGCTCAACCGGGTGGTGCATCTCTGGGGCTACGAGGACCAGGGCGACCGCGAGCGCCGGCGCAACGCCATGGCGGCGGATCCAGCCTGGCAGGATTTCCTCCGCCGCGGCGCCGAGCTCGGGGTGGTCATCGATATGCAGAACCGGATCCTGAAGCCGACCGATTTTTCCCCGGTGCAGTAAAAGCCCGGGCGGCGTCAGCCGACCGCGCGCAGCCGCGGCCGAGCCCGCGCGATGAGGCCGCGGTACAGCGTGAGGTAGTCGGCGGCCATCCGCTCCACGCTGAACCGCTCCTCGAACCGGGCCCGGATCGCCGCGCGCGACAGCGTGCCGATCCGCCCCAGCGCGGCCACCGCCTCGCGCTCGTCGCGGACGATGAAGCCGGTGCGCCCGTCCTCGATGATCTCCGGCACCGAGCCGGCGGGGAAGGCGATCACCGGGGTGCCGCAGGCCATCGCCTCGATCATCACCAGGCCGAACGGTTCCGGCCAGTCGATCGGCAGCAGCAGGGCGGAGGCGCCGGAAAGGAACTCGGGCTTGGCGGCGTCGCCGATCTCGCCGATCATTTCCACGTGACGGCCGTCTATCATCGGACGGATTTTGGTACGGAAGTACTCTTCGTCCACCCGATCGACCTTGGCGGCGATCTTCAGCGGTATGCCGGCCCGGCGGGCGATGCGGATCGCGCGGTCCGGTGCCTTTTCGGGCGAGATGCGGCCGAGAAACGCGAGATAGCCGGGCTTGACCGGGCGCGGCGTGAGCAGGTCCAATGGCAGTCCGTGATAGACTGTGCCGATGAAATTCGCCTCCGGCAGCGGGCGGCGCTGCGCGTCCGAGATGGACACCACCGGCGCGGACGGGAACCGGGCGTAGACCGGGCGCAGCTCCGGCAGATCGAGCCGGCCGTGCAACGTCGTCAGGAACGGGGTGCGCTGGCGGGAAAACAGCGGATAGGAGAGGTAATCGAGATGGAAATGCAGCACATCGAATTCGTCGGCGCGACGATAGACGTCCTCGAGCATTCCCAGGATCGGCGCCATGTGGTCGCGCAGCCCGGTCTCGAAGCGCAGCGCGCGCGGGGCCATCGGCGCCAGCCGCGCCGCGGTCTGGGAGTCGCCGCTGGCGAA
>JBMFXF010000070.1:0-13312 GCA_049964515.1 Acetobacteraceae bacterium | reverse complement strand
CGGCGGGCACATCCTGTTCATCGGCCGGATGGTGGAAAAGAAGGGCGTGCCGGTGCTGCTGGACGCGCTGGCGCGGCTGCGCGCGGCCGGCGACACCGCGCCGGCGGTGCTGGTGGGCGACGGGCCAATGCTGGCGGCGCTGCGCCCGCGCGCCGAGGCGCTGGGCGGCGTCACCCTGCCCGGCTGGCAGAGCCAGGACCAGCTGCGCGGCTGGTTCGCCGGCGCGCGCTGCCTCGCGGTGCCCTCGGTCACCGGCGCCGGCGGGGATGCCGAGGGGCTGCCGAGCGTGGCGGCGGAGGCGATGATGCTGGGGGTGCCGCTGGTCGCCTCGACCGAGGCCGGGGTGGCGCATCTGTTCGGCCCCGCGTCGCCCGGCGCGCTGGTGCCGGCCCGCGACGCCGCCGCGCTGGCCGCGGCGCTGGCGGCGCTGGCCGACCCGGCGGCGCGGGCCGTCGCCGCCGCCGCCGCCCATGCGCTGGCACGGCGGGAGCTGGACGCCACCGTCCAGTCGGCGCGGCTGGAGGCGCTGCTGCTCTCGGTGCTGGCGTGACCGCCGATCCCGGCTTCGCGGCCAATCTTGCGTTCTACGATCCGCTATGGGCGGCGGCGCGGCTGATCCCGCCGGAGGCGTTCCCCACCTGGCCGCTGATCGCGAAGCTGGCGGAGGCGGGGCCGTGCCTCGAGATCGGCCCCGGCGCGCATCCGCGGCTGCCGCTGGCGCGCGGCGTGTTCCTCGACGCCAGCCCCGCCGCCGCCGCCCGGCTGCGCGCCGCCGGGGCGGCGGCCGCGGTGGGCAGCATCACCGCCCTGCCCTGTCCGGCCGCACGATTCGCGCTGATCGTGGCGTTGGATGTTATCGAACACGTCGCCGACGATGACGCGGCGATCGCCGAGCTGGCCCGGGTGGCGGCGCCGGGGGCGGCGCTGCTGGTCTCGGTGCCGATCGACCCCGCGCGCTGGAGCTCGTTCGATATCACGGTGGGACATGCCCGGCGCTACGACCCGCCGGCGTTGGCGGCGCTGCTCCGCCGGCATGGCTGGCGCATCGAGGCCTCGGCGCCGTTCGGGCTGCGCCCGCGCTGGCCGGCGCTGGCGGCGCTGGGGTTGTGGGCGCTGGCGCGCCACCCGGGGGTGGCGATGCGGTGGTACAACCGGGTGCTGCCCTGGACGCTGACCCGCGCGCCGCGGCTGGCGCTGCGGCCCGGGCTGGCGGCAGGCGGCGGGCGGTGGGAGGGGATGCTGCTGCTGGCGCGGCGGGAAGCCGCGGCGATTCACGATTAATTACCGATTGCGCCGGATTTCCGCAGACGGTGGGTTTCGCTAGGCTGAGCGGGAATGGAAAACGCCACCACCCTGTCCGCCGCTACCCCGCCCGGACGGGGGTTCGCGTTCGCGCTGCGCGCGCCGCGCACCCGGGCGCGGCTCGCGGTGCTGCTGATCGTGCTGCTTGCCTCCCTCGGCGCCGGCACCGATTGGTGGCTGAACCGCAACCACGTGACCTCCGACGATGCCTTCATCGACGGCAACGTGGTCACCCTCCCCCCGCGCGTCTCCGGGCAGGTGGTGGCGCTCGACGCGCGTGAGAACCAGCTGGTCCGGCGCGGCCAGGTGCTGCTGCGGCTGGACCCGCGCGCCTATCGCGCCGCGCGGGATGCCGCCGCCGCCGCGCTCGCAGCGGCACGGGCCATGGCAGCGGACGCGGCGGCCGAGCTCGCGCGCACCCGCGTGACCGCCCCGGCCCGGCTGCTGGCCGCCCGCGCCGCCCTGGCCGCCGCCCGCGCCGATGCCGCCCGCGCGGATGCCGACTGGCGCCGCCAGCGGCGCCTGCCCGCCGCCGCCACCACGCCGCAGGCGCTGGACCGCGCCACCGCCGCGCATCGCGCCGCCGAGACCACCAAGCCCGGCGCCAGCCTGCCGCCGCTGCCCCCCCGCGCCGGGGAGGCGGCACTCGACCGGCTGGACCGCACCCGTCACGCCGCCGGCGGCACCAAGGTTGCCGAGCTGCGGCTTTCCATGCAGCGCACCATGCAGCGCCACGCCGCGGTGTTCCGCAACAGCAAGACGCTGGCGGAAGGGGTGGCCAACATGCAGAAGGTGTGGGTCGGCATGAGCGACATGTCGGTGGCCGATCGCGGGCTGATCTGGAACTCGGATCTGATGGAAGCGCTCGAGTTGCAGAACCTGATGGGCAACGCGATGACCACCATGACGGGCGCCGAGGCGCGCACCGAAAGCCGCGGCGCGCACGCCCATGACGATTACCCCGAACGCGACGATGCGCATTGGATGAAGCACACCCTGGCTTGGTGCGACGATGCTGGCCAGGTGCGGCTTGGCTACCGCGACGTGAAGATGCGGACCCTGACCAACGAGGTCTCGGTGTTTCCGCCGAAGAAGCGGGTGTACTGAGCAGGAGTCGCTGACCATGGACACCACGCCGATACGCGCCGCGCCGGGCCGCCGTGGAGCACCGGCGATCGGCCATAACTCCACGCGGAGGTTCCGCCCCTCGATGTACGCCATCACGTTCGACATGGACACCGCCGCGTTACAGACCAGCTACCACAATGCCTCCTGGCAGAACGCATATAACGACATCGGAAAGGTTCTGCACAAGCACGGCTTCTCCCGCCAGCAGGGCAGCGTCTATTTCGGAGACGATACGGTAGATCCGGTGCGGTGCGTGCTGGCGGTGCAGGAGCTGACCCGGAACTTCGTCTGGTTTTCTCCCTCGGTGCGTGACATCCGGATGCTGCGGATCGAGGACGAAAACGACCTGATGCCGGCGATCGCCGCGGTAAACCCGTAGCCAGCCGCCCGATCCACGAGGGAATGACATGGTCGCCTTCAACCTGCCCGCCAACAGCCGCCTCCGCCCCGGCCGCTCCCACCCCGCCCCCGCCGGCGCCAAGCGGGTGCGCGAGTTCCGCATCTACCGCTGGGACCCCGACGCCGGGGAAAACCCGCGCACCGACAGCTACGCCGTCGATCTCGACAGTTGCGGGCCGATGGTGCTGGACGCGCTCATCAAGATCAAGAACGAGGTCGATCCGACCCTGACCTTCCGCCGCTCTTGCCGGGAAGGAATCTGCGGCTCCTGCGCGATGAACATCGACGGGCAGAACACCCTGGCCTGTCTCAAGCCGATCGACGAGGTCAAAGGCGCGGTCCGCATCTCCCCGCTGCCGCATATGCCGGTGGTGAAAGATTTGGTGCCGGACCTCTCGCAGCCCTACGCCCAGCTGCGCAGCATCGAACCCTGGTTGCAATCGGACACCCCGCCCCCGCCCGACGGCGAGCGGCTGCAGAGCAAGGAGGAACGCGCCCAGCTCGACGGGCTGTGGGAGTGCATCCTCTGCTTCTGCTGCTCCACCTCCTGCCCCAGCTACTGGTGGAACGGCGATCGCTATCTCGGCCCCGCGGTGCTGCTGCAAGCCTATCGCTGGATCGCCGATTCGCGCGACGAGGCCACCGGCGCCCGGCTGGACGCGCTCCTGGACCCGTTCAAGCTCTATCGGTGTCACACCATCATGAACTGCACCGATACCTGCCCCAAGGGGCTGAACCCGGCCAAGGCGATCGCCTCCATCAAGCAGCTGATGGCCGAACGCCAGGTCTGAGCGGTGAGCGTCACCACCGCCCGCGACGATCGTGAGGTTGCCACCGTCACTGTCGCGCGGGCGGGCAAGCTCAACGTGCTGGACCCGCCGACCGCCGAGGCGTTGATCGCCGCCTTCGCCGCGCTGTCGGTGCCGCCCGTCCCGCGCGTGGTGATCCTGCGCGGCGACGGCGAACGGGCGATGATCGGCGGCGCCGATATCGAGGCCATGGCCGGCCTTACCCCGGCCACCGCGCGCGGCTTCATCACCCTGATCCACCGCTGCTGCGCCGCGCTGCGCGCCTGCCCGGCCCCGGTGATCGCCCGCTGCGCCGGCTACACGCTGGGCGCCGGACTCGAAATCGCCGCCAGCGCCGATCTGCGCATCGCCGCCACGGACGCGAAATTCGGGATGCCGGAGACCCGCATCGGCATCCCCTCGGTGGTGGAGGCCGCGCTGCTGCCCGGCCTGATCGGCTGGGGCCGCACCAGGCGGCTGCTGCTGACCGGGGAGATCATCGATGCCGCCCGGGCCGAGGCCTGGGGGCTGGTCGAGGCCACCGCCGCCCCCGAAGCGCTGGATGCGGCGCTGGAGGCGCTGGTCGCGGCCCTGCTCGCCGCCGGGCCGAACGCGCTGCGGATCCAGAAGCGCCTGATCCAGGACTGGGAGCAGCTGGCCCCCGATCCGGCGGTGCAACGCGGCGTCGATGCCTTCGTGGAAGCCTGGGAATCGCCGGAACCGGCGGCGATGATGGGCGCGTTCCTGGCCGCCCGCCGCCGGCGCAAGGCGGCGGGCGGATGAGCCGGGCCACCGCCCTCGCCCTCGCCGCCCTGGCGCTGATCGGCCTCGCGCGCGCCCCGGCGCGGGCCGCGCAGCTGGTCACCGTCGCCCCGCACAGCGCCGCGATCGGCGCGCCCCCGCAGCCGCGGCCGTTGCTCGGGCTGCTGGCCCGCCCGCGCGGCCCCGGCCCCTTCCCGGCGGTGGTGGTGCTGCACGGCTGCGCCGGGTTCGGCCTCCCCGACGTCATCGCCGCCGCCCGGCTGCGCGCGATGGGCGTGATCGCGCTGGCGGTGGACAGCCTGTCCGGGATCGACGCCTGCCGCCGCCCCGGCGGGGCCCTGGCCGAGGCGCGCGACGCCCTGGCCGCACAAGCCTACCTGGCCGCCCGCCCGGACGTGATCGCCTCGCGGATCGCGGTGCTGGGGTTCTCGATGGGCGGTTTCGCGGTGCTGGACGCGATCACCGCCGGCGGCCTCGCCTCGCCCGGCCGCTTCGCCGCCGCGGTCGCCTTCTACCCGAATTGCCGCCTCTCGGCGGGCGTGATGACGGCCCCGCTGCTGATCCTGATGGGCAGCGCCGATGACTGGACCCCGGCCGCCGCCTGCCGGGCGATGCTGCACCGGCGCGGCGGGCGCGGGGCGCCGGTTGTGCTGCATGTCTATCCCGGGGCGACCCATGCGTTCGACACGCCGGGGCCGAACCGGACCGTGCTCGGGCACCGGCTGCGCTATGACCCGGCGGCGGCGCGGGATGCGTGGCGGCGGGTGCGGGCATTCCTGAGGGTTCGGCTCGGCGGGCGCTGACCCGCTCCCCTACCGCCCCGCCAGCGCCTGCCACACCGCCAGCAGCGCCGCCCCGGGCGGGTGATCGGTGCGATGCAGCACCACGGCCAGCCCGAACTTCTGCCCCAGCGCGGCCAGCGCCGCCCGCCGCGCCGCCAGCCGGGCCGCATACCCCGCGCGCAGCGCCTCGGCGCGCGGGGCCAGCACCGGCGTCTCACCGTCCAGCCCCTCGAACCGCACCCGCCCGGCATAGGGCAGCGTTTCCTCCGCCGGATCCAGCACCTGCACCAGCGCGCCGCCACCGCCGCGCGCGGCGTGCCCGGCCAGCAGCGCCTCCAGCGGCGGCAGCGGGCCGAGGAAATCCCCCATCAGCACCAGCCGCGCCCGCGCCGGCAGCACCGCCGCCTCCGGCCAGCCCGCCCCCGCCGCCGCGATCTCGCGGCCCAGCCGGGGCAGCGCCGCCCTCCCCCACGCGGGGCACGCCGGACCCGCGCCGGCCGGCAGCACCCGCTCCTCGGCCCGCAGCAGCGCCGCCCCCAGCGCCAGCGCCAGCAGCAGCGCGCGGTCGCGCTTCTCCTCCAGCCCCGGATCGGACCGCCAGCGCATCCGCGGCCCGGCGTCGGCCCAGATCGCCACCGTCGCCGCCGCTTCCCACTCGGTCTGGCGCAGATACCACCCGCGCGGGGCCGGCAGGCCGGATCGCGCCGCCAGCCGCCAGGCGATCCGCCCCGGCGGGTCCCCCGGCGCGTACGGCCGATACTGCCAGAACCGGTCCCCCGCGCCGGCCCGCCTTCGGCCATGCGCGCCGGCGGCCAGGGTGGCGGCGATGCGCTCGGCGCGCAGCAACAGCGGCGGCAACACCGCGGCCAGCGCCGCGGCGGCCTCGGGCGACGCGACCTCCGGCAACGCGGCCGCGGGCGGCATCGCGCTCACCCGCGCGGCTGCGGATCGTCCCCCGCCGGGCTGGCCGCCCCCGCGCCCAGCGCCCGCTGCATATAGACCACGTCCAGCCAGCGCCCGAATTTCAGCCCCACCGCGCGCAGCAGCCCGACCCGCTGGAACCCCAGCGAGGCGTGCAGCCCGATCGAGCCGACATTCTCGGAATCGCCGATCACCGCCAGCATCTGGCGGAACCCGGCCGCCTCGGCCTCGGCGATCAGCGCCGCCACCAGCGCCTTGCCGACCCCCTGCCCGCGCTGGTCCTGGCGCACATAGACGCTGTCCTCCAGCGCGAACCGATAGGCCGAGCGGTCGCGGAACTGCGCCGCGTAGGCGTAGCCCAGGATGCCGCTGGCGTCGGTCGAGACCAGGAACGGCCAGCCGTGCCCGCGCACCTTGTCGAACCGCGCCTCCATCGCCTCCACCGAGGGCGGGATCTCCTCGAAGCTACCGGTGCCGGTCAGCACGTGATGGGCGTAGATCGCCTGGATTTCGGGAATATCGGCGGGGTCGGCGGGACGGATCGGCATGGCGCGCTTTCAGACGGAGAGACCCAGCACGGCGGCGGCATCGCAGGCGAACCCCAGCAACGCCCGGTCGCGCCCGGCGGCGGCGACCAGCGACAGCCCCACCGGCGCCCCGCGCACCCGCGCCGCCGGCAGGGTCACTTCCGGCAGGCCGCACAGCCCGGCAATCGCGGTCACCCCCAGGCTGGCCCCGCGCACCTGATCCTGCTCGGCCTGGCTCGCGCTCAGCAACGGCGCGGTGCAGGGGCTGGTCGGATAGACCAGCACCGCCCCGCCGGCCAGCAACGGCCTCACCCTGGCCTGGAAGGCACGGCGGAACGCCCGCCCGCGCGCCGCGTCCGACGGGTCCACCGCCCGCGCCGCGGCCAGGCGCTCGCCCACCCCGGGGCCGAATTTCGGGCTGTGCGCGCTCACCCAGTCGCCCAGCGTGGCCCAGGCTTCCTCGGCCTGCACCATGCGCATGTGATCGAAGAGGCTGTCGATCCCTTCCGGGGCCAGCCGCAGCCCGATCGCGCGTCCGCGCAGCTGTTCCAGTTTTTCCAGCGCCGGGCGCAACGCCTCGGCCACCTCCGGCTGGGCGTTGACCCAGGCATCCTCCACCCGCAGCAGCGGCCCGCCCAGATCGCCCGGCCCGCCCGGCAGCAGCACCTCCCCCACCCCGGCCAGCAGGGAGGCGGCGCGGGCGAACCAGCCGGCGGTGTCCAGGCTGGGGGCCAGCCCGCGCACCCCGGCCAGCGACAGCGCGCCGTGGCTGGGGCGGATGCCGAAAATCCCACAATAGCTGGCGGGGATGCGCACCGACCCGCCGGTGTCCGTGCCCAGCGCGAAATCCACCACCCCGCCCGCGACCGCGGCGGCCGAGCCGCAGGAGGACCCGCCCGGGAACCGCTCCGGCGCGGCCGGGTTGCGCGGCGTGCCGTGCCAGATGTTCTCCCCGGTCAGGCCGAAGGCGAGTTCCTGCGTTTTGGTCTTGCCCGCCAGCGCCGCGCCGGCCTGCAACAGCGCGGTGACCACCGGCGCGGTGGCGACCGCGGCGGGATGGCTCGCCGCCCAGTCGGGGTGGCCGTAGCTGGTGACGTGCCCGGCGAGGTCGAACACATCCTTGACGGCGAAGCTGCGTCCCGAAAGCCGCCCCGCGGCCAGCGGCGGCCGGCTGGCGCGGGGGCCGGGGATGAAGGCGCCGAGCGGGTCGTCTGCGGGGTCGGGCATGGCGGCAATCCGGTGGGAGGGTCCAGTGTGCGCGGATTTCGCTTTGGGTCCAGCCCCGGACGTGCGAATATAATGCGGGAAGGGCACAGGAAGCCGACACGCCGTTGTAACCGGGGCGCGGCCATCGGTTGCGCCTCGGGATCCGTGCGGCCCTGCCCGGCATTGCCGCCACCCCGGGTCCGGGCCTAGTCGTTACCCGGCGTACGCCCGGCTGCTGGCCGGCCGCGAAGGAACCGAACGTGGATATTAACGACTCGCTTGCCTCCAACCCCGCCCGCCGGTTCGGCCCCGGCACGCCCTCCCCCGCCCTGCCCGGCGGGCCGCGGGAACGCGCCGCGGCGGACGAGGCGCTCGATCCGCGAATCCGCGCCGTCATCATGGCCGGCCGCTTTTACGGGCTGGAAATCGACCCCGCCGAGTTCCGCAATGTGGAGGGGGCGGCCAGCCCCACCGCCGCCTCGCTCTGCGCCTGGGCCCAGGGCGCGGGCATGTGGGCGCGCGCGGTCCGGCTCTCGTTCCGCCACCTGATGCGGCTGCATGATTCCGGCCCGGCGGTGCTGCTGTTCGCCGACGGCGGCGCCGGGCTGCTGACCGGGGTGAACACCGACCACAAGGTGGTGTTCCTGCGCGACCCGATGGCGCCCGAGGGCGAGACGCCGGTGCCGGTGGACGAGGCCCGCCTCGCCACGCAATGGCAGGGGGAAACCCTGCTGCTGCGCGCCACCCGCGGCGGCGCCGAGGCGGAGGCGCCGTTCTCGCTCGCCTGGCTGGCCGGGCTGGTGATGAAGGAGCGCAAGATCCTGCGCGACATCGGCATCGCCTCGCTCACCCTCAGCTTCCTCACCATCTTCCCCCCGTTCCTGGTGATGACGGTCACCGACAAGGTGCTGACCTATCACTCCTACTCCACCCTCGCGCTGATGAGCGTGCTGGTCGCCATCTTCATCGGCTACGAGACGTTCCTCGGCCACGCGCGGCGGCTGATCGTGGTCACCATGGGGGTGCGGATCGATTCCAAGCTCAACCTGCACATCTTCTCCCGCCTGGTGCGGCTCTCGCTCGATTATTTCGAACGCCATCCGGCCGGCGAGACGATGTACCGGGTCAGCCAGATCCACCGGGTGCGGGAGTTCCTGACCGGCAAGCTGCTCACCACCTTCCTCGATCTGCTCACGCTCTGCGTGCTGCTGCCGTTCCTGTTCTTCCTCAGCCCGACCCTGGCCTGGATCGTGGTCGCCTGTTCCTGCCTCATCACCCTCGACATCCTCGCCTTCCTCAAGCCGATGCGCCGGCGGCTGCGGGAGGTGATCGAGGCCGAGACCAAGAAGCAATCGGCGCTGGGCGAGACGGTGTTCGGCATCAAGACGGTGAAGGCGCTGGCGCTGGAGCCGCAGCGCAAATCGCTGTGGGACGAGCGGGTGGCCGATGCCGGACACAAGCGGATGGATTTCGGCAAGCTGTCCAACTGGCCGCAGACCCTGGCCACGCCGGTCGAGCGCTTCATGTGGATCGGCACCATCATGATCGGCGTCTATATCGCGCTCAACAGCAACAACGGCTACATGGTGGGCAGCCTGTTCGCCTTCATGATGCTCTCGCAGCGGGTGGCCCAGCCGCTGATCGGGCTGGCCCGGCTGATCGAGGATTTCGAGGAAGTGGGCGGCGCCATCGCCGAGGCCGCGATCGTGCTCAACCGTCCGCTGGAGGCGGACGCCACCTCCGGCGGGCTGCGCCCCAAATTCGCCGGCGCGATCAGCCTCGAGGACGTGACCTTCACCTACCCCGGCACCAAGACCCCGGCGCTCGACAAAGTCACCTTCTCGATCCCCGCCGGCACCATGCTGGGCGTGGTCGGCCGCTCGGGCTCCGGCAAATCCACCCTGACCCGCCTGCTGCAGGGCATCAACCGCGACTATTCGGGCTTCCTCAAGATCGACGGCGCCGATCTGCGCGAGATCAACCTGCGCCATCTGCGCCAGAGCTTCGGCACCGTGTTGCAGGAGAATTTCCTGTTCCGCGGCTCGATCCGCGACAACATCCTGGCCGGCCGACCCGGGCTCACCCTCGATGACGCGGTGCGCGCCGCCCGGCTGGCCGGGGCCGAGGAGTTCATCGAACGCATGCCGAACGGCTACGAGACCTATATCGAGGAAGGCTCGCCCAACCTCTCGGGCGGGCAGCGTCAGCGGCTGGCGATCGCGCGCGCGCTCATCACCGATCCGCGCATCCTGATCCTCGACGAGGCGACCTCCGCGCTCGACCCCGAATCGGAGGCGCTGGTGAACGCCAATCTGCTGCGCATCGCCCGCGGGCGGACCATGGTGATCGTCTCGCACCGGCTGTCCTCGCTCACCGACTGCGACCAGATCCTGGTGCTGGAGAAAGGCAAGATCGCCGATATCGGCCCGCACGACGTGCTGGTGGAGCGCTGCCCGGTCTATCGCCAGCTGTGGGCGCAGCAGAACCGGCACATGATGGAACAACAACCGCGGCGCGGCGCGAAGGGCGCGCTGCCGGCCGCGCTGGTGCCCGGCGATGACTGATCTGCTCCCCGCCACCCGCCGGGCCGACCCGGCGCTGCCGACCCTGGTCGAGTTCCAGTCGCCCTCCACCGCGGTGGTGAACGCGCCGGTGCCGCGCGGTGCCCGCGGCACCATCTGGATCGTCGCCAGCCTGTTCGCCGCGGTCGCCATCGCCGCCGGCACCATCCGCGTGGACGAGGTGGTGACGGCGCAGGGAGAAGTGGTCTCCCGCGCCCCCGACCTGCTGGTCCAGCCGCTCGAGACCGCGATCGTGCGCTCGATCGATGTCCATGTCGGCGAGCGTGTCCACGCCGGGCAGATCCTGGCCCGGCTGGACCCCACCTTCGCCGCCGCCGATGTAAGCGCGCTCGCCGCCCAGGTGGCCGGCCTGCAGGCCGAGGTGACCCGCGAGCAGGCCGAGGCCACGGGCAAACCCTTCACCTACACCGGCAGCAACCCCGATCTCGCGCTGCAGGCCGCGATCTTCGCCCAGCGGCGCGCGGAGTACCAATACAAGCTCGAGAACTACAAGGAAAAGATCGACAGCCTGCTGGCCACCATCCAGCGCTCCAACGCCGACGCGGTGGGCTACCGCGACCGGCTCAAGGTCGCCACCAGCATCGAGGCGATGCGCCGCCAGCTCGAGAAGATGCAGGTCGGCAGCAAGCTCAACACCCTGGCGGCGATGGACAACCGCGCCGAGATGGAGCGCGAGTATCTCTCCGCCATCCGCCAGTCACAGGCGGCCAGCCGCGACCTGCAGGCCCAGGTGGCCGAGCGCGACGCCTATATCCAGTCCTGGCACGCCGATGTGTCGCAGAAGCTGGCGGAACGGCTGGCCAAGCTCTCCGACGCGCGCGAGCAGCTGCGCAAGGCCGAGCTGCGCCGGCAGCTGGTGGCGCTGCGCGCCGACCGCGACGCCACGGTGCTGACCATCGCCAAGGTCTCGGCCGGATCGGTGCTGCAATCGGGACAGAAATTCATCACCCTGGTGCCGACCGACGCGCCGCTCGAAGTGGAGGCGAACATCCTCGGCGACGAGGCGGGCTACGTACACCTCGGCGATCCGGTGGCGATCAAGTTCGACACCTTCCCCTATACCCGCTACGGGCTCGCCTACGGCACCTTGCGCATCGTCAGCGCCAACAGCTTCTCGCGCAGCCCGGGCCAGGCCGAGGACGGCGGCGTGCCGGGGCCGATGAGCGGCGCCCCCTACTACCGGGCCCGGATCACCATCGACAAAGTGGCGCTGCACGGCACGCCGCCCGGGTTCCACCTGACCCCCGGGATGCCGATCTCGGCCGACATCAAGGTCGGCCGCCAGACCATAATGAGCTACCTGCTCGAGCAGGTCCTGCCGGTGGCCCAGCAGGCGATGCGCGAGCCGGGGTGATGGCCGCTCCGCGCCAGGGCTGAGATCGCGCCATGCCGGCCTTCCTCGACCTGCCCGGCCTGCGCTCCCCCGCGGCCTGCCTTGCGCGGGCGCTGCGGCTGCGCGAGGCGGGCGAGCACAAGCGCGCGCTGCCGCTGCTGGTACGCGCCGCGCGCGCCGGGCTGGCCGAAGCCCAGTTCCGTCTCGGCCGCTGCTATCTGGACGCCACCGGCGTGCCGCCCTCCCGGCTGGAGGCCGCGCGCTGGGTCGCCGCCGCGGCCGAGCAGGATCATGCGGAGGCGCAGACCCTGCTCGCCACCATGGCGCTGCACGGGGTCGGCCAGCCGGACGCCGCGACCGGCAGCGCCGCCCTGTTCGCCGCCAACCCGCAGGGCGCGGCGCCCGATTTCGCCACCGCCCGCCGCTGGGCCGAGCGCGCCGCGCGGGCCGGCAACGCCGAGGCGCAGGCGCTGCTCGGCTATGTGCTCACCGCCGGCCCGGAGGACCAGCGCGACCCGGCCGCCGCCCTCGACTGGTACCGCCGCGCCGCCGAGGCCGGCGCCGCCCAGGGCGCGCTGGGCTACGCGCTGGCGCTGGCGCAGGACGCCACCACCGCCGAACACCACGCCGCGGTCGCCGCCTGGCTCGCCAAGGCCGCCGCCGCCGAACTGCCCACCGCGCTGTTCCTGCTCGGGATGATGCACGAGCGCGGGCTGGGCGTGCCGCCCGACCCGGCGCAGGCCACCGAGCTGTTCCGCCGCGGCGCCGAGCGCGGCCATCGCTCGGCGCAGGCGCGCTGGGGGGTGGCGCTGATGGAGGGGCGCGGGGTGAAGCCCGATCCCCAGAGCGGCGAATCCTGGCTGCGCCGCGCTGCGCTCGCCGGCGACCGCGAGGCCGCGGCCCTGGTCGGCGATCTCTACGCAAGCGGCGATCCGCTGCCGCCCAACTATGCCGAGGCCGCCACCTGGTTCCGCCGCGCCGCCGAGGCCGGCCACAAGGCCGCGGCGCGGGCGCTCGGGATGATGTATCTCACCGGCGCCGGCGTGCCGCCCGACAACAACGAGGCCGCGCACTGGCTGCGCCAGTCGGCCGCCGCCGGCGACAGCACGGCCCAGGTCAGCCTGGCCAATCTGCTGCTTTCGGGCGGCGGGGAGGCCGAGGACGCGACCCGCACCCGGGCTTGGTTCGAGCAGGCGGCAGCGGCCGGAGACCTGCTGGCGGCCTATAATTTCGGCGTCTGCCTGGCCGAGGGGGTCGGTGTGGAGCGCGACGACGCCAAGGCGCTGCTCTGGCTGAAGCGCGCCGCCGAGGGGGTGGTGAACGCCCAGTACTGGTGCGGGCGGATGCTGGCCGAGGGCCGTGGCGCCCCGCCCGACCTCGCCGAAGCCCGCGCCTGGTATGCCCGCGCCGCCGAGACCGGCATGGCCGAGGCCGAGGTGGCGCTGGCCGAGCTGCTGGTGAACGGCCGCGGCGGGCCACGGGACCACAAGGCGGCGCTGCGCTGGTTCTCCCGCGCCGCCGAGCGCGGCCATGTGGGCGCGATGTTCGCCACCGGGGCGATGCTGGGCGGCGGGCATGAGGT
>JBMFXF010000069.1:0-13327 GCA_049964515.1 Acetobacteraceae bacterium | reverse complement strand
GTTATACTCGCGGCATCCATCTGCGGGAAGGACGGAGCGATGACGGCGTTGCGGTTGACCGGGATCGGCAATTCGGTGGGGGTGATCCTGCCCAAGGAATTGCTGGCGAAGCTGGGCGTGGGCAAGGGCGATACCCTCTATGCGGTGGAAACCCCGGACGGGCTGCGCCTGACCGTCGCGGATGCCGAGTTCGAGGCGCAGATGAAGGTCGCCCGGCGCATCATGCACGAGCGCCGCGCGGTGCTGCGTGAACTGGCGAAGTGACCATCTGGCTATCGCGTCCGCTGATCCTCGCGATCCATGAGGAGCAGCTACGGGCGCATGGCGGGGCGCCCGGATTGCGCGATGCCGGGTTGCTGGAAAGCGCCCTGGCCCGCCCGCTGAACCGGGCCGGCTGTAGCGCGCCCGACACCGCCGAGTTGGCCGCGGTCTATGCCCTGGGCATCATCGGCAACCACCCGTTCATCGACGGCAACAAGCGCACCGCCTACGTGGCGCTGGAAACCTTCCTCGCGCTGAACGGATTGCGCTTCCCGGTCACCGACGCCGATGCGGTGATCACCACGCTGCGCATGGCGGCGGGCGACATCACCGAGGCGGAGGTGATCGCCTGGGTCCGCGCCCACGCGGAACCCTGACCGCAAGCTACGCCGCCCGCGCCGCCGGTGCCGCCAGCAACCCCGCCGCCACCAGCGCCGCCCGCAGCCGCGCCCGCTCGGCCGGCATGATTCGGACCAGCGGCGGGCGCACCACCGCGCGCGCCTGTCGGCCCAGCATCACCAGGCACTCCTTCATCCGGTTGTGCATGTCCAGCGCCGGCGCGGCGTAGAACGCCTCCGCCAGCGGATGGATGCGCTCATGCACCGCCCGCGCCGCCGGCAGATCCCCCGCCTGCACCGCCCGCCACAGCGCCACCTGCAACTCCGGGATCACGCTGCCCGAACCCGAGAGCAGCCCGTTGCACCCCAGCACCAGCGAGGCCATCAGCCAGGCGCTGTGCGTGGACAGCACGTTCACCGGCCGCGCCAGCCCCTGCAGGGTGCGGATATGCCGCTCATGCAGCACCGGGTCGTTGCACCAGTCCTTGATCGCCCGGATCGACGGGATCGTCTCCGCCAGCCGCACCAGCGTCTCCAGCGGATAGGACACGGTGGATCGTTCCGGATAGGCGAACACGATCAGCGGCAGGTCGGTCGCCGCGGCGATGGCGCCGAAATGCGCCAGCGCCATCTCCGGGCGAAGCTGCCCGCCCATGCCGAACACCTGGGAGGGGAACACCAGCAACGCCGAGGCCCCCTCGGCCGCCGCCATGCGCGCGATCCGCGCCGCGTTGGCGCTGCCGTCCGCCCACACCCCGGAGATCACCGGCAGCCGGTCGCCGAGCTCGGCCAGGGTCAGCGCCAGCACGCGCTGCTGCTCGGCCTCGGTGCAGGCATGAACCTCCGAGGCATGGCCGTTGACGGTGATCGCCGAGATCCCGTCGGTGGCGGCGACATCGCGCAGATGCCGCCGTGTCTCCGCCTCGTCGATGCTGCCGTCCTCGGCGAACGCGAGCAGGGTGGCGGGGATGACGCCATGGGGAAGGAACGGGCGCGCGGACATCGGCTTTCTCCCTGGGGCACTCTCGCTGAGGCTCAAGCAGGGTTCCCGATTCCGCGCGCCCCGGCAAGGGCCATGCTATGGCGGGAAGATGCCACCCCTTCTCGCGCTCCAGGACATTGCCCTCACCCACGGCGCCACGCCGCTGCTCACCGCCGCCGCGCTGGCGGTGGGGCCGGGCGAGCGGGTCTGCCTGGTCGGGCGCAACGGCAGCGGAAAATCCACCCTGCTGCGCATCGCCGCCGGCCTGATGGCGGCCGATTCCGGCACCCGCTTCGTCCAGCCCGGCGCCACCATCCGCTACCTGCCGCAGGAGCCGGACCTGAGCGGGCACGCCAGTATCGTTGCCTATGTGCTGGCCGGGCTCGGCCCGGACCCCGCGGCGGCCGAGCGGCACGCCGCCAGCGCCGCCCTGGCCGCGTTCGGCCTCACCGGCGCGGAGGATCCGGCGCGCCTGTCCGGCGGCGAGGCGCGCCGCGCCGCCCTGGCCCGGGCGCTTGCCGCCGACCCCGACATCCTGTTGCTGGATGAACCCACCAACCATCTGGACCTTCCCGGCATCGAGCGTCTCGAGGCGGCGCTCGCCGCCGCGCGCGCCGGGCTGGTGCTGGTCAGCCACGACCGAAGGCTGCTGGAACATCTCTCGCGCGCCACCATCTGGCTGGACCGCGGCATCACCCGCCGGCTGGAGCAGGGCTTCGCCGCCTTCGAGTCCTGGCGCGACGAGACCCTGGCGCAGGAGGCCATCGCCCAGCACAAACGCGCCCGCAAGATCGCCGCCGAGGAGGACTGGCTGCGCTACGGCGTCACCGCCCGGCGCAAGCGCAACCAGAAGCGGCTGGCCGAATTGCACGCGCTGCGGGCCCGCCACCGCGCCTATCGCGCCGCCGCCGGCACCGCCACCCTGGCCGCGACCACGGCCGAGATGTCCGGGCGACTGGTGATCGCCGCCGACCAGGTGGCGTTCGGCTGGCCCGGCCGACCCCTGCTGCGGGGGGTCACGCTGCGGATCCTGCGCGGGGACCGGGTGGGCATCGTCGGTCCCAACGGGGCCGGCAAAACCACCTTGCTGAACCTGCTGACCGGCGCGCTCGCCCCGCAGGCGGGCGAGGTGCGGCTGGGCGCCGGGCTGGCCACGGTCAGCCTGGACCAGCGGCGCGCCACGCTGGACCCGGTGCAGACCCTGCGCCAGGCGCTGGCGATGGGCGGCGAGACGGTCACCATCGGCGGCCGTCCCCAGCATGTGATGGGAGCACTGAAGGCATTCCTGTTCACCCCCGAGCAGGCCAATACCCCGGTCGGGATGCTCTCGGGTGGGGAGCGCGGGCGGCTGCTGCTGGCACGCGCCTTCGCGGTGCCGTCCAACCTGCTGGTGCTGGACGAGCCGACCAACGATCTTGACCTGGAAACCCTGGAATTGTTGCAGGAACTGCTGGCGGATTATCCCGGGACGGTGTTGCTGGTCAGCCATGACCGCGATTTCCTGGACCGGGTCGCCACCATGGTCATCGCCGCCGAGGGCAACGGGACCTGGACCGCCTATGCCGGCGGGTATTCCGACATGCTCGCCCAGCGGGGTGGCCGCGCCCCGGTCGGGGTGGCCCCGCCGCGCCAGGCGGCCGCGGCGAGGCCAACCCCGGCCCGACCGGCACCGGCGCTGTCGCGGCGGATGACGTATCGGGACCGGCACGCGTTGGAGGTGCTGCCCGGACGGATCGCCGGCCATCAGGCGGAGATCGAGCGGCTCTCGGCGCTGCTGGCGGATGGCGGGTTCTATGCCCGCGACCCGGCCGGGTTCGCCGCCGCCGCGGCGGCGCTTGAGGCGGCGCGCGCGGCGCTGGCAGCGGATGAGGATCGCTGGCTGGAGCTGGAGCTGGCACGCGAGGCGGTCGAGGGCGGCGGGTGAGGAAAGGCCGCGGCTTGCGTCCGCGGGTCGGGCATTGTCGCTGCGACCGCCCTGGGGCCCGGGGCGCAGCGGATGGACGGCAGGCCCGAACCGAGTAGCCAGTCCGTGAACGTCCCCCTAAAATCCGGGCGCCCTCCTCATCCAGGGCGCAGGGCTTGCCAGGGACCGGGACGGATGGACGGGTTCGCTGTGTTCGACAGGGTGGTGTTCATCGCCGAAACCGCGAAGCCCGAGATCGCCGCGCGCGTCCGGTTGCGGCTGGACCGGCTCGGCGGCGGCGCCAACGTCCGGCACGAACCCGCCCTCGCCACACCGGGGGACCCACGCATCGGCGTGCTGCTGTCGCACCGCGCCGCCCTGGCGGCCGCCTCGGCGGAAGGCGCGCGGTCGGTGCTGGTGCTGCAGGGTGACGTGCTGTTCCATGATCGTTTCCACTCGGTGCTGACCGCAGCGGCACGGGAACTCGCGCGGCTGGACTGGGGGCTGTGCCACCTGGGCGGCAGCTGGCCGGTCGTGCCGCCGCCGGAACCCGGTTGCCGGCATCTCGACCGGCCCGCGCGCGTCGGTGGCGTTCACGCCGTCGCCTACAGCGCCCGCGCCATGAGCCGCGCCCTTGCCGACTGGCCGGCCGATATCGCCGCCGCCACCGCCCAGCGCGCCGCGCGGGGCGATCTTGCGGCACGGCTTGCCGAGCTGGCGCCGGTCCTGGCGGTGTTCCCGACCGTTACCACCCTGCCGTCCTTGCTGCCGTTCGAGCCGTTGGACGCGCAACAGCATTTCGTCGCCTGAGCATGTCCCGCCCCCGGATCTTCGTCCACATTCCCAGCTACCGCGACCGCGAATGCCAGTGGACGGTGCGCGACCTGTTCGCCAAGGCCCGCCACCCGGAACGGATCTTCGTCGGCATCTGCTGGCAGACCCTGCCGGAGGCCGACGCCGACTGCTTCGCCGTCGAAACGCGGCCGGAGCAGGTGCGCAGCGTGCATTTCCACATCGCCGAGGCGCGCGGCCTCGGCTGGGCCCGCCAGCAGGCGCAGCGGCTGTGGCGGGGCGAGGAATACAGCCTGCAGATCGACAGCCATATGCGCTTCGTCCCGGACTGGGACGAGGCGATGCTGCGGACGCTGGCCGAATGCGGCTCGCCGGAGCCGGTGCTGACGGTCTATCCGCCCGGCTATGTCCCGCCCGACCGGTTGCAGGAGCCGAACGGTCCCGCGGTGCAGATGGTGAAGGGCTTCCTGCCCACCGGGTTGCCGGAGTTCGGCACCGCCCCGCTGCCGGCCGGCGTCCCCGCCGACCGGCCGCAGCCGACGGCGGCCTGCGCCGGCGGCTTCATCTTCGGCCCGGCGCGCATCCTGCGCGACGTGCCGGCGGACCCGGAGATCTATTTCAACGGCGAGGAACCGAACCTCGCGGTGCGCCTGTGGACCGCCGGCTTCGACCTGTTCTCGCCGCATCGCACGTTGCTCTACCATTATTATGAACGCCAGGATGGCAGCCGGCACTGGAACGATTCGCCCTCCTGGAATGAACGCCATCGGCGCACCGTGCAGCGGATGCGCGCGCTGTGCGCGCCCGCCACCTGCCCGGCCGAAACGGTCGCCGCGCTCGGCCCGTACGGTCTCGGCTCGCGTCGCAGCCTGGCCGCGTACGAGGCCTTCAGCGGCATCGATTTCGTCGGTCGCACGCTCGCCCGCCACGCCCAGGTCTTTCCCTTCGTGCAGCCCGCCGATTCCCTCCCGCCGCCGGACGAGACCCTCCGTCCGGCGCCCGGGTCGCAGCTGTTCCTGCTCGGCGAGGAGGCGGTGCTGTTCCGCGAGAGCGCGGGGGAGTTCTACCGCCTCAACGCTTCGGCGGCCTTCGTCTGGTGCGCCCGGGAGGAAGGCTATTCCTGGAGCCGCGTTGCCGCCGAACAGGCCGCCACCCGCGGCGTGCCGCCCGAGGTCGCGGCGCGCGATCTGGCGCGTCTGGCCGCGCATTGGCAGGGCCAGGGCCTGCTGGTCGGACCGGAGGAGGTGCCGCACCCGCCGCCGGGCACTCCGCGCCACGCGCCGCAGTTCCCCGCGGGCGCCTTCGCGGGACGCAGCGTCACCTACCGGCTGCTCGGCGTCGAGCTCTGCGTGCGCTACGGCGAGGCGGCGCTCCAGGACCTTGTGCATCCGGTGCTGGCGCATCTTCGCGTCGCTCCGACCGGCAGTCCCCAGGCGGTGTTCACCCTGGCCCGCATCCAGCACTATCGCTACCTGTTCCGCGGCGAGGAGCTGGTGATGCATGGGGAGAATCCCGCCGCCCTGGCGCCGGTGCTGAAGTTCCAGCTGCTGGCCGCGGCGATCGCGCGCCAGGATTTGGTGACCCAGCTTCATGCCGGCGCGGTCGCCCATGCCGGCTGCCTGGTGCTGCTGCCGGGCGATGCCGGCGACGGCAAGACCTTGCTGACCGCCCGCCTGGTCGCCGCCGGGGCCCAGTATTTCTCCGACGAGGTGGTGCTGATCGAGCGCTCCGGCACCGCCCTCCGCCCGGTGCCGATCAGCCTCTGCGTGAAGGCGACCGGCGTCGGGCTGCTGACGCCGCATTTCCCTGGCCTTCCGGACCTGCCCGAGCATGACCGCGAGGACGGTCACAAGGTGCGCTACCTGCCCCCGCCTTCAGGCGCCCTGCCGCCCGAAGGCCATGCGGAGCAGGCGCGGCTGGTGGTGTTCCGCCGGTTCATTCCGGGTGCCGCGCAGAGTTTGCGCCCGCTGAGCCAGGCGGAGACGCTCGGCCGGCTGATGGACACCTGCGTCGCCATCCCCGGACGGATCGACCGCGCGGATGCGGCAACGCTGGTCGGCTTCGCCCGCGGGCTGCACGGCTACCAACTGGCCGGCGGCGATCTCGATGAACACGCGGCCACCGTGCTGCGCCTGTGCGAGGCGCTCGGCCGGGACGGAAGGTCCGCCCCGCCCCGTTGACGCCCTGCCCGCCGCATGGTCCGCATCCGGTCAGACCCAACCCTGCGGAACGTCCGCCATGCCCCACCCAAAGGCCGCCCCTCCCCCGCGCGCGGAAATCCCGCTGACCGCCCCACCGCCGCCGGCGCGCTGGGATGCGGAGGCGGATGTGGTGGTGATCGGGGCCGGTGCCACCGGCATGACCGCGGCCATCGTCGCCGCCGAGGCCGGCGCCTCCGTCATCGTGGTGGAGCAGGAGGCCGACATCGGCGGACACGCGATCACCAGCGGCGGCAATGTGCCGCTGGGCGGGGGCACCCGCGCGCAACGCCGGCACGGGATCGTCGATTCGCCGGAGCTGCTGTTCGCCGACCTGACCGACTGGTCGGTGGTGGAACCGAACGGATTTCCCGATTACCGCTACAACGACCGCGAGATCGTCCGCGCCTTCGTCGATGTCAATGTCGAGACCTTCGACTGGCTGGTGGATCACGGCGTGGTGTTCGTGGACAAGGCGCCGGATGCGCAGGGCGGCAACGCGGTCGGCAACTCCGCCCCGCGGGAGATGCATTGCGCGGTCTCGCACTGGCCGATGGTGCAGACCGGCCGCCCCGCCGAGCCGGCCGAACAACCGACCCGCTCCTCCGGCAACGGGCTGATGCGCCCGCTGGAGGCGGCGGCCCGCCGCGCCGGCGTGCGCATCCTGCTCCGCCACCGCATGACCGCCCTGTACCGCGAGGCGCCGGCCGCCGGGCGGGTGCTGGGGATTGCGGCCGATCACGACGGGGTGGCGCGCGCCATCCGCGCCCGCCGCGCGGTGGTGATCGGCACCGGCGGCTCGACCGGGAACGTCGCCTTCCGCCGCATCGCCGACCCGCGCCTGACCGAGGAATACTGCGGCCTCGCCGGGATGCCGTGGTCGGACCAGGATGCCAGCGGGGAACTCGCGGCGATGGCGATCGGCGCCTCGCTGTGGGGCATCTACAACCAGGTGGGGGAGTTCGGATTCAACCTGACCAAGCCGGCGGCGATCGGCTGCCAGTACGGCTATCAGAACCTGCGCTGGTACCCGGACAGCGCGGTGTTCGAGCAGGCGCGCGCGATCGGGCTGCCGGTGCGCGACTGGCAGGACGTGATCACGGTGAACATGCTGGGCCGGCGCTTCTACGACGAAACCGGACGCGGGTTCACCACCAACAACTACCGCTCGCTCGATCCCTATACGCAAGGAAGCTGGCGCAATGCCGAAGCCGTCACGTTCCGGCCGAACAACTGGCTGAACGCGGCGATGGCCGGGATCGGAGATGGTCACAACGGCGGCGGGCCGATCTGGGCGATCTTCGATGCCGAGGCGGCGCGACGGGAGGAATGGGTCACCGAACCGCCGCATGTGGATGCCGCGGCGGGGTTCTTCTTCGCCGCCGATACGCTGGCCGAGCTGGCGCGGCGGATTCGGATGCCCCATCAGCAGGTGCCGATGCCGCCCGAGGCGCTGGAACGCACCGTGGCCCGCTACAACCGCTTCGTGGAGACCGGGGTGGACGAGGATTTCGGCAAGCCCCATCCGCGCTACCGGATCGCCACGCCGCCCTTCTTCGCCGCCTGGGCGACGCCGGTGATCCACGACACCAGAATGGGGCTGCGCATCGATGCGCGCTGCCGGGTGATCGATCTGCGCGGGCAGGCGATCCCGGGACTCTATTGCGGTGGTGAATCGGCGGGCGGGTTCAGCCAGCACGGGCTCGCCCGCGCGATCTGCCAGGGCCTGATCGCCGGACGCGACGCTGTCACGCTTCGGCCAGCGGCAGGGTGAAGCTGAACGCGGTGCCGCCGCCTTCCGCCGGCGCGGCGGCGATGCGCCCGCCGTGCTGCTCCACGATCCCGCGCGCGATCGCCAGCCCCATGCCGAGCCCGTCCGGCTTGTCGGTCACGAAGGGCTGGAACAGCCCCGCCGCCGCCGCCGGCGAGAGGCCGGTGCCGGTGTCGGTCACGGCGATGCGTGCGAGGCCGGCCTCGGCGCGTGCCTCGATCCTCAAAAGGCGGCGCGGGGTGTCGGCCATCGCCTCGATGCCGTTGCGGATCAGGATCAGCAGCACCTGCTGGATCAGGGCGCGGTCGGCGTGCACCGGCGGCAGTGCGGGGGGCAGTTCCAGCCGCACGCTCACGCCGGTCTCGGCCGCGCCCACCAGCGCCAGCGCGCAGGCTTCCTCGATCAGCGGCGCGAGCGGCTCCGGCCGCGGCACCGGGGCGGCACCGGCCACCAGGCCGCGCAGCCGGCGGATGATCTCGCCCGCGCGCAAGGTTTCCCCCCGCGCGCGGGCCAGCGCCTCCCCGGCGCGCGCGGGATCGCCGCCCAGCCGTTCCAGCGCGGCCAGGTAGTTGGAAATGGCGGTGAGCGGCTGGTTGAGCTCGTGGGCCAGGGCGGCGGCCATCTGCCCCATCGCCGACAGGCGGGTGGCCTGGGCCAGGCGCTGCTGCAGCTCTTGCATCCGCGCCCTTGTGGCCTGGGTGGCGGTGAGATCGCGGATGAAACCGGTGAAGCAGCGGGTGGGGCCGCCCCCGGCCTCGCCGACCGCGAGTTCCATCGGGAAGGTCGATCCGTCGCGGCGTTCTCCCACCACCACGCGGCCGATGCCGATGATGCGCCGCTCGCCGGTGGCCAGGTAGCGGGCGAGATAGGCGTCGTGCTGGCTGCGGTACGGCTCCGGCATGAGGAAGGAGACATTGCGCCCGGCGGCCTCGGCGGCGGTCCAGCCGAACAGCCGTTCCGCCGCCGCCGAGAAGCGGATGATGCGCCCAGTCGAATCGATCACCACCAGGGCGTCGGGGATGGTCTCCAGGATGGAGCGAAGCTGGGCTTCCTCGGCGGATGGGCGGGAACGGGTCATGGCAGCGGCTTGCCCCGAGGCGGGGCGCGAGGCAAGCGGGACCGATGCGATGGATCTGGGTCGGGCTGGGCGTTGCGGTGTTTCTGGCGCTGCTGGTGCTGGACACCGGGGCTTTGCTGCGCCTGGGGTGGTTCTGGGCCGGCCGGTTGGTGCGGGCACATCCGTGGTGGACGCTGGCCGGGGTGGTCGCGGCGGGGTCGGGCTGGGCGGCGCGGCGCCGGCTGCGGCGGCGGCCGCGGGGACGCGGCAAGCCCCGCCGGCCGCGCCGGCGTGCGCCGCCACCGGCTAAACCCCCATCGCCTGCGCCAGCAGCGCCCGCCCCGCCTGCCCCGCCTCAAGGCTCCGCGCGTTCACGATCGCCAGCCGGAACCCGCCCGGCGGCATCGCGTGCCGGGCCGGGTCGCGGTCGGCGTGGAAGGTGATCTGGACGCTGGACACGCCGGGCAGCGCCCGCGCCGCTGCCACCGCCGCCTCCGGGGGATGGCGGTAGCGCGGCCCGTGCGGGGCGAACAGCACGACGCTGAAACCATCCTCCCGCGCGGTGTCGGCGAACGCCCACACCCCTTCGGCGTAGAGCCGCACCAGCGCTTCCACCCAGCCCGCGCCGTACAGGTCCGGCCATTGGTCGGCGAAGCGCAGGTGCGCCTCGATGATCCGCCCGCCGATGGTTTCGAAATTTGCCATCCCGGTGTAGCCGCGCAGGTGGCGCGCGGCCCAGGCGCCGCACCAAGTCTCCACCTCCGGCATCGGTTCGGCGTGGATGTGCCAGTGGTCGAAGACCCCGCCCGGTCCCGCCGCCCCGGTCGCGTGGCGCCACCAGCGCGGCACGCCCTCCACCAGCGCGACATCGGAACTCACATGCCGCCCCGTCAGCAGCCGGCACCAGAAATGCCCGGGGGTCAGCGCGCGCGCGTAGTCCTCGGCCGAGGCGATCACCCGGCTGCCGGTGCCCATGCCGCGCAGGTTGATGATCGGCTTGGAGAACACCGGGAAGGACGGCGGCATCACCCCGTGCGGCGCCGCCTCCAGCCCCTGCGACAGCGCCACCGCCAACTTGTCGTAGATCCATCGATGCGCCGGATACCATTCCCAGGAATCCGCGTCCTCGGTGGAGATCCGAACGTGCTCCGGGCACGGTACGTCGGCGAAATACTGCAACCGCCAGGGATCGGCCTCGCAGACCGACACGCTCAGCCCGCCGGACGCAGCCGTGGCGGCAGGGTGGCGAGCGATTCGGCGGTGTCGAAATCGCGCAGCACCGCGTCATCGGACATTTCCACCTCCGCCACGTTCTCGAGGTGCTGGCCGAGCAGGAAGCGGGCGCCGGAATCGCCGGTGATGCGCAGGATCTCGGGGAAGAACCTTCGGTCCCACAGCATCGGGTTGCCCTGCTTGCCACGGAAGGTGGGCAGCACGATCAGCCGGCCCTCGTCGGGGTCGTAGGCTTCCAGCAGCCGGTCGATCATGCGCCCGGTCACCAGCGGCATGTCGCCCAGGCAGACGATCGCCGCCGCCGCTTCCGGCGGCACCGCGGCGATGCCGGCGCGCAGCGAGGCGGACAGCCCGTCGGCGTAATCCGGCGCATGGACGACCCGCACCGGCCGGCCGCCCAGCGCGTGCATCACCTGTTCGGCCTGGTGGCCGGTCACCACCACCACCGGGCGGGCCTTGGAGGACAGCACGTTGTCCACCACCCGCGCGATCATCGGCTTGCCGGACCGATCCACCACCAGCAACTTGTTGAGCGGCGCCATGCGCCGGGATCGTCCCGCGCCCAGCACCACGCCGGCGATCAGCGGCGCGCTGCGCGGCGCCGGGCCCACCCGCGCCTCGGCGGTGGCCTTCTCGCGCGGCAACGGGCGGGCGTCGGTTTCCTTCAGCAGCCCGCCGACACCGAAGCGGGCCACCTCCACCGGCAGCCCGGCGAACAACCGCGGCAGAACCATATCAATTCCGTTCTGTTTCGGGCTACGCGCGCAGCCGGGCAGCACCAGTGCCGGCCGCGCGCCGATGCGGCCGAGGCAGATCAGGTTGCCGGGATCGACCGGCATCCCGAAATGCAGAATCTCCCCACCCGCGCGCACGATCCCCTCCGGGCCGACATCGCGCCGGTCCACCACCGCCGAGGCGCCGGCCACCAGCAGCAGCTCGGCCCCCTGCGCCAGCAACCCCTCCAGCGCGGCGGCGATGGACTGGGTGTCGTGGCGCTCCCGCCTTGCCGGCAGCATCCGCCCGCCCAGCGCCACTACCCGAGCCTCGGTGACGGCGATGGTCTTGTCGGTGGCGTTCTCCTTGATGCCGGGCAGTTCGGTGACCACCAGCCCGACCGTCAGCGGCCGGAACGGAAACAGCCGCAGCGCCGGGGGGCCGTGCGCGGCGACCGTCTCGGCCACCTGGACCAGGGTGCCG
Source organism: Acetobacteraceae bacterium (assembly GCA_049964515.1). Classification (GTDB taxonomy): domain Bacteria; phylum Pseudomonadota; class Alphaproteobacteria; order Acetobacterales; family Acetobacteraceae; genus JAJZVS01. Next base: position 1,595 of record JBMFXF010000069.1, on the reverse strand, counting down.
GGAACCGCGAAGGGGATGACCTTCACGGTCGCCACCAGATCGCGCTTCGCCACCACCGCGCCGTCGGGCAGGGTGCCGATCGTCAGCGCCTCGTCCACCCCGTTCAGCCGGTCGATTTTGGCGGCCTCCACCAGGAGCACGCCGGCGGTCTCGGCGGCGAGGTTGACCCGTCCGGTGGCGGCGCGGGTGCGGGTGATCCCGGGGGAGAGCAGCTTGGCGGCGAGCCGGTCGGCGGCGATGTCCTCCGGCACGTCACCGGGCTCCAGCCGGGCCGCGATCACCTCGGTGAGGCCGGCGGCGCGCAGCGCCTCCAGCGCCGCCTCGTCCAGCACTGCGCCTTTGCGCAGCATCCGCCCGTCCAGCCGGTGCGAATGGGCCAGGATGGCGCCGCGCGCCTCGGAGAGCGTGACCGGGCCGAACTTCATGCCGCCTGCGCGACCGGTCGCGCCGGGGCGAGCGGGGAGCCGCGCCGGGCGGCCACCAGCTCGGCGGCGATGGAGAGCCCGATCTCGGGCGCGGTGACCGCTTCCAGGTTCAGACCGACCGGCCCCTTGATGCGCGCCAGCGCGGCTTCGGAATGGCCGAGTGCGGCGTGCCGGCCGAGGCGCGCGGCATGGGTGCGGCGCGAGCCGAGCGCGCCGATGTAGAACGCATCGGAGCGCAGCGCCTGGTCCAGCGCCGGATCGTCCAGCTTCGGATCATGGGTGAGGGTGACGACGGCGGTGCGGTGGTCGGGAGCGAGGGCTGCCATCGCCTCGTCCGGCCAGTCGGTGCGGATGGTGACGTTGGGGAAGCGCTCGTCGGAGGCGAAGCCGCGGCGGGGATCCACCACGGTGACGGCGAAGCCCACTTCGCTGGCGAACGGGACCAGCGCCTGGGCGATATGCACCGCGCCGACCACGATCAGCCGCAGCGGCGGGTTGTAGGCGTGCAGGAACCAGTCGGCGCCGTCGATCCGCTGCGTGCCCGAGCGATCCTCGGCCAGGGCGGCGGCGGCGGCCTGGTTGAGCGCGGCGCCGGCGGCGGGATCGGGGAGCAGGTATTGCGCGCCGTCCGGCAGGCGGGTGGCCAGCACCACCGGGCGTTTGGCGGCGCGGGCTTCGGCGAGAGCCGCGAGCAGGGCGGGGGTCATGCCAGCGGCTCCACGAACACTTTCACCTTGCCGCCGCAGGCGAGGCCGACTTCCCAGGCGCGTTCGTTGCTGACCCCGAAATCCAACAGCTGCGGGGTGCCGGACCGCATGGTCTGGCGGGCGGCGTCGGCCACCGCGCCCTCGATACAGCCGCCGGAGACCGAGCCGGCCATGCGGCCGGAGGCGGTCACAGCCATCTGGCTGCCGGCGGGGCGGGGCGAGCTGCCCCAGGTTTCGGTGACGGTGGCGATGGCGACCTGCTCGCCGGCGGCGCGCCATTGCGCGGCCAGGGTCAGGACGTCTTCGAAGTCTTGGGACATGGGATTGTCTCCCGTTGGGGTCGGGCGGGAATATGGGCTGGAATCCGGGCGGGCGCCACCCGATGCCCACCCATTCCGCCGCCGGGAGGCTCCCGGGAGCGTACCGCGGCAGCCCGCAGCCTGCGTTACGACTGCGCCTCCGG
>JBMFXF010000068.1:0-13345 GCA_049964515.1 Acetobacteraceae bacterium | reverse complement strand
CCCCATCACGCCGATGCGGAACACCTTGCCGCCCAGCTTGCCCAGCCCCCCGCCCAGGCTGACGTTGAACCGGTTGCGCACCACCCGCCGCAGCGCGTCGGCGTCGTGCCCCTCCGGCAGCAGAACGGTGGTGACGGAATCGGAGACCCGCGCCGGGTTGGTGCAGAACAGCCGCGGCCCGTCATTGCCGCTCCAGGCCGCCACCGCGCGGCGCACCCCCTCGGACAGCCGGTGGTGGCGCGCCACCACCTGGTCCATCCCTTCCTCCTCGAGCATCGCCACCGCCTCGCGCAGCCCGTAGAAGGCGTTCACCGGCACGGTGCCGACGAAACTGTCATGCGGCTTGCGGGTCAGCATCACCGACCAGTCGAAATAATACCGCCCCAGCCGCGCCTTGCGATGCGCCGCCATCCCCTTCTCGGAGACCGCGGTCAGGCTCATCCCCGTCGGGTTCATCAGCCCCTTCTGGCTGCCGCCCACCACCGCGTCGATGCCCCAGGCGTCCATGCGGAACTCCAGGCTGGCCAGCGAGGAGATGGTGTCCGCCAGCAGCAGCGCCGGATGCCGCGCCGCGTCCATCGCCGCCCGCACCTCGGCCAGCGGGATCATCAGCCCGGTCGCGGTCTCGTTGTGGACCACGCACACCGCCTTGATGACGTGCTCGCGGTCGGCCTCCAGCGCCGCCCGCACCGCGCCCATCTCCACCCCGTGGCGCCAGTCGGCGGCGACGGTGCGGACCTCCACCCCGTGGGCGGCGGCCATCTTGCCCCATTCCTCCGAGAAATAGCCGGACTCCAGCACCAGGATGGTCTCCCCGGGGGAGAGCAGGTTGGTCAGCGTGGCCTCCCACGCGGCGTGCCCGGAGCCGGTGTACATGAACAGATGGTGCCGCGTGCCCAGCACCCGCTTCAGCCCGTCGAACACCTCCCGGTACACCGGCAGGAAATCGGGATCGTGGAAATCGATGGTGGGGCGGTCGATCGCGCGCAGGATGCGGTCGGGGATGTTGGTCGGGCCGGGGTTGGCGAAGATGGCGCGGCCGCGCAGCGGAGCATTCATGGAACTTGGGTCCTTGGTTATCCGCCGAACGTACCGGGCGGGGGGCAGGCAGGAAGCAGTGGCGGGGATATCGCCCCGCCCCGGCGGGTCGGCAAGGGGCCGCGGCTACGCCGGCGCCCGGCTCGCCGCCGCCAGCCGTTCCAGCACCCCCAGCGCGGCGCCGGAATCGATCGCCGCCGCCGCCGCGGCCACGCCCGCGCGCAGATCGGCCACCCGCCCGGCCAGGCGCAGCGCCGCGGCGGCGTTGAACAGCACGGTGTCCCGATACGCCCCCGACGCCCCTTCCAGCAGCGCGCGCAGCGCCGCCGCGTTCTCCGCCGCCTCGCCGCCCCTTATCGCCTCCCGCGGCCAGGCCGGCAGCCCGGCCTCGGCGCCGGTCAGGGTGAACTCCCGCACCACCCCGCCTTCCAGCGCGGCGACATGGTTCGGCCCGGACAGCGAGAGCTCGTCGAGCCCGTCGCCATGCACCAGCCAGGCCGCCTCGGAGCCCAACCGGCCCAGCGTCTCGGCCATCGGCCGCGCCCAGTCGGCGGCGAACACCCCGGTCAGCTGCCGGCGCACCCGCGCCGGGTTGGCCAGCGGACCGAGCAGATTGAAGATGGTGCGGGTGCCGAGCTCCACCCGTGGCCCGGCGGCGTGGCGCATCGACGGATGATGCCGCGGCGCGAACAGGAAGGCGCAGCCGGCCGCCTCCAGCACCGCGGGCAGGCGCGCGAGCGGCGCCTCCACCTCCACCCCCAGCGCCGCCAGCACATCGGCCCCGCCGGTGCGCGAGGACAGCGCGCGGTTGCCGTGCTTGGCCACCGGCACCCCGCACGCCGCCACCACGAAGGTGACGGCGGTGGAGACATTGAGCGTGCCCGCGTTGTCCCCGCCGGTGCCGCAGACATCGATGGCATCGGCCGGGGCGGCGATCGCCGCCATCCGCGCCCGCATCGCCCGCACCGCGCCGGTGAGTTCGGCCACCGTCTCCCCGCGCACCCGCATCGCCATCAGCAGCGCGCCGATCTGCGCCGGGGTGGCTTCGCCCTCCATGATGACGTCGAACGCGGCCTCGGCCTCGGCCTCGCTCAGGGTTTCCCCCGTCGCCAGCCGGGCCAGGGCGGGTTTCAGGCTGGCCGACACCGTGCCTCAGGCCGCCTGGCCGGTGGTGGCGGCGGGGGCGTTGCCGCCGCGGGCGAGGCGCAGGAAATTGGCCAGGAGTTCGTGCCCGCCCTCGCTGGCGATGCTCTCGGGGTGGAACTGCACGCCGAACACCGGCAGCGCGCGGTGGCGCAGCGCCATGACGATGCCGTCCTCGGTCCAGGCGGTGGCGATCAGCGCCGGCGGCAGGCTGTCCCGGTCCACGATCAGGCTGTGATAGCGGGTGGCGGTGAACGGGTTGGGCAGCCCGTCCAGGATGTCGGTGCCGGCATGGTGGATGCGGCTGGTCTTGCCGTGCATCGGCACCGGGGCGCGCACCACGGTGCCGCCGAAGGCCTGCCCGATCGCCTGGTGGCCCAGGCAGACGCCGAGGATGGGGATGCGCCCGGCGGCGGCTTCGATCAGCTTCAGGCAGATCCCGGCCTCCTTCGGCGTGCAGGGGCCGGGCGACAGCACGATCGCCTCCGGCGCCAGCGCCAGCGCCTGCTCCACGCTCAGCGCGTCATTGCGCCAGACCGCGCATCGGGCGCCGACATCGCCCAGGAAATGCACCAGGTTGAAGGTGAAGCTGTCGTAGTTGTCGATGAGCAGGATCATGGCCCATGGTGCGGCGGCGGGCGGCCAAGGGCAAGCCCCCGGCCGGGGCGGTCAGAACGGGAGCCCCACGTAATTCTCGGCCATCGCCCGCTGCGCGTTCTCCGAGGCGAACAGGTAGTCGAGCTCGGTCTGCTGCAACCGCTGCTCGTAGCCGGTGCTGTCGGGGAAGCGGTGCAACAGCATGGTCAGCCACCAGGAAAACCGCTGCGCCTTCCACACCCGCGCCAGCGCCCGCGCCGAATACCCGTCAAGGCCGGCGTCGTCGCCCTTCAGATAGTGATCGAGCAGCGCGTGATAGAGGTAATAGACATCCGAGGCGGCGGTGTTGAGTCCGCGCGCCCCGGTGGGCGGCACGATATGCGCCGCGTCCCCGGCCAGGAACAGCCGGCCCCAGCGCATCGGCTCGGCGACGAAGCTGCGCAGCGGGGCGATGCTCTTCTCGATCGAGGGGCCGGTCTCCAGCCGCGCCGCCACCTCCGCCGGCAGCCGGGCGCGGAGCTCGGTCCAGAAGGCCGCGTCCGACCACTCCTCCACCCGGTCCGACAGCGGCACCTGGAGGTAGTAGCGGCTGAGCACCTGCGAACGCAGCGAGCACAACGCGAAGCCACGCGGGTGGCTGACATAGATGAGTTCGGGGGAAACCGGCCGGGTGCGCGACAGCACCCCGAGCCAACCGAACGGATAGACGCGCTCGTACTCGCGCCGCACCTCGGGCGGGATGGAGGGGCGGCAGACGCCGTGGAACCCGTCGGCGCCGATCACGTAGTCGCAGTCGATCCGCTGCGTCGCCGCGCCCTGCCGCCAGGTGACATAGGGGGCGTCCGAGGTGAGCGCGTGCGGGGTGACATCCTCGGCGTTATGCAGGGTGATGCCGCCCATGCGGTCGCGGGCCTCGTAGAGGTCGCGGGTCAGTTCGGTCTGGCCATACACCATCACCGCGCTGCCGCCGGTGAGCCGGGCGAGATCGATGCGGTCGATGCGCCCGTCACGGGCGATCCGCACGCCGTGGTGGATCTCGCCCTCGCGGTCCATCCGCTCGCCGCATTGCGCCTCACGCATCAGCGCCGCGAAGCCGTGTTCCAGCACGCCGGCGCGGATGCGGGCCAGGACGTGGTCGCGGGAATGTTTTTCCAGCAGCGCGGTGGCAATGCCGCGCCGGTGCAGCAGCTGGGCCAGCAGCAGACCGGACGGGCCGCCGCCGATGATGCAGACCTGGACTTTCATGCTGTTCCTCCGCCGGCGTCGGGGGGACGCCCGAAGGCATGGGGTTAGCCGGGGCCGGGGCGTTTGTGAATGACGGCCTGCGGCCCGGGGTCAGCCGCGGTTCACGCCCGCAGCTCGGCCAGCATCCCGCCCAGCGCGCCTTGCAGCCGCTCGGCATCGTCCCCGAGCCGGCGCGAGGTCGCGTCCAGCCCCCCCAGCGACTGCCTGGCTCCGCCGATGCCGCCGGCGGCGTCGCGCACCGCCCGCTCCACCCGGCCCATGCTGCCGGTCATGCCGGCGGCGGCGCTACCGATGCGCCCCATCGCCTCCCGCTGCGCCGCGAGCGCGCTGCCGATGCCGCCGGCGGCAGCCTCGAGCTCGGCCATCACCCCGCGAATGCCGCCGATCGCGCTCACCGCCGCCTCGGTGCGGCTACGGATCGTGCCCACCTGGGCGGCGATCTCCTCGGTCGCCCTGGCGGTCTGGGTGGCCAGCGCCTTCACCTCGGAGGCGACCACGGCGAAGCCCTTGCCGGCTTCCCCCGCCCGCGCCGCCTCGATGGTCGCGTTCAGCGCCAGCAGATTGGTCTGGCCGGCGACCCCCGAGATCAGCTGCACCACATCGCTGATCCGCTGGGCGGTGCCGGCCAGTTCCTGCACCGTCGCGTCGGCGGCCCGCACTTCGGCCGCGGCGCGGTCGGTGGCGGCGGCGGCGCGATCCACCTCGGTACCGATCGCACCCGCCGCAGCGGCCAGATCCTCGGCCGCGGCGGCCACCGCGGCAACGTCGGTCCCGGCCGCGGCGGCGGCCGCGGCGGCGGCGTCCGAGGCGATGCCCGCCCCGCCCGCCGCGGCTTCGATCCGGCCGACCACGGCGGCGAGTTCCGCACCGACGCTGGTCAGATCGGCTGCCACCTCGCCGAGCCCGGTCTCGATCCGTCGCGCCAGCTCCGCCCCGGCCTGGCGCCGTTCGGTGGCGGCGGCGGCTTCGGCCTGCTCGCGGCGGGCGGCCTCGGCGCGGGCGGTGGCCTCGGCGGCGGCGGCGGTTTCGGCGGCGGCATGGGCCAGCCGCAACGCCGCCTCGATCCGCGCCACGATCCAGATCAGCGCCCCGGCCTCGATGGCGGCCACCGCGGCGTGCAGCAGCACCCGGCCGAAATCGGCCTGGTGGGGGAACAGCGCCGCCGGCACCAGCAGATCGAGCCCGATATGCTGCACGGCGATCGCCAGCAGCCCGACCAGAATCGTCCGCCCGTCGAAAAACCCGGCCAGCACCGCGAGGGCGGCGAAATAGAGCATATGCATGTCGATCCGCAGCCGGTCCGGCGCCAGCCACACCAGCACCGAGATCGCAACCACCAGCGCCACCGCCAGCGCGTGACGGGTGGCCGGCGCCTGCGCGTCGCGCAGTACCAGCGGGGTGACCGCGCCGGCGGTGAGCGCCACCACGCCGGCGCCCCAGAGCGCATCGCCGCCGGACCACATCCCCACCGCCAGCACCAGCGGGGCGAACGCCCAGCACGCGCCGAGCAGCGCCAGTGCGAGCGGACGGCGGATCAGGTCGAGGTTCATCGGCTTGGTTCCCTGCGTGCGGGTATGGGTGCGGCGCAGCCGGCGGTGAAGGCGCCGGCGAGCAGAATGGCCCCGCGCGGCGCGCGCGCCGGCCCCGGACCGGGCCAGCGGCGCAGCGCCACCACCGGCCCCAGGGGCGAGGATCGCAGCGCCACCGGCCGCCAGCCCGGCGCGGCGGCGGCGCGGGCGAAGGCGCGGGCGGGGGAGACCCAGGGGGGAAACAGGGCTTGCGCCGGCCCGCCGCGGGACGGCGCCAGCATTCCCGCCGCCACCGCCGCGAACCCGACCACGCCGATCACCAGTGCGGGCGTCAGGTCGGACCAGGCGGGGGGTGGGCGAGCCATCTCGGCCGGCAGAGTGCCGCCCCGGGATGAACAAGCGGTGAAGGCCGCGCCGGCGCGTCGGTCAGAAAAAAATGCTCAGGTTCTTCGCCAGCAGCACGTTCTGTTCCAGCAGGATCTCCCGCCGCGCGATCCGCCAGCCGGCCGCCTCCCGCCGCAGGATGTCGCGGCGGCGGCCGACGAACTGGGTGGTCTCGTATTCCACCCGGTTCTGCTGGATCAGGAAGCGGCTGCTCACCTCCGCGGTCTCGGCCGCGGCGAAGGACGGGGTGGCGCCGAGCACGCGGACGTTGGTCACCAGATGCGCGGTGCGCGAGAGCGGCTCTTCCGCGTAATGGACGCCGGTCAGGATCTGCTCGACCCGCTTGCCGAGCGTCCATTTGTCCTCGTCGAACCAGGAAATCCCCTCGCCCTGGCGGGTGTTCTCGTGCGCCGCGTGCTGGCCGAACTTCACATTGTGGCGGATCGGCATGAAATAGATCAGATCCTCGGCCAGCAGGTCGAGCCATTCGGTGAAGCGGCGCTCGTCCAGCAGATCGGCCTCGAGATACAGGAACTCGGCGAGTTCGGCGGCGAGCGCCCGGCGCGCCGCGTCCTCGGCGCTCATTCCGCCGCCGCCCGCAGCGCCGGCGCGCCGATCAGCGCCGCCCACGGATCGCCGCGCATGTAGCCGCGCCAGACGCGGTAGTAGTTGCGCGCGTTCTGTTCGGTCATCTGCAGCGACACGTCGCCGGGCAGCGGGTCGCCGGTGCGGAAGGCACCAATGGATTGCTGGTAGTTGAACGGGTGCCGCCGCGCGATCGGCCCCTGGCTGGCGGCGGTGGCATAGAGCCAGTTCTCCATGTCGTCCTGTTCGGTCATGCCGGCGGGGCCGGAATAGCGCATGTAGAAGCGGCGCAGCACGTCCTTCACCGAAGCCGGCGCATCGGCATCGACCAGGAAGAACCGCCAGGCCTCGGTCTCGGTGGCGCCATGCGGGTGCCAGACGCAGATGCCGCGCGGCTGGCGGCCATGATAGGAGGCGTTGGGGAACAGGTTGCCGGTGAACGGCAGCAGCCGCGCCCGCTCGGTGCCCAGGCGCTGCCTGCGCGCCTCGAAGCAGTGGCGGAAATATTCGTCCACTTCCGGGTATTGCTGGTAGCTGCCGCCATATTCGGGATCGGGGCGGGACAGCACGCTGTGCACGCCGTGTCCGGCGGGGAAACTCACCCACACGTGCTGGCCGCCCTCGTATTCGTTGTCGCGCCGGCCGCGGACGCCGCGCTGGGCGGAGGGGCCGATGCCGATCATATCGACCGAGCGGTGCGAGGGGTTGTGATAGGTGTCGCCGAGGAAGTTCTCGGCGGCGAATTTCCAGTTGGCGGGCAGGATCCATTTGTGGACGCCGATCACCTCCGCCCCGCCGGGGCGGCCGTCGCGGCAGTCCAGCACCTGGTCCAGGTGATCGACCGCATCGCCCAGATAGGTGAGGAACTCCGGCGCCTGCGGGTCCCAGGTCGCCCAGACGGTGCCCTTGTAGGTGGCGAGTTTCGCCACTTCCACCAGCGACCAGTCGTCGCGGTTGAGGGTGCCGTCATACAGCACCCGGTACATCGGCACGCCCTGCAGCTTGCCGTCGGTGGTGTAGGACCAGGAGTGGTAGGGGCACACGAAGAGCGAGGTATTCCCCTGCTCGTAGCGGCAGACCTTCATGCCGCGATGACGGCAGGAATTGAGGAACACATGCAGCGCGCCGGTCTGGTCGCGGCAGAGGATGACCGATTCGGTGCCCATGCGGGAGACGAAGAAATCGCCCGGCTTCGGCACCTGGCTTTCATGGCCGACGAACAGCCAGGCGCGGGTGAAGACCTGCTCCTGCTCGCGGTCGAAGATGTCGCGGGAGACGAAAATCTCCCGGCTGATCCGCCCGCCTTCGAGATCGATCATGGTATCGAGGTTCATGGCGCCCTCCCCGCTGGCTTGGGACAGTGTGTGCCCGGGCGGGGCGGGGGCGCAAGGGCGGGGGGTGGGGTACTTGCGGGCATCACGAGAATGCACTACATAGGCGTAGTTCTTGAATGAGTGACGGGAGGCCTGCCATGGGCGTGCCGATCTCCATCCGCCTGACCGACGATGTCCGCGCCACCCTGGAAACCGAGGCCGCCTCGCGCGGCGTCGGGCTGGCGACCCTGCTGCGCGATCTGGCGACCGAGGCCGCCCGCGCCGCGCGGCAGGCCCGCATCCGCCGCGACAGCGCGGCGGTGGGCGCGCATGTCGCCGCCTCGGCCGAGGCGCGGGCCTTCTATGCCGATTGGGGCACGCCGCGCGCCGATGCCGGCTGAGGCGCCGGCGTTCCCCGCCGGCGCCATCGTGCTCGCGGATTGGCGCGGCGACGCGCTGCCCAAGGAACCGAACAAGCTCCGTCCGGCCGTCGTGATCGAGGATGACGGGCTGTTCGCCCCCGGCTACCCGAACGTGCTGCTGGTGCCGCTGACGGAGGACGCGGCGCTGGCGATCCCGGACCTCTCGGTGGCGATCGAACCCGATGCCGGGAATGGCTGCCGCAAGCCCTGCCGGGCGGTGTCGCATCTGGTGGCGAGCACGGCGAAGGCGCGGCTGCGGGTGACCGGCTCGCGGATCACCCCGGCGCAGCTGGCGGCGATCCGTCGCCAGGTCGCGCTGGCGATCGGGCGGGGGTAGGCGCCTCTGCCATGCCGCGGGCGCGCTTGCGGTGGCGCGCCGCCGCCCCCATCCTCTATGCTGCACTGCAATACGGACCTGTCCCATGCCGCTCAGCCCGCCTGCCCCCCGCGAGGCCCTGCATACCCGCGCCATCACCATCACCGGCTATCAGCGCGCGGACGGGCTGTTCGACATCGAGGCCGCCCTGACCGACACCAAGACCTACAGCTTCCCCAACGAGAACCGCGGCACCATCGAAGCCGGCGAGCCGTTGCACGGCATGTTCCTGCGGCTGACGGTCGATGCCGCGATGCGCATCCACAAGGCCGAGGCGGCGACCGATTACGCCCCCTATGCCGTCTGCCCCGGCGCCGCGCCCGCGTTCGGCCGGCTGGAGGGGCTGACCATCGGCCGCGGCTTCCTCAAGGCGGCCAACCAGGCGGTGGGCGGGCCGGTCGGCTGCACCCATCTGCGCGAGTTGCTGCAACAGATGGCCACCACCGCGTTTCAGACCATCAAGCCGGCGCGGGCGAAACAGGAGCTGGACCGCGAGCGGACGAAGCCGGTGGGGGATGCGCTGGACGCGCGGATCTCGCGCCATTTCGGCGGCGGGGAGGCGATCGTCGATACCTGCCTCGCCTATGCAAGCGACGGGGCGATCGTGCGGCAGCGCTGGCCGCATCTCTATACGGGCCGATAGGATAGGGGCGATAGGGCGGATTTGAACCGTCCCGGCCGGCATGGCACGTTGCCGCCATGCCCTACCCACAGCATCCGATCCCCAGCACCATCGTCGGCTCGCTCCCGCAGCCCGAGTGGCTGGTGGACCGCGCCACCCTGCATCAGCACGGCGTGCCGCGCACCGGGGCGGCGGATATCTGGCGCATTCCGCCCGAGCATCTCGCCGAGGCGCAGGACGATGCCACCCTGCTCGCCATCCGCGCCCAGGAGGCGGCCGGGATCGATATCGTCACCGACGGGGAGATCCGGCGCGAGAGCTACTCCAACCGCTTCGCGCTGGCGCTCGATGGGGTCGATGCGGCGCATCCGGCCGAGTTGCGCACCGCCGGCGGGCGGGCCACCCCGGTGCCGCGTGTGGTCGGCCGGATCGGCTGGAAGGGGCCGGTGGAAGCGGCGGACGCGGCGTTCCTGGTCGCGAATACCGATCGTGCGACCAAGATCACCCTGCCCGGGCCGTTCACCCTGTCCCGTCAGGTACGGAACGATTTCTACAAGGACCCGGCGGAGCTCGCGATGGATTACGCGGTCGCGGTCAACCGCGAGCTGCGGGCGCTGAAGGCCACCGGGGTGGATGTGGTGCAGCTCGACGAGCCCTGGGTGCGCACCGCGCCCGCCGAGGCCGCCGCCTGGGGCCTCGCCGCGATCGACCGCGCGCTCGAGGGCATCGAGGGGCCCACGGTGGTGCATCTCTGCTTCGGCTATGCCGCGGTGGTGAAGGAGAAACCTTCCGGCTACAGCTTCCTGCCGCAGCTTGCTTCCTGCGCGGCGCAGCAGATCTCCATCGAGGCGGCGCAACCGCGGCTCGACCTCGGCGTGCTGGGCGAGTTGCGGGGCAAGACCATCCTGCTCGGCGTGCTCGACCTGAACGACATGACCGTGGAGACGCCGGAGCAGGTGGCGGCGCGGCTGCGCGCGGCGCTGCCCTATGTGGCGGCGGAGCAGCTGGTGGCGGCGCCCGATTGCGGGATGAAATACCTGCCGCGCGCGGTGGCGGAGGGCAAGCTGCGGGCACTGGCGGCCGGCGCCGCACGGGCGCGGGCGGGCTAGTGTCCTGCCCCTGACATTCGCTGCCCTTCGCAGCGAATGTCAGGGATCAGCAGGCCACTGAAAACAAAGGGCTGGTGTGCCGATCCTGACCACTGCCGACGGCAACATACGTCAGGATCGGCACACTAGCCGCTCACACCCACGGCATCGCCTGCGCGTAGGCGGTCTCGAAGCTGCGGATCGTCTCCATATGGCCAAGGGTCAGGCCGACCTCGTCCTGCCCCGCCAGCAGCAACTCCTTCCGCAACGGATCCACCGCGAAGGAATCGGTCGCGAACCCGTCGTTCACCCCGACCGGTCCGGTCACCGTCTGCGCCTCCAGGTCCACCACCAGCCTTGCCCCCGGGTTGCGCGCCAGCGCGGCCCGCAACGCGGCGCAGCGCGCCTCCGGCAGCACGATCGGCAACAGCCCGTTCTTGAAGCTGTTGGAATAGAAGATGTCGCCGAACGACGGCGCGATCACCACCCGGAACCCGGCATCGACCAGCGCCCAGGCGGCGTGTTCGCGCGAGGACCCGCAGCCGAAATTGCGGTCCGCCACCAGCACCTGCGCCCCGCGCGCCGCCGCCTGGTCCAGCGGGAAGCCGGGCTGCTGGCGGCGGAGGTCGTGGAACAGCAACTCCCCGTAGCCGTCGCGGCGCGGACGCCAGAGGAAGCGGGCCGGGATGATCTGGTCGGTATCGACATTGGTCATGTCGAGGCCGACCGCCTTCGCATCCATGGTGGTGAAGGGATCCATCACACGGCTCCTGCCATCAGGCGACGCACATCGGTGATATGGCCGGTCACCGCGGCGGCGGCGGCCATCGCCGGGCTCATCAGATGCGTCCGCGCGCCCTGCCCCTGGCGGCCGACGAAATTGCGGTTGGAGGTGGAAGCGCAATGCGCGCCGGGCTCCACCAGATCGCCGTTCATGCCGACGCACATCGAGCAGCCCGGCTCCCGCCAGGCGAACCCGGCGTCGCGGAAGATCCGGTCGAGACCTTCCGCCTCGGCCTGGCGCTTGACCAGGCCGGACCCGGGCACCACCCAGGCGGGAACGCTGGCTTTCCGGCCCCGCAGCACGGCGGCGGCGGCGCGCAAATCCTCGATGCGGGAATTGGTGCAGGAGCCGATGAACACGCGCTCGATCGGGATCTCCTCGATCCGCATCCCCGGCCGCAGGTCCATGTAGTGCAGCGCCCGGCCCATCGCCTCGCGCCGCTCGGCGGTGGGCGCGCCGGCGGGGTCGGGGATTGCGGCACGCACCGGGGCGGCGTGTTCGGGGCTGGTGCCCCAGGTCGCCATCGGCTCGATCGCCGAGCCATCCAGCGTGACCTCGGCATCGAAGCGTGCGTCCGGATCGCTCGGCAGGCTGCGCCAGTACGCCACCGCGCGGTCCCACAGCGGCCCCTGCGGCGCGAACCTGCGGCCCTGGAGGTAGGCGAAGCTGGTCTCGTCGGGCGCGATCATGCCGGCGCGGGCCCCGGCCTCGATCGACATGTTGCAGACGGTCAGGCGGCCTTCGATCGACATCGCGCGGAACACCGGGCCGGCGTATTCGATCACCTTGCCGGTCCCGCCGGCGGCGCCGATGTGGGCGATGATGGCCAGGATCACGTCCTTCGCGCCCACCCAGGCGGCCAGCCGCCCCTCCACGCAGACGCGCATGCTGGCGGGCTTGCGGGACTGCCAGAGCGTCTGGGTCGCCAGCACATGCGCGACCTCGGAGGCGCCGATGCCGAACGCCAGCGCGCCCAGCGCGCCGTGGCTCGCGGTGTGGCTGTCGCCGCAGACCATCACGATGCCCGGGAGCGTGATGCCCTGCTCCGGCCCGACCACGTGGATGATGCCCTGGCGCGGATCGCCCAGCCCGAAATGGGTGAAACCGTAGCGCGCCGCGTTTTCCGCCAGCCCCACCACCATGTCGCGGCGGAACGGCTCGGCGATGGCGGCCAGGTCGTGGCGTTCGGTGGAGATATAGTGGTCCGGCGTGCCGTAGCTGCGCTGCGGATCGTGCAGCGGCAGGTTGCGTTCGGCGAGAAACCGGAATCCGGCGCGCGAGCCGTCGTGCAGCAGATGGCGCCCGACATGCAGCAGCACCGCCCCGTCCGGCCGCGTCAGCACTGCGTGGCGCTGCCAGATCTTGTCGAACAGCGAGAGCGGCGCAGTCATTCCGCCGCCTTTCGCGCCGGGTCGGCGCGGAAGCGGGTGCGCAACGGGTCCCATTCGTCGGCGCCGACCCGGGAGAACGCCTCGCGCACCGTCAGCCCGCCGATCTCCGGGTGGCGGCGGGTCGCCTTCAACGCGGCCAGCGCGGCGTCCCCGGCGTGGATCAGGGTCTTGTAGAGCAGGCCGGGGACGATCACGAGGCGATAGCCCATCGCCTCGGCGTCATCGAGCGGGACGTCCGGGCTCTTGCCGGATTTGACCAGGTTGTAGAGACAGGGGCCGTTCACCCGCCGCGGCACGGCGGCCACTTCCTCCATCGTCTGCGCCGCTTCCAGGAACGCCATGTCGGCGCCGGCGGCCAGCGCCGCGTTGCAGCGCGCGACCGCTTCCTCGAAGCCCGCCACGGCGCGGCTGTCGGTGCGGGCGATCACCAGGAAATCCGGATCCGGGCGGGTGGCGACGGCGGCGCGGATCTTGGCCAGCCAGTCCTCCCGCGGGACGATTTCCTTGTCATCCAGATGGCCGCATTTCTTGGGCGAGACCTGGTCCTCGATGTGGAGTCCGGCGGTGCCGGCACGGGCATGTTCCTGCACCAGGCGCACCACGTTGAGTTCGTTGCCGTAGCCGGTGTCGCCGTCGGCGATGACCGGGGCGTTGGCGGCGCGGACCAGGCGGGCGGCGTTGTCCACCATCTCGGTCATGGTCACCAGGCCGTAGTCGGGGAAGCCGAGGGTGGCGGCGGTGCCGGAGCCGGTCATATAGACCACCGGAAAGCCGGCTTGCACGACGAGGCGGGCGCTGAGGGCGTCGAAGGCGCCGGGGGCGGTGATC
>JBMFXF010000067.1:0-13431 GCA_049964515.1 Acetobacteraceae bacterium | reverse complement strand
CCGGTCTGGCCGGCGCCGCCGGTCGATTCTGCGAAGATGCCGGTTGCACCGGAAAGAGTCCCGCTGTTTAGAACCGAGACCGCGCCTCCGCTACCGCCCGCGCCGGAGCCGCCTCCCGCCGCGCCTGCGGCTGCCCCGGCCGCACCCGTCGCCGCGCGCCCGTCGCTCGCCAACGGCCGGCCCACCCCGGCGCCGCGCCCGCTGGCCAAGGCCGAGAATTTCGTGGAGGGCGACCACGTCGTCTATCCCACCCACGGGGTCGGCAAGGTGGAGCGCATCGCGGTGGAGGAGATCGCCGGCCACCGGCTGGAACTCATCCACATCACCTTCGAGGAGAACCGCATGACCCTGCGGGTGCCGGTCGCCAAGGCCCGCACCGCCGGGCTGCGCAAGCTCGCCTCGCGCGAGTTGTTCGAGGAAGCGATGGCGGTGCTGAAGGGCCGGGCGCGGATCAAGCGCACCATGTGGTCGCGCCGGGCGCAGGAATACGAGGCCAAGATCAATTCCGGTGATCCGCTGGCGATCGCCGAGGTGGTGCGCGACCTGCACCGCAACGCCGGCCAGCCGGACCAGAGCTTCTCGGAACGCCAGATCTACGAGGCGGCGATGGACCGGCTGGCGGCCGAGCTGGCGGCGCTGGACCAGACCGACAAGACCACCGCCACGACCAAGCTGGTGGAGTTCCTCAAGACCGTCTGATCAGGCGGCGCTCCAGGCCAGGGCGGCCAGCAGCCCGGCGTTGAGCAGCAGCACCGCCGGGGCGACGCGCCCCAGCCGGGCGCCGAAGCGCCGCCCCGCCGCCTGGCCCAGCAGCCCGACCGCGGCCAGCGCCGGGACGGTGCCGGCGGCGAAGGCGGCCATGCCGAGCGCGCCCCGCAGCGGCGTGCCGGCCGCCGCCGCGGCGGTCAGCGCCCCGTAGAGGAACCCGCAGGGCAGCAGCCCCAGCAG
Organism: Acetobacteraceae bacterium; assembly: GCA_049964515.1. Classification (GTDB taxonomy): domain Bacteria; phylum Pseudomonadota; class Alphaproteobacteria; order Acetobacterales; family Acetobacteraceae; genus JAJZVS01. The sequence goes on along the minus strand of JBMFXF010000067.1, from coordinate 12,483 downwards.
CACCCCGCGCAGCCAGGTGGCGCCCGCGCCGGCGCCGAGCCGGCCGGCCCATCGGCCCAGCCAGCGCCCCCACCCGGCCGGCGCGACCGCGGTGGCAGGCAGCCCAAGGCCCGGGGCCAGGCGGCGCAGCGCCTCGGCCAGGAACAACACCGCGGCCAGCGCCAGCACGCCGGCGCGCAGCGGCGCGAACCAGGGCATGGCGCGAAACGCGCCGAGCGTCGCCGCCGCCGCCGCGCCGAGGGCGGCGTAGGTGGTCATCCGCCCCAGGTGATAGGGCCACAGCAGCGCGGCGGCGAACCGCCGGCGCTCGCACAGCGCCGCGGCCGGCACCCGCGCCATCCGGTCGGCCACCTGGCCCAGCACGAAGCCGCCGCACATCGGGCCGCAATGCATCGCCCCGCCCGCCGCACCGGCCAGGAACAGCCCCAAGATCGGCCCCTCGCGGGGCAGATCGGCGGCGCAGAGCGCGCCCGCGTGGGCAACGCCGGAGGCGAGCGCGGCGAACAGGGCCATGGCCGGCAGGATCGGCCCCCGCCCGCTCCGCACCATTGATCTGGATCAATGAAGCGCCATGAACGCCCCGTCACCCTGCGGCCATGATCCGGTCCGCCTCCCGGGCGGTCCGTTGCAGGGGAGTTTGCCGCATGGAGTTCGAGCCGGGCGACGTGATCGTCGGCCTGATGGTCACCGCGCTGGGCGTGCTGGGATTGTTCCTGGCGGCCGGCGCCTGGGACGACGAGATGTATTTGTTCGGCCTGGTGTTGGCCGGCTTCGCCGTGGTGTTCGATTTCGGCCTGCTGCGGAAGCACTACGACCGCAAGGACGCGGCGCGCGGAGGGGCCGATCATGGCTGAGGCGGCGGTCGCGCACCATCGGGTGGATTACAATGACGACGTGGTGAAGAAATTCGTGATCGCCTGCCTGTTCTGGGCGATCGTGGCGTTCCTGGTCGGCGTCTATATCGCCTCCGAACTCGCCTGGCCGCAGCTCAACATCGCGCCGTATCTGAACTTCGGCCGGCTGCGCCCGGTGCACACCTCGGCGGCGATCTTCGCCTTCGGCGGCTCGGCGCTGATCGGCACCTCCTTCTATGTCGTGCAGCGCACCTGCCGCGCGCGGCTCTGGGGCGGCGAGGCGCTGGCGAACTTCGTGTTCTGGGGCTATCAGATCTTCATCGTGCTGGCGGCCACCAGCTACCTGATGGGCTTCAGCAAGAGCCGCGAATACGCCGAGCCCGAGTGGCATCTCGACCTGCTGCTGGTGCTGATCTGGGTGTGCTACCTGGTGATCTACATGGGCACGCTGATGAGGCGGGCCGAGCCGCATATCTACGTGGCGAACTGGTTCTATCTCGCGTTCATCATCACCATCGCCATGCTGGTGATCGTCAACAACCTCGGCATCCCGATCTCCCCCTACAGCGCGAAAAGCTACTCCTGGTTCTCCGGCGCGCAGGACGCGATGGTGCAGTGGTGGTACGGCCATAACGCGGTCGGGTTCTTCCTGACGGTGCCGTTCCTCGGGATGATGTATTATTTCATTCCCAAGGCGGCGAACCGCCCGATCTACTCGTACCGGCTGTCGATCGTGCATTTCTGGGCGCTGATCTTCATCTACATCTGGGCCGGGCCGCACCATCTGCTGTGGACCGCGCTGCCGGACTGGACGCAGACCCTGGGCGAGGCGTTCTCGATCATGCTGTGGATGCCCTCCTGGGGCGGCATGATCAACGGGCTGATGACGCTGTCGGGTGCGTGGGACAAGCTGCGCACCGATCCCGGGTTGCGCTTCTCGGTCACCGCGGTGGGCTTCTACGGGATGGCGACGTTCGAGGGGCCGGCGATGTCGATCCGCGATGTCAATGCGCTGGTGCACTATTCCGACTGGGTGATCGGCCACGTCCATTCCGGCACGCTGGGCTGGGTCGCGTTCATCACCTTCGGCGCGCTCTATTATCTGGTGCCCAAGCTGTGGGGCCGGAAGGGGCTCTACTCGGTGCGTCTGGCGGCCTGGCACTACTGGGTCGGCACGCTTGGGATCGTGTTCTACATCACCTCGATGTGGGTCGCCGGCCTGATGGAAGGGCTGATGTGGCGCGCCTACGACCGGTTCGGGTTCCTCAAATACTCGTTCATCCAGGTGGTAGTCGCCGAACATCCGTTCATGGTGCTGCGCATGATCGGCGGCGTGTTGTTCACGATCGGGGCGGTGTTGATGATCTACAATCTCTGGATGACGGTGCACAGCCCGGACACCGAGGCCCCGCGCGCAGCGGCGCCGGCCGCGGTCGCCGCGGTGGCGATGGCAGGGGAATAGACGATGCGTCTCTCCCACGCCTTCATCGAACGCAATTCCATCGTCCTGCTGGTGCTCGCGCTGCTCACCGTCACCATCGGCGGTATCGTCGAGATCGTGCCGCTGTTCACGATCGAGACCACCATCGAGCATGTCCACGGCGTGCGGCCCTATTCGCCGCTGGAACTGCGCGGACGCGACATCTACATCCGCGAGGGCTGCTACCTCTGCCACAGCCAGATGATCCGCAGCCTGCGCGACGACGTGGCACGCTACGGCCACTACTCGCTGGCCGCCGAGAGCATGTACGACCACCCGTTCCAGTGGGGATCGAAGCGCATCGGTCCCGACCTGGCCCGCGTCGGCGGCAAGTATTCGGATGCCTGGATGTATGCGCATCTCGAGCATCCGCGCCGGCTGGTGCCGGAATCGTTGATGCCCGATTTCGCGTTCCTGGCCCGCACGCCGCTCGAGACCCGCGATCTGCTGGCGCGGATGCGCACCAATATCGAGGTCGGGGTGCCCTACACCAAGCAGGACCTCGCCAACGCCGAGGCCGACCTGCGCGCGCAGGACGATCCGAACGCGGACCATACGGGACTGGAACGACGCTACCATGGCGCCCATGTGGTGCCCGGCAACGGGCATCCGACCGAGCTCGACGCCCTGGTGGCGTATCTGCAGGTCCTGGGCACGATGGTGCATTTCTCCCACATCAACCCGAAGCAGCTGCAACAATGACCATCCTGACCTGGATCGAGCATTACTCGGTGGTGGCGATGTTCGTGGTGTTCGCGCTGCTCGTCGCCGCCACCTACTGGCCGGGGCGGCGGCAGGAGATCGAGCGCCACGGGCAGATGCCCTTCGAGGACGAACGCTGATGCCGAGCAAGATCGAGAAGGACTCCGTCACCGGCAAGGAGACCACCGGCCACGAGTGGGACGGTATCCGCGAGCTCAACACCCCACTGCCGAAATGGTGGGTGTATGTCTGGCTTGCCTGCATCGCCTGGGCGGCGGGCTACATGCTGCTGTACCCGTCGATCCCCTACGGAAGCGGGTATTTCCACGGCCTGCTGCACTGGTCGGCGCGGGCCCAGGTGACCCGCGAGGTGGCGGCGATGGATGCGAAGCGCGACATCTACATGAAGCGCATCGCCGCGCTGCCGTTCGCGGCAATTCTGAAAAACCCGCAGCTGATGCAGGTGGCGGAGACCGCCGGGGCGATCACCTTTGCCGAGAACTGCCAGCCCTGCCATGGCCAGGGCGGATCGGGCCGGCTCGGCTACCCGGCCCTGGCCGCCGGTGCCTGGATCTGGGGTGGCACCCTGCCCGCCATCCAGCGCACCATCACCTACGGCATCCGCAGCGGCGATCCGAAGGCGCGGCAAAGCCAGATGCCGCCGTTCGGCGTCTCCGGCATGTTGTCGCCGGCGCAGATCCAGCAAGTGGCCAGCTTCGTCTGGTCGCGCTTCTACGGCCACCCGACCAAGGGCGAAAACATCGCCCCGGGCGCTAAAATCTTCGCCGCCAACTGCGCGGTCTGCCATGGCGCGAAAGGGCAGGGCAGCTTCGCCGTCGGCGCGCCGCGGCTGGCCAGCCATGTGCATCTCTACGGCGACTTCCGCGCTTCCATCGTCCGCCAGGTCACCGACCCGCGCATGGGCGTGATGCCGAACTGGGACCACCGGCTGGACCCGGCCACCATCAAGGCGGTGGCGATCTACGTCCACAGCCTGGGTGGCGGACAGTAGCCGGTGGCCAGCATGTCGCGGGTGCATGAACGTCGGGCCCAGCTCGAAAAGGACCTCGGCGGCGATCACCTCTACGCCAGCCGGGTGCGGGTCTATCCGAAGGCGGTCAAGGGGCGGATGCGCCGCATCAAATGGGCGGTGCTGGCGTTCTGCCTGACCATCTACTACCTGCTGCCCTGGCTGCGCTGGGACCGCGGGCCGGGCCGGCCGAGCCAGGCGGTGCTGCTCGATGTCGCCACCCGCCGCTACTATTTCTTCGGTCTCGAGTTCTGGCCGCAGGACATCTATCTGCTGACCGGAACGCTGATCGTCGCCGCGGTCGGCCTGTTCCTGGTCACCTCGCTGTTCGGCCGGGTGTGGTGCGGCTACGCCTGTCCGCAGACCGTCTGGACCGATCTCTTCATGTGGTTCGAGCGTGAGATCGAGGGCGACCGCAACGACCGCATGAAGCGCGACGTCGGCCCGCTGACTTTCGACAAGCTGTGGCGCAAGCTGGCCAAGCATGGGGTCTGGCTGTTCACCGCGTTCTGGACCGGCGGCGCCTGGATCATGTATTTCGCCGACGCGCCCACCATCACCCGTCAGTTCTGGACCGCAACGGCGCCGGGGGCGGCCTATTTCTTCATCTTCCTGTTCACCTTCACCACCTACGCGCTGGCCGGCTGGGGGCGGGAACAGGTCTGCACCTACATGTGCCCGTGGCCGCGCTTCCAGTCGGCGATGCTGGACGAGCAGAGCCTGACCACCACCTACCAGGCCTGGCGGGGCGAACCGCGGCTGCGCGGCAAGCGCGAGCCCGGACGGCCCGCCGGCGACTGCGTCGATTGCGCCGCCTGCTACACCGCCTGCCCGATGGGCATCGACATCCGCGACGGCATCCAGCTGGAATGCATCAACTGCGGCCTCTGCATCGATGCCTGCGACCATGTGATGGATGTCACCGGTCACCCGCGCGGACTGATCGCATGGGACACGCTGGCCGACCAGAAAGCCAAGCAGGAGGGCCGCGCCGTCCCGTTCCGCTGGTTGCGTCCCCGCACCATCATCTATCTGGCGGCGCTCACCGTCGCCGGGGTGGGGATGCTCGCCGCGCTGGCCCTGCGCGCGCCGATCGCGATGGATGCGGAGCACGACCGCGCGCCGCTGTTCGTGCCGCTGCCGGATGGCGGGCTGCGCAACGGCTACACCGTCAACCTGACCAATCGCACCCAGCACCCGGCCGGCTTCGTGCTGCGGCTGCGCGGCCTGCCCGGGGCCAGGCTGGCCGACGGCACCGCCCCGCAGGACCGTCACCGGACGCTGACCCTGCCGGTGGGCGCCGATACCATCGGCACGTTCCGGGTGCTGGTGATCGCGCCGCCGAACCTGCCTCCGGTCCGCCGTCGCGACGTGACCTTCGTGCTGCGCGATCCGACCAGCGGCGATACCACGCGCTACCGGGCCCCGTTCTTCGGGCCAGGCGCCTATGCGGGAGGTGGACCATGAGCGATCTCGCCCGCCGCCGACGCGGCCCGAAATCGGCCTGGGACTGGTTTCCCTGGGCGGTGGCGGCCTCGCTCGGGGTGGTCATTCTGATCAACGCCGGCATGATCTGGGCCGCGCTCAGTACTTTTCCCGGACAGGCCGGGCCGGATGGCTACGATCTCAGCAACCGCTACAACCAGGTGCTGCGCGCGGCGGCGCGCCAGCATGCGCTGGGTTGGCATGTCGCGCTGCGGCTGGACCCGGAAAACCGGCTGACCCTGCGCCTCGCGGGGCCGGACGGGCGCCCGCTTGCCGGCGCGGTGGCCGCGGTGGAGGCGGAACGACCGGTCGGCCCGCGGGAGCTCCATCGTTTCGCCTTCGTGGGGACCGCACCGGGCCGCTACCGCGCCGCCGGCCGGCTGCCGCGCGGGCAGTGGCTGGTCTCGCTCAGCCTCCGCGCAGACGGTCATAGATACAGCGAAAGGCGGCGGATGATTGTCTGGGAGCGGCCCCGGCCGTCGCCATGAGCGCCACCGCCGCAACCCTTGCCCCGCCCGCCGATGCCTGTCCCGCCTGCGCCCATTGCGGCGCCCCCGCCCCGCGCGGCGCCCGCTTCTGCTGCACCGGCTGCGCCGCCGCGTTCGAGACCATCCAGGGGCTCGGTCTTGGGCGCTATTATCGCCAGCGGGTGCTGGACCCGGAACGCCGCGCCCCGCGCCCCGAGGACGCCGCCCCGCGCCAGGACCTTGCCGCCCACGCCGTGACGCAGCCGGACGGGACCCAGGCGCTCTCGCTCGCCATCGACGGGTTGCAGTGCGGCGCCTGCGTCTGGCTGATCGAATCGGTGCTGGCGCGGGATACGCGCGTGCTGACCGGGCGGGTGAACATGACCACCCGCCGGCTGCGCCTGGTCTGGCGCGGCGCCGCCGAGGATGCCGCGTCCCTGGTCGGGCGGATCGAGGCGCTGGGCTACCGGCTGATCCCGTTCGAGCCCGGCGCGCTCGCCGCCGCCCAGGACCGTCGCGGTGTCGAACTGATCCGCGCGCTCGGCATCGCCGGCTTCGCCGCCGGCAACGTGATGCTGCTCTCGATCGGCGAATGGGCCGGGCTGATGCAGGACATGGGGCCGGCGACACGGGCGCTGCTGCACTGGATCACCGCGCTGCTGGCACTGCCCGCGATCGTGCTGGCCGGCAGGCCGTTCTTCGCCTCCGCCATCGCCGTGCTGCGGCGGGGGCGGACCAACATGGACGTGCCGGTCAGCCTCGGCGTGCTGCTGGTGGCCGGCATCAGCCTGGCCGACACCTTCGCCGACGGCAACCACACCTATTACGAATCCGCGCTGATGCTGCTGTTCTTCCTGCTGCTCGGGCGGGTGCTGGACCATCGCGCCCGGTTCCGCGCGCGCGCCACCGCGGAACAGCTGCTGGCGTTGCGCGGGGCGATGGTGACGGTGCTGCGGGCGGATGGCACGCCCGAGCCGCGCCGGCCGGAGGCGGTGGCCCCGGGCGAGCATGTGCTGGTGGGCATGGGCGAGCGGATCGGCATCGACGGGGTGCTGGTGGCGGGCGAAACCACGCTCGATGCCTCGCTGGTGAGCGGCGAGAGCCTGCCGGTGGCGGCGGCGGCCGGGGCGGCGGTGTTCGCCGGCACGCTCAATCTGGGGCCGCCGGTGAGCATCCGCGCCACCGCCACCGGCGGGGCCACCTTGCTGGCCGAATGCGCGCGGCTGATCGAGGCGGCGGAGGCGCGGCGCGGCCGGTTCGTGCTGCTGGCGGACCGGATCGCGCGCGGCTACGTGCCGGTGGTGCATGTCACCGCGGCGACGGCGTTCGCCGGCTGGCTGCTGGCCGGGGCCCCGATCGGCCAGGCGTTGCTGATCGCCGCCGCGGTGCTGATCGTCACCTGTCCCTGCGGGGTGGCGCTGGCGGTGCCGGCGGTGCAGGTGATCGCCGCCAGCCGCCTGTTCCGCGCCGGCATCCTGCTGAAATCCCCCACCGCGCTGGAACGGCTGGCCGAGGTGGACCGCGTGGTGTTCGACAAGACCGGCACCCTGAGCGAACCCGCCCTGGCGCTGGAACCGGTGGCCGAGGCCGACCGCCCTTCCTTGCAGGAGGCCGCGGCGATGGCGGTGACCAGCCGCCACCCGCTGGCGCGCGCCCTGGTGGCCGCTTCCGGCCCGGTGGTGGCGGCGGAGGGGGTGACGGAGCATCCGGGGCAGGGATTGTCGCGCGGGGCCACCCGGCTCGGCAGCGCCGGGTTCTGCGGGGTGGCCGGCGGGCAGGGCAGCGAGCTCTGGTTCGCCCGCCCCGGCCACGCGCCGCTGCGGTTCGGCTTCGTCGAGCGCCCGCGGGAAGATGCCGCCGCCGTCGTCGCCACCCTGGCGCGGCGCGGGCTGGCGCCGTTGGTGCTGTCGGGCGACCGCCCCGGCGCGGTGGCGCAGCTGGCCCGCGCGGTCGGGGTCGCGCAATGGGAGGCGGGGCTGTCCCCGCCGGAAAAGCTGGCGCGGATCGAGGCGCTGGCCGCCTCCGGGCATCGCGTGCTGATGGTGGGCGACGGGCTGAACGACGGGCCGGCGCTGGCGGCGGCGTTCGTTTCGGCCTCGCCGGCCAGCGCGGCCGATATCAGCCAGACCGTGGCCGATCTGGTGTTCCAGGGCGAGTTGCTGGCGCCGGTGACCCGGGTGCTGACCATGGCGCGGCGGGCGCGGCGGGCGATGCGGCAGAACCTGGTGCTGGCGCTGGGCTATAACGTGGTGATGGTGCCGCTGGCGGCGGCGGGCTGGGTCACGCCGTGGCTGGCGGCGGCGGCGATGTCGGCGTCCTCGCTGCTGGTGATGGGCAACAGCGCGCGGCTGTGGCGGGTGCGATGGTAGTCATCCTGTATCTGCTGGGGATCAGCCTGACGATGGGGTCGCTGGGGCTGGCGTTGTTTCTGTGGAACCTGCGGTCGGGGCAGTACGACGATCTCGACGGGGCGGCGGAGCGGGTGTTGTTCGAGGACGAGTAGGCGGGGCCGGGTGATACGCCGGCCCGGTTGCGCTATGCTGCGCTCCGGCCCGCAGACAGGGGTTTGGCATGACCACCGCGCTCGTCCCGCAAGTTCTGCTCGATTCGGTGCTGGCGTATTTCCATCCGCGCCGGGTGATCCTGTTCGGCTCGTCGGCGCGGGGGGAGGCGGGGCCCGACAGCGACATCGACTTGCTGGTGGTGCTGGATGACGATGCTCCCGCGGAACATCTTACCCTGGCGGCCGGGTTCGCCGCGCGCCTGCCCTATCGGCTTCCGGTGGATGTGATTCCGTGTCGGGAGAGTCTGTTCCGTCGCCGGAGCGAGGTCGCCGGCAGTCTCGCCCATGCGGCTTTGCATGACGGCGTGGTGGTCTATGAGCGACCCTGACCATGGTCTGGCCGCCGAGCGTCGCGGCGAGGCCAGGCGATGGCTGGCGGTGGCCGAAGCGGACCTGCGCGTCGTCCAACTCTGTCTCGCAGCGTCTCCGCCCGAGGCCGGGGTCGCCGCTTATCATTGTCAGCAAGCAGCGGAGAAGCGCCTCAAGGGTTTGCTTGTCCTGGCAGCCGTCCCGTTCGGCGAGATCCATGACCTGGTGCGGTTGGGCGACCTCGCCGCGGAACATTACCCCGACTTGAGCGTCGCGCTTCCCCCAATCGGGCGCTTTACGGTCTGGGGGGTTGCGTTCCGTTATCCTGGAATCGAGGACGGTCAGCACCCCTCGCCCCCGGAGCTGCGCGCGGCAACGCAAGCATTGATCCCACTCGCCGTGATGCTCCGCGACGGCGTCGCCCCTCCGGACGGGGCTGCCGGCGTCCCGGGGATTGCCGACTGATACCCACGAACCCACCGCCCCCGCCCGCCTCAGATCCGCCCCGCATCCACCACGAACAGCTGCGACGTGCACATCCGGCTGTCGTCCGCCGCCAGCCACAGCACCATCCGCGCCACGTCCTCCGGCACCAGCTTGCGCTTCAGGCACTGGCTGCGGATCAGATTCGCCTCCCCCTCCGGGGTCAGCCACAGCCGGATCTGCCGCTCCGTCATGATCCAGCCCGGCACCACGCAGTTCACCCGGATGTTGTCGGCCCCCAGATCGCGCGCCATGCCGCGGGTCAGCCCTTCCACCGCCGCCTTGGCGGTGGTGTAGGCGGGCATCCCGCCCTGGCCCACATGCCAGCTGACCGAGCCGAAATTGACGATCGAGCCGCCGCCGGCCGCCTTCATCATCGGCGCCACCGCCTGGATGGCGAAGAACTGATGGCGCAGGTTGACCGCCAGCCGCTCGTCCCAGTACTCGGGCGTCACGTCCTCCCAGCGGTGGCGCTGGTCGTTGGCGGCGTTGTTGACCAGCACGGTGAGCGGCCCCAGCCGCTCGGCGGCGCGCGCCACCGAAGCGCGCAGGGCGGCGATGTCGGTCAGGTCGCAATGCTGGAAGAACGGCTCGGGATGCCCGGCGGCGCGCGCCTTCGCCACCACCTCCGCCGCCGCGTCGTCGGCGATATCGACAAACGCCACCCGCGCGCCCTGGGCGGCGAAGGCGGCCACCTCGGCCGCCCCGATGCCGGAGGCGCCGCCGGTGAGGAACACCACGCGGTCGCGCAGCGAGGGATAGACGGCTTCGGTCATGCGATGCCTCGTTCGGCAAGGGCGGCCAGCGCGGCGGCCAGGATGGCGGCCGGCGCCGGGTCCACCGCCAGGGTGATGGGGTGCTCGTCGGCGCCCGGTTCTTCCAGCGCGGCGAGCTGGCTGTCCAGCAGCGCCGGCGGCATGTAGTGCCCGCGCCGCGCCGCCAGCCGCGCCGCGATGGTGGCGCGGCTGCCCTTGAGGAAAATCAGCGCCACCCCCGGCCGCGACCCGATCAGCACGGCGCGGTAGGCGCGCTTCAGCGCCGAGCACGCCACCACCGCCCCGGCGCCGAGCCGCGCGTCCATCGCCGCGGCGATGGCGGCCAGCCAGGGCGCGCGATCGGCGTCATCCAGCGGGATCGCGGCACGCATCTTCGCGATATTCGCGGGCGGATGGAAGGAATCGCCTTCCAGCAAGGTCCAGCCCAGCGCCGCGGCGAGCCCGGCGGCCAGGGTGGTCTTGCCGCAGCCGGACACGCCCATCACCACGATGGCGGGCATCGGGCTATTTCTGGTTCAGCATATGCTCGGTATGCCCGCCGAAGCCGAAACGCATCGCCGACAGCACCTTCTCGCCGAAGGTGTGGTCGCGGCGGGAGCGGAAGCGGGCGAACAGGGCGGCGGCCAGCACATGCGCCGGCACCGCCTCCTCCACCGCCGCATCGACGGTCCAGCGCCCTTCGCCGGAATCCTCGACGAAGCCGGAGAAATGCTCGAGCCCCTCATCGCCCGCCAGCGCCTCGGCGGTGAGGTCGAGCAGCCAGGAGGAGACCACCGAGCCGCGCCGCCACACCTCGGCGATGTCGCCCAGGTTGAGGGTGAAGCGCTCGTCGGCGGGCAGGCTGTCGGCGGCGCGGCCTTTCAGGATGTCGAAGCCTTCGGCGAAGGCCTGCATCATCCCGTATTCGATGCCATTATGCACCATCTTCACGAAATGCCCGGCCCCCGCCGGGCCGGCATGGATGTAGCCGCGCTCGGCGCGCGGATCCCGCGCCTCCCGCCCGGGGGTGCGCGGGATGTCGCCGATCCCGGGGGCGAGTGCCGCGAAGATCGGGTCGAGGTGATCGACCGCGTCCTTCTCGCCGCCGATCATCAGGCAATAGCCGCGCGCCAGGCCCCACACGCCGCCCGAGGTGCCGCAATCCAGATAGCGGATGGATTTCGCCGCCAGCGCCTTCGCCCGCCGGATGTCGTCCTTCCAGAACGTGTTGCCGCCGTCGATCACGATATCGCCGGCGCCGAGCAACCCACCGAGCGCGGTCACCGCATCCTCGGTGATGCGCCCCGAGGGCAGCATCACCCACACCGCCCGCGGCGAGGAGCCGAGCGCTTCCACCAGCCCCGCCAACGAGGCGACGGCGGTCGCGCCGTCCGCCGCCAGCGCCGCCCCGGCCTCTGGCTTGGCGTCATAGACGACGCATTGATGCCCCGCGCGCATCAACCGGCGCGCGATATTGGCGCCCATGCGCCCCAGTCCGACCACGCCGAGGCGCATCGTCTTTCCCTCCGTCAGGATGCCGGCATCGCCCAGCGGCCGGCGTCCCATTCCGGCGCGTAGGCGCGGTTGGTCTGCGCCGGGTTGCGGTTCACCAGCGGGCGCGCGAACAGCGGATGGCGCATCGAGCGGACCTCGTGCTCGATGGTGAACAGCACCTTGTTGCTGTCCATATCCACGATGTCGTTGAAGCGGTACTGGTGCTGGTCGGATTCCTCGGTGATCAGGCCGCGCTCGAGCAGTTTGCGGTGCGGGCCGGAGAAATCGGCCAGCGTGATCTGGATGTGGTGCCCGTCGTAGGCGGGCAGCGGGGCGTCGGTCTCGCGGAACAGGATGCGGTTGCCGTCGCCCAGAATCGCCCAGGCGTGCCGGCCGCGCGCATCGGTGGCGACGCCGGCGATGCCGCCCAGGACCTCGCGGTAGAAGCGGGCGATCCCTTCCAGCGAGGTGCCGGGGGCGATGTCGCATTCCACATAGGGCATCCCGAGCGTGATGCGGCCGAACCGCGCCGCGTCCGGGGCGTGGCAGCGGATGCGGTTGCCCCAGGGGCAGGTGGTCTCCACCGCGTCCGCGGTCTCGCGGAAGCTGAATTTCGTGTCGGCCAGGTCCTTCTTCACCCGCGCGAGCCGGGCGAGCAGGGATTCGCGGTCGCCGGTCACCAGCCCGGTGGTGCCGCGCACCACCTGCGGGGGACGGGAGGGCAGGTGGAACTGCGCCCGCCCGACATTGATCCACATGTTGTCGAGACCCGTCATCAGATACGGATCGCGGGTCAGGCCGAGGCCGGAGACATAGAAGATGGTCGCCAGACGCTGGTCGGGCACCGTCACGTTGACGTGG
>JBMFXF010000066.1:0-13483 GCA_049964515.1 Acetobacteraceae bacterium | reverse complement strand
AGGCACGGCTGGCGAAGATCCGCCTGCCTGCCGGAGCGCGCCTGACGGTGCGGTTGCAGACCCCGGAGGTCTATCCGCTCAGCGAGTACGCGCTGGTTTCGAACCGGGTTACCAGCAGCGCCATGCGCCCGTTCTTCGCCTTCGCGTTGCGCCCGGCCTTGCTGGGGGTGAAGGGGGTTTACCGGGTCGATGGGACCGGGCGCGGCTGGCCGGAGGTCTGGCTCGATCTTTCGGCCCGCCGGCTGGCGGCGCACGGGTTGACCGCGGCGCAGGTGGTGGCGGCGCTGCGGGCGGCGCAGGGTCCGTATTTCTCGGGCGTGCGCAACCGGTTCCATCAGCAATCGGTGGTGGTCACCGCGCCGCGGCCGGCCACGCCGGCGGCGCTGGCGCGGATGACGCTGCCGATCGGACCGCCGGGCGCCACCCGTCCGCTGGCATTGGGCGCACTGGGGCGGGTGCGGATCGCGCCGCCGCCGATGCTGGTGGGTGCGGCGGTGGCCGGCTGGAAGCACGCGCTGGTGGTCGATGTGCTGCCCGAGTCCGGGGTGAACCAGGTGGCGCTGGGCCGCGCGATCGCGCGCCGGCTGACTACATTGGCGCGGCACCTGCCGCCCGGCGTGCATCTGGTCCCGATCTACGACCTCGGCCGGTTGATCGGGTCTTCGCTGCACGATGTGTGGCTGGCGCTGATCCTCGGCAGCGTGATCGCCTGGGGGGTGGTGCTGGCGTTCCTGCGCCGGCTGGGTGCCGCGCTGGCGACGCTGCTGGTGGTGCCGCTCTCCATTGCCGCTACCTTGCTGGCGCTGCGCGGGCTGGGCCTGGGGCTCAACGTGATGACCCTGGGCGGCCTGACGGCGGCGATCGGCGCGCTGGTGGACCACGCGATCGTGGTGATGGAACGCGGGCTGGCCGCGCGGGGGGCGACGCCGACGGCGCGACGGGCGGACGCGCTGGCGCGGGCGGGCGGGATCCTGCCGGCGATGACCCTGGCCACGGCGACCTCCTGTCTCGTGTTCCTGCCGCTTATCATGCTGTCCGGCACCATCGGGCTGCTGTTCCGGCAGATGGCGCTGACCATCGTGGTGGCGCTGCTGGCCTCTCAGCTGGTGGCGCTGACACTGACGCCGGTGCTGGCGATCTGGCTGGCGGGGCGAGGCCGCGGCGAGGCGGGCTGGCAGCATCGCTGGCGGCGACGCTTCGTGCGGCTGCTGCTTCGCGGCATGAGACGGCCCTGGGTGCTGGCGCCGTTCGCGCTGGGCCTGGTTGTGCTCGGGGTGCTGGCGCTGGTCCGTCTGCCCACCGCGTTTCTGCCGCCGTGGGATCAGGGCGTGCTGTCGATCCCATTCCGCACCCCGGTCGGCTCCTCGGCGGCGGAGACGCGCCGGGTCGGGCGGAGCCTGATGCGCGTGGCACTGGCCGACCCGGCGGTGGCGCGGGCATCGCTGGTGGTCGGGCGTAGCTTCGCCAACCCCCGCTCGGTGCCCAACAAGGGGGCGCTGGCAGTGGTTCTGAAGCAGCGGCGGGAGGTCAGCACCCAGGCGGTGATGCAGCGGTTGCGGGTGGCGTTTCACGCGGCCGACCCGGCGCTGATCGCGCTGGGGGGCGCGCAGGTGATGGTGAACCGGCTGGGGGATCTGTCGGGCGCCCATGCACCGCTCGAGATTTTTCTGTTCGGTCCCGATTCGGCGACGCTGCGCCATGCCGGCGCGCGGCTGGCGGCGCGGCTGCGGCGCTCCGGGCGGTTCCAGGCGATCCAGTTCAAATCTCCGTCAGCGGGACCCGAGATTGTACTGCGCCCACGGGCGGTGGCGGCGCTGCGGGGCGTGACGGCGCCGGCGCTGGCGGGGGCGGTGCGGCGGCGCCTTTGGGGGCAGCGCGCGGGGTTTCTGCTGGCTGGTGAGCAGATCATGCCGATCCGGGTGCGGGTGCGCCCCGAGCCTGGGGGGATCGGTGAGCTGCCGCTGCGCCTTCCGGTGCCGGCGGGGGCGGATCCGCCGGCTGGTTTCGCGCCGCTGGCCAGCCTGGCGCGGGTGCGGCATCTGGCGGGGGTGCCGTTCGTGACCCATCAGGCGCTGGTGCCGGATGCATATATCTGGCTGCGTCCGGTGCCGGGGGAAGGGCTGGCGCAGGCAGCGGTGGTGGCGCGACGGGTGATCGCCAGGGCGGGGCTCGGGCCGGGCATCAGCGTGCGACTGCGCGGCTATTACGCCCAGCAGCGGCGCGGGTTCCGACAGATGTTCGCCGTGCTGGGCGGGACGTTGCTGGTGTTGCTGGTGTTACTGGGGTTCCAGTTCGGCGGTCAACGGGTCGCGCTGGCGGCGTTGGGGGCGATCGCGCTGGCGGCACCCGGGGCGCTGGCGGCGCTGTGGGCCATGCGACTGGCGCTGGACAGCACCGCGTTCCTGGGCGTGCTGATCGTGTACGCGATCGCGGTGAACAACGTGATCCTCATTTTTGCCGGCCATGGTGGGCGGCCGGCCGCGGTGGCGGTGGCGGCGGGCGCGCGTTTGCGTCCGATCGTGATGACGATGCTGGCCGATATCGGGGGTTTTCTGCCGCTGGCGCTGGGGGTGGGACGTGGCACGGCATTGCTGCAGCCGCTTGCGGTGGCGGTGATGGGGGGGCTGGGGCTTGCGATGGTGACCTCGCTCTGGGGCGCGCCAATGCTGGCGGCGTTGTTGTGGCGGCGGCGCCAGGGGCGCTGTGGCGAAGATGCCACAGGGGCGGGGGGAATCTGAACCGGCCCCTCCCCTTGCGGTCGGATTGCGGCTATATCTGTCCGGCTTTGCGATCCGTCGGCGGCCATGCTGGCCTGCCGGCCGCTGCGATCCCCGCCGGGTCTTGCTTTCCGCGCCCCCGGCATCGTCAACGAGGAGAGAACAGATGAAGCTTCGGTCCGCGCTTCTGGCGGCCACCATGCTGGCAGTGCCGATGCTGGCCGGCAGCCTTGCCGCCCGCGCCGATCAGCCGATTTCGGGGCTGTATGTCAGCGGCGGCGCCGGGATCAACTACAAGCAGCAGGTCGACCGTTCCGGGGGTGGCAACCTACAGTCGCATATCGGTCCGGCATTCGTTGCGGCTGTCGGGTGGGGTTTTGGCAACGGGTTCCGTGCTGAAATCGAAGGTAACTATTACAATAACCGGTTCTACCGGGTTCATGGGCTGCCCTATACGTCGGTTGGTGGCACCGAGCAGACCTTTGGCGTGATGGTGAACGGCTACTACGACTTCAACAACCTGATCCCGATGGTGACCCCCTATGTCGGTGTCGGCGTTGGATATGAGTTCGCCAACCATCAGGGCGTGAACCTCTACGGGCCTACGGGCACGCAGGTGTTTTCCAATCGCACCCCGGGTTCGTTTGCCGCGCAGGCGATCCTGGGGGCCGCGGTTCCTCTCACCGCTGTACCGGGGCTGTCGCTGACCGCCGAGTATCGGTTCATGGCGCTGGTCGGCGACCGCAGCTACAGCGGCGTGACCACGCCGGGCGGAGCGGGCACGTCCATCAAGCTGCAGAACGACTACAACCACACGTTCCTGATCGGTCTGCGCTACGCCTTCGGCGCCGCACCCGCCCCGGCGCCTGCTCCGGTCGCCGCAGCGGCTCCGGTGGCGGCGCCTGCCCCGGCTCCGGCCCGGTCCTACATCGTGTTCTTCGACTGGGATAAGGCCACCCTTACCGCCCGCGCGCATCAGATCATCAACGAAGCCGCGGCGGCGTCCACCCATGTCCAGTACACGTCCATCGCGGTGAACGGCTACACCGACACCTCGGGGACACCGAAATACAATATGGGCCTGTCGATTCGCCGTGCCGACGCGGTGGCCCATGCGCTGGTGCTCGACGGGGTGCCGAAGAACGCGATCGTCATCAAGGGCTTCGGGGAAACCCACCCGCTGGTGCCGACCGGCCCCGGCGTGCGGGAGCCGCAGAATCGCCGGGTTGAGATCATCATCCACTGACCCGGCGTCTCTGACGCTCGAGTTTCGCGGCGGGGCGCCCTCGGGCGCCCCGTTTGGCGTTGCAGCACCCTTGCGTCGCGCCGGCGCGCACGCCATTGATCTTTCCTCTGCCCAAGAAAGGTCGGCTCATGCGGCGTGCGGTTCGGTGGTGGCTGGTTCTGGCCGGGTTGTTCGTTCTGGCTCGGCTGACGGTGCCGGCCGAGGCGCAGCCGATCTCCGGCCCCTATGTCTCGCTCGGCGCTGGTTACGATTTGCCGCAGAACACCGCCGCCACCCTGCCGGCGGCCGGTTTCGGGAGCGGGCGGCTCCGTTATGAACAGAATGGCGGGCTTGCCCTGTCCGGCGCGGCCGGTTGGGCGCTGGGGAACGGCTGGCGGTTCGAGCTGGAAGGCGATTACGACCGCACCCGCATCGCGGCGCTGGCGCGCACCCCGTTGGCGGGCGCCGCGAGTGGACGGATGGCGACCTACGGCGTTATGGCCAACGCGATCTTCGACCTGGATATCGGCAACCGCTACGTGTTCCCCTACCTTGGCCTGGGGGCGGGGTATATGTGGACGCAGCTGTCGGGTGCGTCGGTTAGCTCCGGCGGGGCGCGCTGGACCAGCGGTGCCACGTCCGGCAGCTTTGCCTGGCAGGCGGTTGCCGGCAGCGCGTTTCCGATCCCCGGGGTGCCCGGGTTGTCGGTGACGGCCGAATACCGGTTCCGCGATATCACCGCCGGGGAGACCTTCACGGGTACCCCTTCCGGCGCGGGCCTCAAATTCGGCCCCCGCTTCGACCATTTGTTCCTGGTCGGGATGCGCTATGCGTTCGATGTGGCGCCGCCGGCGCCGCTGTCCGGGAACGCGTCGGGCGGCCCCGCGCCGGTCGCGGCGCCGGCGCCGGCGCCCGTGCGGTCCTATTTGGTCTTCTTCGACTGGGACAGCGCCGCGCTGACCGCGCGCGCGCGCGCGATCGTGGCCGAGGCTGCCGCCGCGTCGCAGCATGTTCAGCTGACCCAGATCCGGGTGAACGGCTATACCGATGCGTCGGGGGGACGGACTTACAATCAGGCGTTGTCGCGGCGACGAGCTGAAACGGTGGCGGCGCAGCTGGTCCGCGACGGGGTGGCGCGCAGCAGCATCGTGATCCGCGCCTATGGGGAGACCCATCCGCTGGTGCCGACCGCGCCTGGGGCGCGCGAGCCGCAAAACCGGCGGGTGGAGATCATTCTGCGCTGAACAGCGTCACCGGGACATCCGGATAGGCTAGCTCATGGCGGGCGCGCCATTCCGGCCCGACGTAATTCACGATCAGGCTGCGGCGGATGCCGCGGATCGGTCGCGGGGTAAAGCCATGCCAGGTGTCGGCCGCGGGCACGAAGGCGAGCCCCGCGTTGAACGCGCCGGAGGCGCGGCCGAGGACGGTCCCCTCGGCGTCCATCAAGTCGGTGCCCCAGGCTTCCGCCTCCGGATGGCGAGACAGATAGATCAGCAGGGTGAAGAGCTTGGCGCCGATGTCGGTATGCGGCTCAAGCCAGAAACCGGCCTGATCCATGCAGTACTCTATCCGCAGCGAGGTGCCGCCCAGCTTGGCGCCGGTGAGATCGGCAATCAGGGCGACGGTGGCTTCGTCCTGGAACGCTTCGGCCAATGCCGCGCAGGCCGGCAATCCGCCACGGCTGGCCTCGGTCACGAACTGGCGCTGGGCGTTGTGCGTCTCGCGCTTGCCTCCGGTGTCGGCGATGGCAGGCGGCTCGAATGGCAGCGCCAGCAACGTCGGCCAGAGGCTGGCGGGCAGGATCTCGCGCGGCAGCCAATGGGGGAACGGCGCGTCCTGGCGCCGGGCACGCAACAAAGCGTGGCGGATATGGGCGCCGGCGGCGAGATCATGCATCGGCTGGGCCTCCGGATTGCGCTCAGACAGCGGCGGCGTGGCGCGGCGTGCCCGTGGTCTGGGTGGCCGTCAGGTAGGTGTCGAAGCAGGCAGCCACGGCGCGGGTGAACGGCCGGCCGCGGGGCGTGATGGCCAGCCGGGTTCCGTCCCAGCGGATCAACCCGTCACGCGCCTGTTGTGCCAGTGCCGGCTCCGCGCTTGCCAAGGCTTCCCGACCGGCGCCGAGGCCGGCCGCGATGGCGGCGAGATCCGCCGCACCCTGGCACATGATGGTTTCGATCACGGCGCGGCGCAGGCGGTCCTCGGGCGATAGCGCTGTCCCGCGCGCGACGGGCAACCGGCCCGCCCGGATGGCGTCCCGCCAAGCCGGCACCGCGGGCAGGTTTTGCACATAGCCCTGCGGGAGTGCCCCGATCGAGGAGGCGCCAAGTCCGAGCAAAACTGGGGCGGTGTCGGTGGTGTAGCCCTGGAAGTTTCGTCGTACCGTGCCGGCGGACGCCGCGTGTGCCAACGGGTCATCGGGAATTGCGTAGTGATCAAGACCGACCGCGACGTAGCCAGCGCCAAGGACGGTGGCTTCGGCCACTTCCCGTTGCGCGAACCGGGCTTCGGGGGTTGGCAGTGAGTCGGCCGGCAACAGTGTCTGATGGCGCTTCAGCCAGGGCACATGGGCGTAGCCGAACACCGCGACCCGGGCCGGGGCCAGGGTCAGGGCCCGGGCTATGGTCGCCCGCACCGAAGCCTCGGTCTGGTATGGAAGGCCGTAGATCAGGTCGAGGTTGATCGCCCCGATGCCGCGGGCCCGCAGCTTCACGGCCGCCGCTTCCGTGACGGCGAACGATTGATGCCGATTGACCGCTGCTTGCACCCGCTCGTCGAAATCCTGCACTCCGAGGCTTGCCCGGGTCACGCCGATCGCTTCCATCGCCGCCACCGAGCCATCGGAGAGCGTGCGCGGGTCGATCTCGACCGCGATCTCTGCCTCCGGGAGGATCGTGAAGCGGGATGCCAGGCGGGCGGCGATGGCCTGCATCCAGATCGGTGAGAGGGCGGTGGGCGTGCCGCCACCCCAATGGATGTGCCGAACCGGCAGGCGCCGGCCGATGGCGTCGGCCACGAGGTCGATTTCGTCGAGCAGCGTGCGGGCGTAGGCAGTCTTTGGCTCGGCTCGGCGGGTCGCGGTGGTGTGACAGCCGCAGAACCAGCAAAGTTCGGCGCAGAACGGCACATGCAGGTAGAGGGACAGCGCGGTGTCCTCGGGCAGGGCGGAGAGCCAATCCCGGTAGGTGGCGGCGTCCACGCGCGGGGAGAAATGCGGCGCGGTCGGATAGCTGGTGTAGCGCGGAATCCGCTGGTCGTAGCGGGCGAGGAGGGTGGCGGTGTCCATGGCGGCAGGCTGACGCCAGCGGTCGCAGGCCGCCTTGACCTGGATCAACGGCGATGCCCGCTCAGAGCGGGAGGCCGAATCGAGCGAGATAGCGTCCGGCCGGAGCGAGGCACGCGGCCGCCAGGGCGTTGCGGATCGGGTTGGCGCGGGCGCTGGCGGCGAGCGCGCCTGGCAGGCCAGCGGCGTGGTACAGCGCGGCGGGGGGATGGAAACAGGTGGCGAGGAAACTCCCGGCCAGCACCCGCAGCGCGGCCCCGGCGGCGGGATGTGGCCGCGGGCGTATCGCTTCGGCGACCCGCTGGCGGGCATAGGCGACGTGGCGTGCTTCGTCGCGCAGGTGGATTTCGGAGATATGGCGGATCGTGTCGGGGATGGTATGTGAGTCGCGAATGCGCCGGTTGAGTTCCACCGCCACCGTCTCGCCGATCAGAACGGCGGCCCAGAACATCCCGCTGCCACCAGGCAGCAGCCGGGCGCCTGTCGTGACCAGCCGCGGGCGCGGCACCGGTGGCAGCGGGTGTGGCGCACGCCGCAGGATTTCGAGAAACATCAGGCTGTGCCCGGCTTCCTCCCGCAGCTCGTGCAACTGGGCGGCGTAGGTTTCGGCGCCGACCCGGCGGGCGCTCGGAGCGGCACGGCCGAGTGCGCGCAGCAGATAGGATTCCAGCCAAAGCCCGAGGTCGATCAGAGCCAGAAATTCAAGCTGGGAGAGGGCGATCCGGGCGGCCGGCGTCATCTGCTCCCAGGCTGGATCGCCTGCCAGCGAGACGAGGTCGTCCGGCAGCCAGGGACGGTCCGGGGCGAGGGCATCCCAGTCCACAGCGGCGAGCGGGTCGCAATAGGCGGGTGGGGGGCGCGGGCTCATGGTGATACCGCCAGCTGCGCGGCGGCGGCGAGCAGGGGCAGCGACCGCCGCACCAATGTCGAGGGCAGGGCACCGGCGCCGACCGCGCACAGCAGGCGATCCACTCCGGCCTGACGCAGCGCGGCGAAGCGGCGGGCGCAATGCGCGGGATCGCCCACCACTGCCATGCCGAGCCGATCCAGCAACGGCAGCGCAGCTTCGGTCACCGGTAGGGCGGCCAGGGCACGCAGACGCCGGTAGCCGGCATAGCCGGGTTGGGTGCCGGCGAGCAGCGGGCGCACCTGATCGCGCAGACGGCGGTAGAACCAGGCGAACGCGGGTGCCGCGCGGCGGCGGGCTTCCGAGCCGTCTTCCAGGCAGAACACACCCAGGGTCATGGCGCAGCGCGGGCCATGGCCGGGCAGAGGTTGCGAGGTTCCATGATGGCGGCGCCAGGCGGCGCGGTACCGCGTAAGATCACGCCGCACCAGCGCCCAGGGTTTGAACGGGCCGGCGAGGACACCAAGGCCGAGGCGGGCGGCCCACTCGAAACCGTCCGGGCTGACGCAGGCCGCCCAAAGCGGCGGATGCGGCTGCTGGCGCGGGCGCGGGGCAACGGTCACTCCGCGCAGGTCGTGAAATCGCCCGGCCTCGGCAACGGGACCGGGTGGGGCGCGAAGCAGCGCGACCGTTTCCTCGGTACGGGCGCGGGCGTCCTCCGGGCGAATTCCGAACAAGGCGGCTTCTGCGGGCGAAAAGCCGCGGCCCAGGCCCAGTTCGAGCCTTCCGGCGGAAATCTGGTCGAGGGTCGCGGCGCGTTCCGCGACCAGCAGGGGATGGTGCAGCGGGGCGACAACCACCGCATGGCCGAGCCGGATGCGTCGGGTCCGCTGCGCCGCGGCGGCAAGCAGAAGATCGGGCGCTGTTGCGTGCGAATAATCCCCGGTCAGATGATGCTCCACCACCCAGGCGGCGCCGAACCCCAGCCGATCTGCAAGCTCGATTTCATCCAGCGTGTCGGCGAAGACGGTTGCCGGATCTGGGCCGCGCTCCGGGGGAACGGCAAGCTCGAAGAACAGGTCGAGCTGCATCCGCCCGTGCCGGCGAAGGTCAGGTCTGCACCCGAATGCGGAACTTGAACTCCTTGCCGGCGGCGGTCGATTCCACCATCTCGTTGCCGGTGGATCGGCAGAACGCCTCGAAATCCTTGACCGCACCGGGGTCGGTGGCCTGAATCGTGAGCACGTCGCCGCGGGCCATGTCTTTCAGCGCCTTTTTTGCGCGGAGAATCGGGAGCGGGCAGTTGAGGCCGCGGGCATCGAGGGTCTGGTCGGCCATGGTTACCTCCGGTCAGATGAACAGGTTGATGTCGGACTTGGTGGCTTCTTCGATATAGCTGGCGGCGCCGCCAAGCTCGGGACCGTCGATCAGGTCCTCCCGCCGGAGTTCGAACAGATCGAGGGTCATCTGGCAGGCGATCATCCGCACGTCGGATTCCACAGCGGCGGAGCGCAGGTCCTCAATGGAGGCCACGCCCTTCTTGCGGATGAGGTTCTTCATCATGGTGGTGGCGAGCTTGTCCATTCCAGGCAGCGCGCCGAGCAGGTTGGGCATCTTCATGTGCCCACCGAGCATCGGCATCTCCATCGCCGCATTGCCGAGGGTGGTGATGGAGAGGTCAAGATTCTTCTTCAGCAGGGCGAGGCCGTAGAAGGTAAAAAACATCGAAACTTCCAGCCCCATCGCGGCGGCGGTGGTGGCCAGGATGAAAGGCGGATAGGCCCAGTCCAGCGTGCCTTTGGTGACGATGATCGACATCCGCTTATTGTTGGCTGTCTCGCTCATCGGTACGGCCTTTCGGGTCAGGGGGTGGGGGCGCAGCCGGCGAAGCTGTCGGCGGTCATCTTGGCTTCATAGGGCGCGGCGACCGCGTTTCCCGGGGTCAGGGTGGCGCGGGCGGCGGGCCAGTCGGCTGGTTTGACGCGAAGCAGCCAGCCGCCGGTATAGGGTTCGGCATTGGCGAGCTTGGGATCGGCCACCAGCGCGTCGTTCACGGCAGCCACCTCGGCGTCGAAGGCGAGCTTGGCCGGTCCTACCCATTTGCCGGATTCGATGGTCGCACAGGATTTGCCGGCCTGCACGCCGCGGCCTGCCTTGCGAGGAGTGACCGCGACCAGCTGGCCCGCCAGGGCGAGCGCCACGGCCGTCATACCGGTGGTCACGGTGCCGTCCGACTCCTCACGGTACCACATGTTGTTCTCGACATCGTAGAGCAGATCGTCGGGAAGCTCGCAGCCGCGCACGATGGGCATGATTCAGCTCCTCAATGGGGCGGCGTCCGGCGCGTGCAGCGGGCGCGCGGCGCAGCAGAAAGTGCCAAGGCCGGCGGTCTCGAGTGAGCCGGCGACGAACAGAGAGAGATGGGTACCCGCCATGTCGGCCAGACGCAACCGGCGGGTATGTTCGGCCGGATCGCTGGCCGCGGCGGCGCAATTGATCTGATAGATCAATTCCCGGCAGGTCTCGCGGCAGGCGAGGAAATTGGGGGCGATCCGGGCGGCCTGACGATGCAGGGCGAGCAGCCGGTACCCCTCGACCTCCCCGGGTTCGGGGGCGGCGCCGTGCGCCGCGAGCCAGGCGGTGACCGCTTCCTCGGCGGCGGAGAGCAGGCTCTCGGGGCTCATCGGAACCCCCGTGCGCGCAGGAAATCGCGGGATTCGGAGAGGTTCTCGGCCACCCCCACCTGCCGCGCAGAAAGACCCAGGGCGAGGCCGAGCAGCTGGGTGAAATACAGGATCTTCACTTTGGTCTGCTTGCCGAACACGCGCGCCGCCCGTGCCTGGTGCATCTCGAGACCGGAATGGCACGTGGGGCATTCGGTGGCGATGACCTCGGCGCCGCATTCCTCGGCTGCGGTCAGCAGATTGAGCACCAACCGGGTGGAGGTATCGCTGTCCGAGAGCGTGTGCGCGCCGCCGCAGCAGGCGGTCTTGAGCGGGTATTCCATATTCTCGGCGCCGGCCGCGGCCAGCAGCTCGTCCATGAAATGCGGGCGCGAGGTCGATTCCGAATCCGGCCCCTTGTCCTTTTCGGGGAAGATATGGCGGGGACGGGAGTACATGCAGCCATAATAATTAGCGATTTTCATGCCTTTGAGGCTGTTCTTCACCCGCGCCCGCAGCCCCTCGGCACCGAGCGCCTCACGGATCCACTCCAGCGCATGGATGCTGCGCACGCTGCCGGGCTGATAGGCCGCTTCGCCGGATTTTCGGGCCAGCTGGTCCACCGTGTCACGGGAGGCCGGGTCGTGGGTAAGATCGTGTTCGGCCTTCTTAAGATTGTGGTAGCAGCCGTTGCAGGGCGCCATAACCGTGTGGTGGCCCATTTCGGCGGCGATACGCAGATTGCGCGCCGAGAGAAAGGTTTGCAGGCGTGGGTCGATGTTCTTGACCTCCATCGCCCCGCAGCAATTCCAGTCCTTGAGTTCCTGCAACGGCAACCCGAGCGCCGCGCCAACGGCGCGGGTCGAGCGGTCGTAGGCGTGGCCGGTGCCTTCCAGCGCACAGCCCGGGTAATAGGCGATTGGTTCGCTCACCGTGCGGTCTCCGGCGGCAGGCCGAGCGCTTTGCGCTGCGCGGCGGTCTGTTCGATGATGAAGTCGTTCATGGCTCGTTGTGCCCCCCCCCAGCGGCGCGTGCGTGGCGGACGCAGCGCGGCCAGGCCGAGCCGGGCCAGCAGCCCTACTGGCAGGCGCAGGATCAGACCGCGGACCAACCCGACCAGCCAATCCTGCGTGAGCTTCTGCCCGGTGCGCGCGAAGAATCGCTGCAGCAGCCGTCCTTCCTCGATCCTTCCGGTGGCGATCACCTGGGCCGAGAACTCGTGATCGAACGTCATCGCCGGAGAGCGCGGGGTATGGCCCTTCAGTTCCAGCCAGTGGGCGGTCGCCTTCATCACGCCTTCGGGGTCAACTTCGCGAGGGCAGATGTTCGTGCATTTGTTGCAGGATACGCATTGCCAGATGATATCCTTGTCGCGGAGCAACTCCGATTCCATCCCGAGGCGGATCAGGTAGATCCAGTAGCGCGGGTTGAAATCGGGATTGAGCGCATTGACCGTGCAGGCATTGGTGCAGGACCCGCATTGCCAGCACCGGTGGATGTGCTGTCCGCCGGGCATCGCGGCGATCTCGGATTCCAGCGCCTCGTTGTACTCGGTGATGACCCGTGGCGCGATGAAGGTGCTCCAGTCGCCGGAAACATCGACACCATCGATCACCAGCTTATCGTGCTGGATCAGGTTTTCCGGCCGGATCAGGGATTTCTCGTGGATCGGCATGGCGGTCCCTATGCGGCGAGGCGCGCTGGCAGCCTGACCCGCGGGCGCAACCCCTCCGGGGTCAGCGCGTCGAGGCCCATCATCCGGCGGGTGTGTCGGCAGGCGTCTTCCTCGGCGGCGAAATCCGCTTTGAGGAAGGTGGAACCGCGATCATTGATGTACCCGGCATAGACTTGCGCGCAGAGCAGATCGGCAACCAGGGCAAGATCCCGGAACATGCCCTGGGCCCGCAGGAAGGCATCGAGCTCGTGACCGAGGGCGAGGAACGTGGCCAGGCTGTCGTCGATGCCCACAGGCTCGGGCGGATCGGCGTCTGGATACCAGATTTCCCGCAGCACCCCGGTGCCGGTGGTGGCATCCCAGATCCAGCGCGCCATCAGCGGCGTGGCTTCGGGCGTCCGGAAATGGAGCGCCTCCGCGCCGAGGTCGCGGAGCCAGCGATGCGCGCGGTCGCTCGGGAAGGAGGCAAGCCAAGTCGACCAGCGTTCGGCCAGCGGTTCCGGCCCATTGAGCAGGGCCACCAGTGGCGCGTGCAGAGCTGCGAAGCCATGCGCATCGAGAAATAAGCCCACCCGGCGGCGCACCGTCGGCATGAAATTGGCGAGGCCGAGGAAGGATATCTCGGTCAGTGAGGACGAACGCCCATCGGCCAGCAACTCGGCGAACAAGGCCTGTTTGAGCTTGAGCAATTCCACCAGATCAGCCAGCGCCGGCGCCAGCGCGTCGAGACCGGCGTGCAATGCGGGGCCGGAGAGCTCGAGAGCGATCATTCGGCCGCCATCCGTGTCAACGGGGACAGGGCCGCCATTGCCGCGGCCTGACCCTGAGCGATGCTGTCGTCGATCGTCTCCGGACCGGTGGCCGCCCCGGCGACGAAAACGCCGGGACGCGAGGTGCCGCTCATGGCGGAATACGAGGACGCCTTGGCAATGTAGCCGTGCTTCTCGAGGGTCACTCCGAAAATGTCGGCGATCAACAGATTGTCGATGTTGGGGTCCATGCCGATGGCGTGCACCACCATGTCGAATGGGATAGTGATAGGGCGCTTGACCAGCGTGTCCTCACCCTTGACC
>JBMFXF010000065.1:0-13503 GCA_049964515.1 Acetobacteraceae bacterium | reverse complement strand
CCCGATCTGCCGCCCAAACCGGGCAAGCATGTCACGATGCATCGCGACCACGAGTACAAGCGGCTTGGTACGGTTACCTTGTCCGCGGCGGTCGACCTGGTGAGCGGCTTCGTGCATCACCTCGTCACCGAACGGCATCGCTCGCGCGAGTTCATCGCGTTCCTTGAGCGGCTGGATGCACATTATCCGACAGGGATGCTGATCTGCCTGCTACTCGACAACCACTCCGCACATTGCTCACGCGAGACCAGGCGCTTCCTTGCCAGCAGGCCGGGCCGGTTCGAGCTGGTATTCACCCCGACCCATGCGTCGTGGCTCAACTATGTTGAGACCTTCTTCTCGAAGGTGGCCCGCTCCGTGCTGCGGCGCATTCGCGTCGCCAGTAAGGCGGAGCTGGTCGATCGGATCCGACGCTACATCGGGATGTGCAACGCCGCACCTGTGCTCCCCCGCTGGCGTTACGGTATCGCTACCGACCCTCAGGCGCTGGCGGCATGATCGAGTCGCCAATTCGCGAACGCAGTACTAGCAGGCTGCGGAAAAAGGGTTCCCGCCTTCGGGCCACGCAAGATCGATTTGTGGAGACTCGGGTCCACGCAAGAAACAGTCCCCGCAAGCGGCTCGGCGATTCTTTTCCGTCCCTCGTTGCGTAGGCGTCGGACTTTTTCCGCAGCCTGCTAGACCCCCCGCCAGACGGGCGCCCGCTTGCCCAGGAACGCCTCCATCCCCTCGCGGAAATCCTGGCTCATGTAGCACATCAGGATCAGGTCCTTATCCTGCCCCTCCGGCAGGCGCGGGCGCAGCCGTCGCAGCGCCTCCTTGGTGGCGGCGAGCGTCAGCGGCGCGTGGCTGGCCACCAGCCGCGCCAGCGCCTCGGCGCGGGCGCGCAAGGCCACGGGATCGTCCAGCAGTTCGGACACCAGGCCGATCGTCTTCGCCTCCTCCGCCTCGATCAGCCGGGCGGTGAAGATGATCTCGGTCACCAGCGCCGGGCCGATCAGCGCCGCCAGCCGCGCGTAGTTCGACATCGACAGGCAGTTGCCCAGGGTGCGCGCCACCGGAAAGCCGAACCGCGCGCCGCGGGCGGCGATGCGGATGTCGCAGGCGGCGGCGATCCCGGCCCCGCCGCCGGTGCAGGCGCCGGCGATGGCGGCGATGGTCGGCTTCGGGCAGCGCTCCAGCGTCTCCAGCACCCGGTCCAGCCGGGCCTCGTAGGCTAGCGCGTCCTCCGGCGTGGCGAAGGCGCGGAACTGCGAGATGTCGGTGCCGGCGGCGAACGCCTTCTCCCCGGCGCCGGTCAGCACCAGGGCGCGGATCGCGGGGTCGGTGGCGGCGCGGGCGCAGTGCTCGGCCAGCCCCTCGTACATGGCGAAAGTCAGGGCGTTGCGCGCGGCCGGACGGTTGAAGGTGATCCAGCCGATGCCATCTCTGAGTTCGAACAGCAGGTCGGGATCGGACATGGGGCGTCTCCGTGGTTCGGCCCCTGCTACAGGTCCCGGCGCTTGCCGCCAACCCGGCGGCCTCTATGCTGGCGGGCTAGCTTTGGGAGACGCAGCATGTCGGCAACGTCCGCCACCCCGCTGGCCACCGCTACCCTGGGCGGCGGCTGCTTCTGGTGCCTCGAGGCCGTCTTCAAGGACCTGCGCGGCGTCGCCGCGGTGAAATCGGGCTACGCCGGCGGCACCGCCCAGAACCCCAGCTACAAGCAGGTCTGCTCCGGCCGCACCGGCCACGCCGAGGTGGTGCAGATCCGCTTCGACCCGGCCGAGATCAGCTACGCCGACATCCTGCGGGTGTTCTTCACCATCCACGACCCGACCACGCCGAACCGCCAGGGCCATGACATCGGCACCCAGTATCGCAGCATCATCCTCGCCCATGACGCCGCCCAGGCGGAGACCGCGCGGGCGGTGATGGCGGAGGTGGCGCCGGTCTGGTCCGCGCCGCTGGTCACCGAGTTGGTCCCGTTCGAGACCTTCTGGCCGGCCGAGGCCGAGCACGACGATTATTTCGAACGCAATCCCTGGACCGGCTACTGCCAGGCGGTGGTCGGCCCCAAGGTGGCAAAGTTCCGCAAGAGCTTCGCCGACCGGCTGAAGCGAAGCGCCGCCTGATGCCGGTCAACCCGGCCGACGGACCGATCCTCGGCACCCTCTACGGCTCCGACGCGATGCGCGCGGTGTTCGACGAGGCCGCGTATTTCCAGCGGATGCTGGATGTGGAGGCGGCGCTGGCGCGGGTGCAGGCCCGCCTCGGCCTGATCCCCGCCGCGGCGGCGGCGCGCATCACCGAGGTCGCCCGCTACGAGTTGCTGAACCCCGCGGTGCTGGCCGCGCAGGCGCGCAACGTGGGCTACCCGGTGCTGGGGCTGGTGGCCGAACTCTCGCGGGTGGCCGGCGAACATGGCGGCTGGACCCATTGGGGGGCGACCACCCAGGACATCATGGACAGCGCCACCGTGCTGCAAGCGCGCGACGGGCTGGCGCTGATCGGCACCGAGATCGCCGCGCTGCGCGACGCGCTGCTGGCGCAGGCGGACCGGCACCGCGACGTGGTGATGGCCGGGCGGACCCATCTGCAACAGGCGCTGCCCACCACGCTGGGGCTGAAATGCGCCACCTGGGCGATGCCCTTCATCGCCCATGCGGAACGGCTGGCGCAACTGCGCCCGCGCGTGGAGCGGATCAGCTTCGGCGGCGCCGCCGGCACGCTGGCCTCGCTCGGGCCCGACGGGGTCGCGGTGATGGAGGGCCTGGCCGGGGAACTCGGCCTCGCTGCCCCCGCGGCGCCCTGGCACGTCTGCCGCGACGGGCTGGCCGAGGCTGTGTGCTTCCTCGGCCTCGTCGCCGGCGGCCTCGCCAAATTCGCCACCGACATCATCCTGCTGGCGCAGACCGAGGTCGGCGAGGTGGCGGAACCCTATGTCGCCGGGCGCGGCGCCTCCTCCACCATGCCGCAGAAGCGCAACCCGATCGCCTCGGAATACATCCACGCCGCGGCGCGCGGGGTGCAGGCGCTGGTGCCGCTGATGCTGGGGGCGATGGCGCAGGACCACGAACGTGGCACCGGGCCCTGGCAGGCGGAGGCGCTGGCGATCCCGCAGGCCTTCGTGCTGACCCATGGCGCGCTGATCCATGCCCGCACCATCGCCGAGGGGATGGTGACCGACCCGGCGCGGATGCGCGCCAATCTCGACATCACCGGCGGGCTGATCGTCGCCGAGGCGGTGATGATGGGGCTGGCGCCGATGCTGGGCCGGGGCGAGGCGCATCACGTCGTCAAGCACGCCTGCGACGTGGCGCTGGCCGAGCGCATCCCGCTGGCCACCGCGCTGGCCCGCGTGCCCGAGGTGGCGGCGCGGCTGGACGCGGCGGCGATCGCGCGGCTGACCGATCCGGCCGGCTACCTGGGCAGCGCCGGCGCCTTCATCGATCGGGTGCTGGCGGCGGCGCGCTGATGGTTCCGGCGCAGAGGCCGAAGCCGATCGGCACCGCGCCGGGCGCTTCGGCCCGCGCGGTGAAGACGATCTCGTCGCCGTCCTCCAGATAGCCACGGGTCTCCCCGTTGGGCAGGGTGATGCGGGTGCGCCCCCCCTGCGTCAGTTCCAGCAGGCTGCCGAAGCTGCCGGGATCGGCGCCGGAGATGGTGCCGCTGCCGAACAGATCCCCCGGGTGCAGGTCGCAGCCGTTGCAGCTGTGGTGCGCCACCATCTGCGCCGGCGTCCAGTAGAGCGCATCCGCGCCCACCCGCGAGAGCACATGCGGCGCCGCCCCGGCCGCGCGCATCCGCGGCGTGCGGATCGCCACCTCGAAGCGCAGCGCGAGCCCGCCCGAGGCCTGGTCGGCGGGGTCGGCCAGGTAGGGCAGCGGCGCCGGATCGCCCGCGGGGCGCGCGAAAGCCGGGGCGCGGAACGGCTCCAGCGCCTCCGGCGTCACGATCCAGGGCGAGATCGTGGTGTGGAAATTCTTCGCCAGAAACGGCCCGAGCGGCTGGTATTCCCAGGCCTGGATGTCGCGCGCCGACCAGTCGTTCAGCAGGCAATAGCCGGCGATGTGCCGGGCGGCGGCGGCGATCGGGATCGGCTGACCGGGCGGGTTGCCGGGACCGATCCAGATGCCGAGTTCGAGCTCGTAATCGAGGTTGCGGCACGGGCCATAGCTGGGCGCGGCCTCCTCAGGCAGCTTGCGCTGACCGGCGGGGCGGAACACCGGCGGGCCGGGCACGCGCACCGAGGAGGCGCGGCCGTGATAGGCGACCGGGACGTATTTGTAGTTGGGCAGCAGCGGATTGTCGGGGCGGAACACACGCCCGGTGTTGGTGGCGTGCTGGATGCCGGCGAAAAAATCGGTGTAGTCGCCGATCGCCGCCGGTAGATGCAGGGTGCAGTCGGCGGCCGGGTGGAGCAGCTTCTCGACCCGTGCCCGGTCCGGGCTGCCGACCGCCAGCAGCCCCGAAACCAGCTGGCGCAGCCCGCGCCGGCGTGGCGCGCCGGCGGCGAGGATCGGGTTCAGGCTCGGCCCGGCGGCGACCACCCCGGGCAGTGCCGCGGCGAGATCGAGGATCATGTCCCCGATCGCCACCCCCACCCGCGGCAGCCCGCCCGGCGGGGCGAACACGCCGAGCGGCAGGTTCTGGATCGGGAACTCGCGATGACCGTCGGCGGAGGCGACCCAACTCCGCAGCCCGGGGTCGTGGGTGGCGTCGGTCATGGCGCGGACCCGGTGAAATGGCGGGGCAGGCTGTCCCACACCTGGTCGTAGTCGCGTTGCAGCTGGGCCAGCGCCAGCGCCGTCTCGGTGGGGCGCAGCAGGGCGCGGGTCTCGAACATGAAGGCGAGGGTATTGGCGATCTGGTGCGGGACCAGTTCGGCGGCCATCGCCGCCTCGGTCACCGCGGCGTCGGGGCCGTGCGCGCTCATCATCGGATGCAGGCTGAGGCCGCCCGGCTCGAACCCGCCCTTCTTGCCGTCATAGACGCCGTGAATCAGGCCCATGCACTCGTTCATGATGTTGCGATGGAACCAGGGCGGGCGGAAGGTGTCCTCGGCCACCGTCCAGCGCGGCGGGAAGATCACGAAATCCAGATTGGCGGTGCCGGCGGTGTCGGTGGGCGCGGTCAGCACGGTGAAGATGGACGGATCGGCGTGGTCGAAACTGACCGTGTTGATCGCCATGAAGCGGGCCAGGTCGTAGCGGTACGGGGCCAGGTTGCCGTGCCAGGCGACCACGTCGAGCGGGGAATGATCGAGCCCGGTCGCGTAGAGCCGGTTCTGGAACTTCTGCACGATCTCGGTGGGCTGCTCGCGGTCCTCGAACCAGGCCACCGGGGTCTCGAAATCGCGCGGGTTGGCCAGCCCGTTGGCGCCGATCGGCCCGAGATCCGGCAGGCGCAGGATCGCGCCGTGATTCTCGGCGATGTAGCCGCGCGCGGTCTCGTGGGCGGGATCGGCGCGGAAACGGATCCCGCGCGGGATCACCGCGATCTCGCCGGGGGAGACGGTAAAGCGGCCGAGTTCGGTCGCCAGATCGAGCCCGCCCAGTTGCGGAACGATCAGCAGCTCGCCGTCGGCGTTCCAGAACACGCGGTGCATCGGCCGGTTGGCGTGATAGAGATGCACCGAGACGCCGGCCGCCGGCGCCTCCGCCGCGGCGACCATGGTGACCAGCCCGGCGATGAAATCGGTGGCCGCGTCCGGCATCGGCAGCGGGTCCCAGCGCAGCCGGTTGGGCGTGGGCGGGGCCAGCGCCGCGTCGAGCCCCGGATGCGGCAGCGGGCGGTAGGCCGGATGCCGGGCCGAGGGGCGGATGCGATACATCCAGCTCCGCCGCGCCTCCCGCCGCGGCACCGTGAACGGGGTGGCGGAGATCTGCTCGGCATACAGGCCGAGCGGCGGGCGCTGCGGGGAATTGCGGCCCCGCGGCAGCGCCCCGGGCAGCGCCTCGGTGGCGAACTCGTTGCCGAAGCCGGTCATCATGGGCGGGTGGGTCATGGCGTGCTCCGTCAGGACGCGTCGGGCTGGCGATCGGGGGCGGCGTCGCGGAACGCGGGCAGCGCCAGCGCCGCCGCCTCCGCCGCCAACAGGCGCGGATAGGCATCGACCGGGCAATGCATCCGCCGCGCGTTGCCGAGTTGCGGGATCAGGCAGACGTCGGCCAGCGTGGGCGCGGCGCCGAAACAGAACGGTCCCGGTTCGGCCAGCGCCTCCAGCGCCGCCAGCCCCTCGGCGATCCAATGCGCGTACCAGCGGTCGCGCCCGGCCTGGTCGTGGCCCATCGCGCTGCCCAGGTAGCGCAGCACGCGCAGGTTGTTGAGCGGATGGATCTCGCAGGCGACGGTGAGGGCGAAGGCGCGCACCCGCGCCCGGGCCAGCGGATCGCGCGGCAGCAGCGGCGGATCGGGGTGGATCTCGTCCAGATACTCGATGATCGCCAGCGACTGGCCGAGCAACGCGCCGCCATCGGTTTCCAGCGTCGGCACCAGCGCGGTCGGGTTCTTCGCCCGGTATTCGGGGCGCAGCTGCTCGCCGCCGTCGCGGGTGAGGTGGATGAACTCGGGCGTCCAGGCGAGACCCTTGAGCCCGAGCGCGATCCGCACCCGCCAGGCGGCCGAGGAACGGAAATAGGTATAGAGCTTCACGATGCGTCCTCCCCGGCCGCGCGCGCGGCGGCGATGATGGCGGTGACGGTATCCGGATCGCCGATCCGTTCGGCCAGCAGCAGCACCAGCCGCGCGTCCAGCCGCCGCGAGGCGTCCGAATCCAGGTCGCGATGCGCGTCGGCCAGCGCGGCGAATACCGCGTCCGGGTCCGGCGGCGGCGGCGGGGCGGCGGCGGGGACGGGCGGGATGCGGCCCAGCGCGCGATCGCGCGCGGCAAGCACGGCGGCGGGCTTGAAATCGTGCCAGCGCGCCGCGACATGCTGATCGGGTCGAAACAGGATCGCATCGCCCGCGCGGGCGGCGTAGCGCGCGGCGAGCAGGCCGTCCGCGTCGGCGAACAGGGTGCGGATGCCGGGCAGCCCCACCGCGTCGGGCGGGGCGAAGCGCAGCAGCACGAAATCGTTGCCGGCCAGCGCCGCCAGCAGCCAGCCGGCGCCGAGCGGCGCGTCCACCGCCGGGGCCCCGGGCGGCAGGCCGCCGGACCAGGGCGCATCGTCGGGCGTGTTCAGCGGGCTCGCGCGCAGCACCGCCGGGCGCGACAGCCGGCCGGAGTTCACCAGCGCGCGCGCGAATTCGTGCCGCGCCGCCAGCTCCAGCACCGCGTCCCGATAGGCGCGGCCGGCCGCGGTCTTGGGGGTGATGAAATCGGTGGCCCGGGTGGAATGCAGGATGTTCTCGTCGTTGGCCGGGATGCGCTCGGCGTCGTAGCTGTCGAGCAGCGTCTCCGGCGCGTCGCCGCCGAGGACCGCGGCGAGCTTCCAGCCGAGATTGTCGGCATCCTGCACGCCGGCGTTGCCGCCGCGGGCGCCGAAGGGGCTCACCTGATGCGCCGCGTCGCCCAGGAACAGGATGCGGCCATGGCGGAACCGCTCCAGCCGGCGGCAGCGGAACGTATAGACGCTGACCCAGTCGAGGGTGAACGCGACCTCGGGGCCCAGGAAGGCGGCGACCCGGGCCCGCACCCGCTCCGGGTCCTTTTCGGCTTCCGGGTCGGCGTCCCAGCCCAGTTGGAAATCGATCCGCCAGACCTGGTCCGGCTGGCGATGCAGCAGCACCGAGCCGCCGGGATGGAACGGCGGCTCGAACCAGAAGCGGCGGATCGGCGGGAACGGGGCGTCCATCACCACGTCGGCGATCAGGAAGCGGTCGCGGAACACCTGGCCGACGAAATCGAGGCCGAGGGCGGCGCGCACGGTGCTGCGCGCGCCGTCGCAGGCCAGCAGCCACTCCGCCCGCAGGCGGTACGGGCCTTCCGGCGTCTCCACCGTCAGCGCCACGCCGCCGGCGTCCGCCGCCAGCGCGCTCAGCCGATGCCGCCAGCGCAGATCGACCCGGCCGGAGGCGCGGCAGGCATCGACCAGATACTCCTCCACATAATATTGTTGCAGATTGATGAAGGCTGGGAAGGCGTGGCCGGTCTCCGCCAGCAGGTCGAATTCGTACACCTTGCGGTCGCGGAACAGCACCTCGCCGCGGTTCCAGGTCACGCCCTTGTCCAGCATCCGCGCGCCGACGCCGAGCCGGTCGAAAATCTCGAGCGAGCGCTTGGCCATGCAGATCGCGCGCGAGCCGGTGCTGACGCTGTCGTCCTCGTCCAGCACCACGCTGGCAACGCCGCGCCGGGCCAGATCGAGCGCGGCGGTGAGCCCCACCATGCCGCCGCCGACGATCACCACCGCCGCCGCCCCGTCTGCCGGGCGCGGCGCCGCCGGATAGCGTGGGTAGGCGTAGGGCACCGGCCTCAGCCCTCGAGCGCTGCCCACATCTCGCGGTCGCGCTCGGCGGTCCAGATGCGCGGGCGGTCGATCCCGGAAGCCTCGTCATAGGCGCGTGAGACGTTGAACGGCATGCAGTGCTGGAAGATCGCCCAGCTGCCGAAGCGCGGGGTCATGGCGTCCATCGCCGCGCGGTAGATGTCGCGCAGGCCCCGCCCCTTCGCCACCCCGTCGCGGACGATGCCGAACAGGGTGGAGGTGAAGGCGTCGGTGTCGGCGAGGCCCTGTTCCACGTCGGCCCGTGTCACCAAAGCGCGGCCGCGCCCGGGGACCATCTTCTCGGCGCCGAGTTCGCGCAGCCGGCGCAGGGTTTCCGGCCAGTCGGTGAAATGCGCGTCGCCGCAATAGGGCGCGGCGCCGAACTCCACCGTATCGCCGGCGAACAGCACCTTCTCCTTCGGCAGCCAGACGATGGTATCGCCCATGGTGTGGGCGCGGCCGATCTGGATGATCTGCGCCTCCCGCTCCCCGAGCCACAGCGACATCCTGCCGTGGAAGGTGAGGCTGGGCCAGGTCAGGCCGGGGATGCTCTCGCGGCCGCGGAACAGGCGGGGGAAGCGGCCGATCTCGCTGTCCATGTCGGCCTGCCCGCGTTCGACGATGAGGTCGCGGGTGATGTCGGAGCAGATGATCTCCTGCGCCGGATAGCCGGACGCCCCCAGCACCCGCACCGCGTGGTAATGCGACAGGATGATGCGGTTGACCTTGCGGTCGGTGACGGTGGCGATGCGCGCCTGCACCTCGGCCGCCATCGCCGGCGTGGCCTGGGCGTCGATCACGGTGACCCCGTCCGGCCCCACCATCACGCCGGAATTGGGATCGCCCTCGGCGGTGTAGGCGTAGAGCCCGGGGGCAAGCTCGTCGAACGAGACGGTCTTCTCGCCGAGATCGGCGGTGGAGGCGAAATTGGCCATGGCTCTCTCCCTAATCCGCGCCGCCCACGGCGACCTGTTCCGCGCCGCCCACGGCGACGTTGTCATAAACCCCCACCCCCTGCATCAGCAGGAACCGGCAGGCTCCGCCATCGACGCCGCGCACGGTATGCGCGGTCATCGGCGCCACCTCGCAGCGCTGCCCGGGAAGCAGGCGATGGGTCGCGCGCGGCGCCCGGGTCTCGACCTCCATCGGCCCTTCCAGGCAGACGAAGCTGTCGGTGATGGTGGAATGGTAGTGCCACGGGACACACTCCCCCGCCGCCAGGGTCAGCACCGAGGCGCGCATATCCGCCCCTTCCATCACCCGCTCGTAGCCGGCGATGGCCAGCCGCATCGTGGTTCTGCCTTGTTCCATGGCCACCTCCCGCCGCGGCAGGATAGCGCGCCGGATCAGGCCGCGTCCAACTCCCGCTGCACCACGCCGAGGAGTCTCGCCTGCAGATCGGGATCGGCCTCCAGAGCCCGCGCGCTGCCGGTGAAGGCCACCTGGCCGTTGACCAGCACCACCGCCCGATCGACCAGCGACAGCACCGTCTCGGCATGGTGTTCCACGATCACCATCGCCGCCTTGCCGCGCAGGCGGGCGAGGGCGGCCATCACCTCCTGCACGATCGCCGGCGCCAGCCCCTCGAAGGGTTCGTCCAGCAGGATCAGTTTCGCCGGCACCATCAGGGCGCGGGCGATCGCCAGCATCTGCCGCTCCCCGCCCGACAGGCTCTCCGCCTGCGAACGCGCCAGCAGCCGCAGCTTGGGGAAGAGATCGTAGATTTCCTCCAGGCTGGCGCCGCCGGGCCTTGCGGCGATCCGCAGATTGTCGATCACGCTGAGATTCGGGAACAGCCGCCGCCCCTCCGGGACCAGGGAGATGCCGCGGCGGTTGATCTCGTAGCTCGGCGCCGCGGTGATCGCGGCCCCGTCGAAGCGGACGCTGCCCGCGCTGGGCCGCACCGTGCCGGTCAACGCGCGCAGCAGGGTGGTCTTGCCGACGCCGTTGCGGCCGAGCAACGCCACCGCCTCGCCCTGGCGGATCTCCAGATCGATCCCGTCCAGCACCCGGCTGCCGCCATAGCCCGCGACCACGTCGCGCGCTTCCAGCAGCACCGGGCCGACGGCCGCCGCCGCGGCACGCGCCGGCGCCGGGGGCGCGCCATGCGCGCTGCCCAGATAGGCGGCGATCACCTCGGGGTTGCGCGCCACCTCGGCCGGCTTGCCGTCGGCGATCAAGCGGCCCTGGTGCAGCACGGTGATGCGGTCCGACAGCGCCAGCACACGGTCGATATCGTGCTCGATCAGCAGCACGGCGTGGGTCTCGGCCAGGTTGCGGATCAGCCTGGCCACCACCACCCGGTCGGCTTCGGCGAGGCCGGCCAGCGGTTCGTCCAGCAGCAGCAGCTTGGCCTCGGTAGCCAGGGTGACGGCGATCTCCAGCAGCCGCTGCGCGCCATGGGCCAGGTTGGCACAGGTCTCTCCGCCCTGATCGGCCAGGCCGACCGCGTCCAGCAACGACCAGGTGCGGGCGTTCACCGCCTCCATGCGGTAGGCGTCGCGCCACAGGCTGTGCCGCCCCGGATCATGCGCCTGCACGGCGATGCGCACGTTCTCGAACGCGGTCAGGGTGCGGAACACGCTGATGATCTGGAACGACCGGCCGAGACCGAGGCGCACCCGCTGGTCCACCCTCAGGCGGGTGATGTCGCGGTCCTGGAAGCGGATCACCCCGGCATTGGGCGGCAGGATCCCGGTCAGCATATTGAACAGGGTGGTCTTGCCGGCGCCGTTCGGGCCGATGAAGCTGTGCAGCTGGAACGGGTACACATCGAGCGCGATGTCGTTCGCCGTGACCAGCGAGCCGAACCGTTTGTGCAGCCCGGCGATGGACAGGACCGGCCGGGCCGGATCCAGCGCCAGCCGGTCCTCGTGCCAGGGCGCGATGACCGCGGGGCGGGGCGGAATGCCGGGCCGGGTCAGGGTCCAGCGCGACCAGCCCAGCACCCGCTGCACGGCGCCGATGATCCCCTCCGGGGAGGCGAGCGCCACCACCAGGATGATCGGCGCGAACAGCAGCCACCATTCCTGCCACAGCGCCGACAGCCGGTCCTGCAGAATGACGAAGGCGATGGCGCCGAACAGGGGGCCCAGGAACTGATGCACCCCGCCCAGCACCGTCATCAGCAGCGCGTCGCCGGCGTGCTGCCAGCTCAGATTGTCAGCGTAGGCCCCGCGCAGCAGTAGCGCCAGCAGCCCGCCGGCGAAGCCGATGAAGCCGCCCATCAGCACGAAGGCGATCAGCTTGATACGGAACGGGTTGTAGCCCAGGCTGCGGACCCGGGTCTCGTTGTCGCGCAGCGCCTGCAGGGTGCGCCCGAAGGGCGAGTGCGCGATCCGCCACAGCAGCGCCATGCCGGCGGTGACGGTGGCGATGGCGAAGACGTGGAACAACAGCGGGTTGTGCAGCCAGGGCAGCGGCACGTTCTGCAACCCGTTCTCGCCCCCCGTCAGCGCGGTCCAGCGGAACGCGATCTCGAAGCCGGTCTGCGAGAACGCGAGCGTGAGCAGCGAGAAATACAGCCCGCGCCGACGCAGGATGATGAGCCCGATCAGCAGCCCCAGCAGCAGGGAAAACCCGACCGCGAACAGCAGCGCGAATGCCTCGTTGCCGATGCCGTCGCGCAAGGAGATGGCGGTGGCGTAGCTGGCGATGCCGAAGAACACCGAGGCGCCGAACGGCACCAGCCCGGTATAGCCCACCAGCAGATTCACCGCCGCGCCGTAGAGCGTGTAGATGGCGATCTCGGTGATGAGCGAATCCGGCGCGCCGATCGCGTGCCAGGCCAGCGACAGCGCCACCAGCACCACCGCCACCCACAGGACGGGATGGCGAAACCCGGTCATTCAAAACGCTCCCAGCGTTCGCCGAGCAGGCCGCGCGGGCGCAGCAGCAGCACCAGCGCCATGAACACATACATCACCGCCCCCGAGGCGCCGGGGGCGAACTGCACCGTCATGGTGACCACCTCCCCCACCAGCAGCCCCGCGATCACCGCGCCGGGGAAGGAACCGAGGCCGCCGATGGTGACGATCACGAAGGCCGGCATGATCGCGCCTTCGGACATGGTGGGATCGACCGTCCACAACGGCGCGGCCAGCACCCCGGCGATGGCGGCGATGGCGCAGCCCAGGCCGAACACGGCGGTCAGCACCCGCGGCAGGCGGATGCCGAGCAAGCCCACCATCTCGGGGTCACGCGAGCCGGCGCGCAGGATGCGCCCATACGGGGTGAAGCGCAGGAACGCCCACAGCAGCACCAGGATGGCGACCGTGGTGGCGAAGACCGTGAACCGATAGCGGGTGATCAGCACCGGTCCCCACAGGAAGATCCCGGACAGGAACGAGGGCTGGTTGAAGGGCAGGCCGAGCCCGCCCCAGATCAGCCGGGTCGCCGCTTCCAGCATCAGCGCCAGCGCGAAGGTGACGATCAGGCTGACCAGCGGCTCCTTGTCGTAGAGGTGGTGGATCAGCAGCCGTTCCACCGCCATGCCGACGAAACCCACCAGCACCGGGGCCAGCAGCACCGCCGGCCAGCCGAAATGACCGTAGAGGCTCACGCCGAAATAGGCGCCCATGGCGAAGAACGCGCCGTGGGCGAAATTCACGATCCCCAGCAGCCCGAAAATGATCGAGAGGCCGATCGCGATCAGCACGTAGAGCCCGCCCAGCACCAAACCGTTGGCGGCCTGGGACAGCAGCAACGAGGTCATCGCGACCGGCCCTCCCGGGTCAGGCGGGCGGCATGTGGCAGCCGACCTCGGCCTCGGTGCCATAGACCGCGTTGAGGTCGGCCTGGTTCTTCGGCACGGTGGCGATCACGTCGAAATAATCCCACTTGTTGGGGATGTGCTTCTTGACCTGCACCACCAGGTTGGACAGCAGCATCTGGTGGTCGAAGCCGCGATAGGACACGCCGGTATCCGGGTCGTGCCATTTCTCCAGCGCGGCGACGATGGCGTGCGGATCGGTGGATTTCGCCGCGGCGATGGATTGGAACAGGGACCGCGCCGCCTGCCAGCCCATCCAGGATTTGTCGGCCGCGGGCTTGCCGAACATCTTGACGTGTTCCGCCGCCATGCGCTTCTCGG
>JBMFXF010000064.1:0-13812 GCA_049964515.1 Acetobacteraceae bacterium | reverse complement strand
CGGGCCGATGTGGTGCTGGAGAATTTCTCCCCCGGCACCCTGGACGGTCTCGGCGTCGGCTACGACGCGCTGGCCGCGGTCAATCCGGCGCTGGTCTATGCCACCGGCTCGGGCTTCGGCATCTCCGGACCGGATCGGGACAATCTGGCGATGGATTTCACCATCCAGGCCGCCTCCGGGATCATGAGCGTGACCGGCGCGCCGGACGGGCCGCCGATGAAGGCCGGCCCGACCCTGGTGGACATGATGGGCGGCATCCATCTCTACGGCGCCATCATGACCGCGCTGTTCCATCGCACCCGCACCGGACGCGGGCAGAAGGTGGAGGTGGCGATGCAGGAGACGGTCTATCCCGCCCTCGCCTCGCCGATGGAATACCGGGTCCGCACCGGCAAGGTGCCGCCGCGCGCCGGCAACCGCCAGGCCGCGCTCAACAGCGCGCCCTACAACGCCTATCGCGCCGCCGACGGCTGGGTGGCGATCCATGTCGTGACGGAAGCGCATTGGCGCAACCTGCTCGCCGCCATGGGGCAACAGGCGCTGGCCGAGGACCCGCGCTTCGCCAGCAACCCGGCGCGGGTGGCCAACATGGAGGCGGTGGACGCGCTGGTCACCGAATGGACCAGCCGGCTCGGCCGCTACGAGATTTTCGCCATCACCAAGCGGTTGCGCATCCCCTGCGCGCCGGTGCGCGACGTCGCCGAGGTGATGGAGGACCCGCATATGCACGAACGCGGCTTCCTGCGCCGGATCGCGCATCCGGAGTTCGGCGAGGTGGTGATGCCGATGTCCTCGCTACGCCTGCACGGCGCGGCGGAGCCGGAATACCGGCCGAGCCCGGCGCCGGGGCAGGACAACGCGGCGGTCTATTGCAGGTGGCTCGGCCTGGAACCGGCGGAGCTGGCCCGCCTGTCGGCCGGCGGGGCGATCTGAACCACCGCGCGGTCGGCGGCATCCAGCGCCACCAGCCGGTTGCGCAGCCAGCCCACCGGCATTCCGGAGACGAAGCGGTTCTGCAGCGCCCGCCGCTCGTCGGGCGTCATGCCGACGTCGCGCGCCTGGAAGAACTCCGGGTTGCGGGTGAACATCAGATAGGCCTGCATCTCGTTCATCATCAGCGTCTCGTCGCGGGTGTCGTATTCCTCGCTGCCGAGGAAATGCCGCACCGCTTCGCGCTGGGCGGCGGTCAGGTCGTGCTGCCAGAAATGGCGCACATAGGCGCGGTAGGCGGGGCTGGAGAAGAACTCCCCGTGCGACAATTCATGGGTCAGGATCACGTCGCGCGCGGTCTGGGTGACGTATTTGTTGGCCCCCGCGCGCGGCAGGGTGATGAGGCCGGCATTCACGCCGGGCCGCAGCCAGCCCAGCTGCACGATCAGGGCGTGCAGCCGCTGCTCCTCGGGGTTCAGCCGCCGGTGGTCGGCGGCGGCGAGGGCGAAGAAGCGGGCGAGGGCGGCGGCCGAGTAGTCGTGGCCGTAATAATAGGTGGAGATGGTATCGCCCCCGGCGGCGATCACCCGTCGCAGATGCGCCCAGGAGATCACCCGGTTGCGCGGCAGCCCGCCCTTTTCGATCAGCGCCGCCACCCGGTCGAGCATCAGACCCTGCATCCGGAGCGAGGGGAAATCCAGCACCACGATGTTGGGATTGGGGGCGTAGCGGAAGATCGCCAGATGATCGGGGTTGTCGGCCAGAATCTGCCGGCGGGTGGCGCTGCGCAGGGTGAACACGGGCGCCGGCGCGGCGGGCGCCGCGGGCGCGGGGACCGGAGCCGCCACCGGGGCCGGGACCGAAGCGACCGGCGCCGGCACCGCCGCGACGCGCGCCCGGCGCGGGGCGGCGGGAACCGCGAGCGGCGGCGGCAGCGGCGCTGGCCGCGGCCACAGCATCCAGGCAACCGCACCGGCGATCAGCGCCCCGCCGGCCAGACCGAGCGCGAGGAAGCGCTTGCGCCCCACCGGCGCGGCCGGCGATGCCCCGGTCGACGTTGCGGCGGGCGGCACGGCGGCGCGACGGGGGCGGGGCGCGACGGCATCGCGGGGCGGCGGTGACGCGGCGCCTGCGGGCGGCCCCATCCGCACCGTGTCATCCTCCGGCTCCGGGCGGACCACGCGCAGGCGCATACGCCCCTCCGTCGGCTGCGGCCGTTCCGGGTTTGCCACGCGCCTGCGGTTCCGGGCGGGCGATCAGGAGCCGAGATTGATCACTTCCACCCGCCGGTTCGCCGCGTTCGGGGTCTGCGGCGGGGTCGGCACCAGCAACCCCTGCTCGCCCATGCCGACCGCGACC
Source organism: Acetobacteraceae bacterium (assembly GCA_049964515.1). Classification (GTDB taxonomy): domain Bacteria; phylum Pseudomonadota; class Alphaproteobacteria; order Acetobacterales; family Acetobacteraceae; genus JAJZVS01. Next base: position 11,523 of record JBMFXF010000064.1, on the reverse strand, counting down.
AGCCGGGAGGGCTGGATGCCAAACGTTTGCTCGAGATAGGCGGCCACCGCCTGCGCGCGCTGTTGCGACAGGGTCAGGTTGGTCGTGGCCGAGCCGACCGTGTCGGTATGGCCCTCGATGCGGAACCGGTAGCGGCCGAGCTGGGCGCTGGAGAGCGCCTTGCCCAGCTGATTCAGGGTGGCGCGCGCCGAGGGGGTGAGATCGGCCGAGCCGGTGGCGAAATCGACGTTCAGATTGACTGACGCCGCGCCGCCCGAGGTGGCCGCCACCGGGCGCACCGAGGGGACAGGAGCAGCGACGCCGGCGCCGCGGGCCGGCATCTGCCGCATCGCCGCCGGGGTGGCACCGCCCTGCGGCGGCGCCACCAGGCGGATGCCGCGGGTACCACCGGCGGTCAGATTGCCATGCGGGGTGAGGGACTGGATGATGCTGCCGGCGGACGGCGTGTTCTGCGCCAGGGCGGGCGAGGCCAGCACGGGCGCTGCGCCCAGCGCCAACGCGGCCAGGGGGAGCACGAAACGGCGCACGGGGACCTCCTCCGTTATTCGGGAGGCGGCGCTATAGCACGCCGGGCGCCGGCGATGCACAAAGAATTGTCCCGGGGAAAATTCCTGGGCGGCGGCGGCGACTTGACACCCTCCCCCCGGCCCCGTATCCGCCGGCAACGGTCTGCGCTGGCAGGCCTCCGCCGCTCCGCGAAGGCTCGCGCAGCGGCGCGATTTTGTTTGGAGCTCCCGGTGTTCGAGTCCCTCTCCGACAAGCTCTCCGGCGTCTTCGACCGCCTGCGCCGCCGCGGGGCGCTGTCGGAGCTCGACGTGGGGGAGGCGCTGCGCGAAGTCCGCCTCGCCCTGCTGGACGCCGACGTGGCGCTGCCGGTGGTGCGCGACTTCATCGCCCGCGCCCGCGAGCGCGCGCTCGGCACCGAAGTGCTGGACAGCGTCACCCCCGGCCAGCAGGTGGTCAAGATCGTCAACGACGTGATGATCGAGGCGCTGGGCGGGGCCGGCGCGGTGCCGCTCAATCTGGCCGCCGCCGCCCCGGTGCCGATCCTGATGGTGGGCTTGCAGGGGTCGGGCAAGACCACCACCGCCGGCAAGATCGCGCTACGGCTGCGCGAGCGCGCCCGCAAGCGGGTGCTGCTGGCCAGCCTGGATACCCAGCGCCCGGCGGCACAGCTTCAGCTGGCCCAGCTGGCCGAGCGCGCCGGCGTGCCCAGCCTGCCCATCGTCGCCGGGCAGACCCCGGTGCAGATCGCCGAACGGGCGATGGACACCGGCCGGCGCGAGGGCTTCGACGTCGTCATCCTCGACACCGCCGGCCGGCTCTCGATCGATGATGCCCTGATGGCCGAGGTGAAGGCGATCCGCGCCGCCACCGACCCGGCCGAGACCCTGCTGGTGGTCGATGCCATGACCGGGCAGGACGCGGTCAACACCGCGCGCGCCTTCCACGAGGCGGTGACGGTCACCGGCATCGTGATGACGCGGATGGACGGCGATGCCCGCGGCGGGGCGGCGCTGTCGATGCGCGCCATCACCGGGGCGCCGATCAAGCTGGTGGGCTTGGGCGAGAAGCTGGACGCGCTCGAGGAGTTCCACCCCGAGCGGGTGGCCGGCCGCATCCTCGGCATGGGCGACATCGTCGGCCTGGTGGAAAAGGCCACCGAGACGATCGACGAGCAGGAGGCCGAGCGGGTCGCGGCGCGGATGGCGCGCGGCAAGTTCGACCTCGAGGACCTCGCCGCCCAGCTGCGCCAGATCGGGCGGATGGGGTCGCTGTCGGGGATTCTGGGCATGTTGCCGGGGGCGGGCAAGCTCGCCGGCCAGCTCGGCGATGCCAAGCTCGATCCGAAGCTGCTCAAGCGGCAGGAGGCGATCATCTCCTCGATGACGCCGAAGGAACGGCGCCAGCCCGACATCCTGAAAGCGTCGCGCAAGCGGCGCATCGCCGCCGGCTCTGGCACCTCGGTGCAGGAGGTGAACCGGCTGCTCAAGCAGTACGAGGACATGAGCGCGATGCTCAAGCGGATGAACAAGCTGGGGCAGAAGGGCCTGATGCGCCACGGCATGTCCGCCCTGCTGCCGAAATCCATGACCCAGGGCGGCGCGCGCCGCCCGCACTGATCCAGACCGAACCAGGAGAGACGTAACCGATGGGCCTCAAGATTCGCCTTGCCCGCGCCGGCGCCAAGAAGCGCCCCTATTACCACATCGTGGTGGCCGACAGCCGCAGCCCGCGTGACGGGCGCTTCATCGAGAAGCTGGGCAGCTACAACCCGATGCTGCCGGCCGATCATGCCGAGCGGGTGCGGCTGGTCGATGCGCGCATCCAGCACTGGCTGAGCCAGGGGGCGCTGGCCACCGACCGCGTCGCCCGCTTCCTGGGCAAGGCCGGCCTGGCGCCGATGCCGGCCTGGCGGGAGCAGCCGCAGAAATCCGCGCCGAAGAAGAAGGCGCAGGAACGCGCCGCCAAGGCAGCCGGATAGCCCGTGCCCGCCGATCGCGTCCTGCTTGGCGTGCTGGGCCGCCCGCATGGGGTGCGCGGCCTGATGCACGTCCTCAGCCACACCGACCCGCCGGCGGCGCTGGCGGAGTACGGCGTGCTGGAGACGGCGGACGGGCGGCGCTTCACCCTGGCCTGGCGCGGCCCCGGCCTCGCCGCGCTGACCGAGCAGACCGCGTCCGGCCCGCGCCCGGTGGCCGACCGCGACGCGGCGGAGGCGCTGGTCAACGCCTCCCTGTTCGTCCCCCGCGACCGGCTGCCGGCGCCGGACGCGGACGAGTTCTACCTGGCCGACTTGGTGGGGCTGGCCGCCCGCGATGCCGCCGGGGCGGCGCTGGGGCGGATCGCCGCGGTGCATGACTACGGCGCCGGCGCCAGCCTGGAAGTGCATCGGGACGGCGCGGCCCCGTTGCTGGTGCCGTTCACCCGCGCCGCGGTGCCGGAGGTGGACCTCGCCGCCGGGGTGGTGGTGCTGGCCCCGCCCTCGGTGATCGATGCGAGGGCGCCATGACCTGGGTCGCCTCGGTCCTGACCCTGTTCCCGGGGATGTTCCCGGGGCCGCTCGGCGCCTCGCTCGCCGGGCGGGCGCTGGCCGAGGGGCGCTGGCGGCTGGAGGCGGTGGATTTGCGGGATTTCGCCACCGACCGGCACCGCAGCGTCGATGACACGCCGTTCGGCGGCGGGCCGGGCATGGTGCTGCGCGCCGATGTCGCGGATGCGGCCCTGGCCTCGGTCGCCGATGGCCGGCCGATGCTGGCGCTGACCCCGCGCGGGCGGCCGCTGACCCAGGCGCGGGCCGCGCAACTGGCCGCCGGCCCCGGGGTGGTGCTGCTCTGCGGGCGCTACGAGGGGATCGACCAGCGCGTGATCGAAGCGCGCGGGCTCGAGGAAATCTCGATCGGCGATTACGTGCTTTCGGGCGGCGAGCTGGCGGCGATGGTGCTGCTGGACGCCGCGGTGCGCCTGCTGCCCGGGGTGATGGGCACCGCCGAGAGCGCGCGCGAGGAGAGCTTCGCCGCCGGCCTGCTGGAATACCCGCACTACACCCGCCCGGCCGAATGGGCCGGGCGCGCCGTGCCTTCCGTGCTGCTGTCGGGCAATCACGCCGCCATCGCCGCCTGGCGGGAGGCCGAGGCGCGCGCCGTCACCGCCGCCCGCCGCCCCGATCTGCTTGCCGCTTCCCCGGTTGCCAGCCGCGTGCCGGCGCCGTAATCCGATCCGATCGAAGGACACCTGACCGATGAACATCATCCAGCGTTACGAAGCCGAGGAAATCGCGCGCCTCACCGCCGCCCGCCCGGTGCCGGAGTTCGCCCCCGGCGATACCGTGCGCGTCTCCGTCCGGGTGGTGGAAGGCGAGCGCTCCCGCGTGCAGGCGTTCGAGGGGGTGGTGATCGCCCGCTCCAACAAGGGGCTGGGCAGCAATTTCACCGTCCGCAAGATCAGCTATGGCGAAGGGGTGGAGCGCGTGTTCCCGCTCTACTCGCCCACCATCGCGGAGATCGCGGTGGTGCGCCGGGGCGACGTGCGCCGGGCCAAGCTCTATTATCTGCGCGGGCGGTCGGGCAAATCCGCCCGCATCGCCGAAAAGGCGCGCAGCACCGCCCCCCAGGCCGAGGTCGCCGCGCCGGAGCCTGCCGCCGGCGCCTGACGCCGCCGACCACACGAGGAGGAAACCGCATGTCCACCAGCCGTCCGCGTACCCTGTTCGACAAGATCTGGGACAACCACGTGGTCGAACGGCTTCCGGACGGCACATGCGTGCTCTACATCGACCGCCATCTGGTCCATGAGGTGACCAGCCCGCAGGCGTTCGAGGGGCTGCGCTTGGCCGGCCGCCGCCTGCGCCGGCCGGACGCGACCATCGCGGTGGCCGACCACAACATCCCCACCGTCGGCCCGCGCACCCCGGAGGCGATCGCCGAGGAGGACAGCCGCATCCAGGTGCAGACGCTGGAACGCAACGTGAAGGAGTTCGGGGTCCCCTACATCCCGATCCTGGACGTGCGCCAGGGGATCGTTCACATCATCGGCCCGGAGCTGGGGATTTCCCTGCCCGGCACCACCATCGTGTGCGGGGATTCGCACACCTCCACCCATGGCGCGCTGGGAGCGCTGGCGTTCGGCATCGGCACCTCCGAGGTCGAGCACGTGATGGCGACCCAGACGCTGCTGCAGAAGCCGGCCAAGAACCTGCTGATCCGGGTCGATCACACGCTGGGCTTCGGCGCCTCGGCCAAGGATCTGGTGCTGGCGATCATCGGCAGGATCACCACCGCCGGCGGCAACGGCCATGTGATCGAATTCGCCGGCGAGGGCATCCGCGCGCTGGACATGGCCGGGCGGATGACGGTTTCCAACATGTCGATCGAGGCCGGCGCGCGCGCCGGGCTGGTGGCCCCCGACGAGACCACCTTCGCCTATGTGAAGGGCCGCGAATACGCGCCCAAGGGTGCCGCCTTCGAGCAGGCGCTGGCGTATTGGCGCACCCTGCCCTCCGACCCCGGCGCGCAATACGACACCACGGTGGTGCTGGATGCGCGCGAGGTGGCGCCGATGGTCACCTGGGGCACCACCCCGGGCGCGGTGGTGCCGGTGACCGGGGTGGTGCCGGACCCCGCCACGGTCGGCGACGAAGGGGCACGGGCACAGATGCAGCGGATGCTGGACTACATGGGCCTGACCCCGGGCACGCGGATGGAGGATTTGCCGATCGACGTGGTGTTCATCGGCTCCTGCACCAACGGGCGGATCGAGGACATCCGCGCCGCCGCCGCGGTGGCGCGCGGCCGGCGGGTGGCCGAGGGGGTGCGCGCGCTGGTGGTGCCGGGTTCCGGCCAGGTGAAGCGCCAGGCCGAGGAGGAGGGGCTGGACCGGGTGCTGCTGGAAGCCGGGTTCGAGTGGCGCGACCCGTGCTGCTCGATGTGCCTGGGGATGAACCCCGACAAAATCTCCGCCGGGCAGCGCTGCGCCAGCACGTCCAACCGCAATTTCGAGGGCCGGCAGGGCCCCGGCGGGCGGACGCATCTGGTCTCGCCGGCGATGGCGGCGGCGGCGGCGGTGCGCGGACGGATCACCGACGTTCGGCAATTGGGCTGAGGAGCGCGCGCGATGGACAAGTTCACCACCCTGACCGGCGTGGCCGCCCCGCTGCCGCTGGCGAATGTGGATACCGACAAGATCATCCCCGCCCGCTTCCTCAAGACCATCAAGCGCTCCGGGCTCGGGGTGCATCTGTTCGACACGCTGCGCTACGACGCCGCCGGCCGCGAACGGCCCGAGTTCGTGCTGAACCAGGAGCCCTACCGGCACGCGGAAATCCTGATCGCGCATGAGAATTTCGGCTGCGGATCGTCGCGCGAGCACGCCCCGTGGGCGCTGCTGGATTTCGGCATCCGCTGCATCATCGCGCCCGATTTCGCCGATATCTTCTACAACAACAGCTTCAAGAACGGCATCCTGCCGATCCGCCTGCCGCGCGCGGTCTGCGACGCGCTGATCGAGGATGCCAAGCTGGGCGGCAACGCACGCCTGACCGTCGATCTGGAACGCCAGGTGGTGGTGCGGCCGAACGGGGAGGAGGTCCATTTCGAGATCGACCCGTTCCGCAAGCACCTGCTGCTGAACGGTCTCGACGATATCGGCCAGACGCTTCAGCACGCCCCGGCGATCGATGCGTACGAGGCGCGCCGGCGCGCGGCCGAACCCTGGCTTCCCGCCACCACCGAAGCCGCCTGAGACGAAGGACCGCCCCATGCCCGCCAACAAGCAGCTGCTGATCCTGCCCGGCGACGGGATCGGCCCCGAGGTGATGGCGGAAACCCGCCGCGTTATCGACTGGATGGACCGCCGCCGCCTGGTGCGTTTCGACATCGCCGAGGCGCTGGTGGGCGGGGCAGCGATCGATGCCGAGGGCACGCCGATCACGGAAGCGACCATGCAGGCGGCGCGGGATGCGGATGCGATCCTGTTCGGCTCGGTCGGCGGGCCGAAATGGGACAGACTGGGCTTCGCGCTGCGCCCCGAACTCGCGATCCTGCGCCTGCGCAAGGAGCTCGACCTGTTCGCCAATCTGCGCCCGGCGGTGGTGCTGGACCCGCTGGTCGATGCCTCCACCCTCAAGCCCGAGGTGGTGCGCGGGCTCGACATCATGATCGTGCGCGAGAGCACGGGCGGGGTCTATTTCGGCACCCCGCGCGGGGTGGAGACCCTGCCCGACGGGCAGCAGCGCGGCTTCGACACCGAATCCTACACCACCGGCGAGATCGAGCGGGTCGCGCGGGTGGCGTTCGAACTCGCCCGCAAGCGGGGCTTGCGGGTCACCAGCGTCGAGAAGGCCAATGTGATGGAATCGGGGCTGTTCTGGCGCCAGACCGTCACCGCGCTCGGCGCGCGGGACTACCCCGATGTGGCGCTATCGCACATGTACGCCGACAATTGCGCCATGCAGCTGGTGCGCAATCCGCGCCAGTTCGACGTGATCGTCACCTCCAACCTCTTCGGCGACCTGCTGTCCGATCTCGCCTCCATGCTGACGGGCAGCCTGGGGATGCTGCCGTCGGCCACGCTGGGGGCGGTGCAGCCCTCGGGCAAGCGCCATGCGCTGTATGAGCCGATCCATGGCAGCGCGCCCGACATCGCCGGCAAGGGGATCGCCAACCCGCTGGCGCAGATCCTGAGCTTCGCCATGCTGCTGCGCTATTCCTTCGACATGGAGGAGGATGCGCGGCTGATCGAGGGCGCGGCGACCGCGGTGCTGGCCGCCGGGCTGCGGACCGCCGATCTCGCCGGGCCGGGCGGGGCGGCGGCGGTGGGCACGCGGGCGGTGGGGGACGCGCTGCTGGCGGAGCTGGAGCGGCGCGCGGCGTAGGGGGTTGCGGCGGGCGGCCGTCGTCGCTATCTTGTAGCTACACTGCGTAGCGACGCCGTGCCAGATGCACATCAGCGACGTCACCTGGGACGAGCGCAAGCGCCAGTCAAATCTCGTCAAGCACGGACTCGATTTTTTCGACGTGATCGCCGTGCTGGACGGTCCGTGCCTGGTCGGCCCCGCAACCACCGTGGGCGGGGAGGAGCGCCGCCTCGCCGTCGGGCTGTTGGACGACGTGACGGTCGCCGTCATCTTCACCATGCGGGGGTCGGTCCTCCGCGTGATCTCCATGCGGAGGGCCCGCCATGACGAACGAAACCGCCATCGTGACGCATTCGGTCTCTGAGCTCCGGCGTCGCGCCGCCAGAGGCTCCGACCTGCGGCGCGTGCGCGCGATGTCCGAGGCCGCGCTGGAGGCGGCGATCGCCGCCGATCCCGACTGGGCCGCCATCCCGTCGGACTGGCATGCGCGCGCCGAAGCGCTGATGCCGACGCGCAAGCAGCTGGTCTCGGTTCGGCTGGATGCCGACATCCTCGCCTGGTTTCGCGCCCGCGGCCCCGGATACCAGACTCGCATCAACGCGGTGCTGCGCGCCTTCGTAAACAGCGCCGAGGCGAAGTGATCGCGCTTGCGCGGGCCCGGCCGATATGCGATCAGCGGCCAGCAGACAACCGCAAATCGCAACGCCCGGGGGACTCGTCCATAAGTGGCCGACCATATTCTCGAAACCGAAGGCCTGACGAAGGAGTTCAACGGCTTCGTCGCGGTCGATAGCGTCGCCCTCGGCGTCCGCCCCGGCACCATCCACGCGCTGATCGGCCCCAACGGCGCCGGCAAGACCACCTGCTTCAACCTGCTCACCGGCTTCCTGCCCGCCACCGCCGGGCGCATCCGCTTCAAGGGCCGCGACATCACCGGGATGCGCCCGGCCGAGGTGGCACGGCTCGGCCTGGTGCGCAGCTTCCAGATCTCGGCCGTGTTCCCGCGCCTCTCCGCGCTCGAGAACGTCCGCCTCGCGCTGCAGCGCGCCCGCGGGCGGTCGTTCGATTTCTGGCGTTCCGAGCGCGTCCTCGCCCGCTACAACGACCGCGCGCATCAGCTGTTGTTCGATGTCGGGCTGTCGGAGTTCGTCCATACCACCGCCGGCCAGCTGGCCTACGGGCAGAAGCGCGCGCTCGAGATCGCCACCACGCTCGCGCTCGAACCCGAGATGATGCTGCTCGACGAACCCACCGCCGGCATGACCCATGCCGATGTCGATCGCATCGTCGCGCTGATCCGCGCCATCCGCGCCGGCCGTACCATCCTGATGGTGGAACATAATCTGTCGGTGGTGGAAGGGCTCTGCGACACCATCACCGTGCTCACCCGCGGCCGGGTGCTGGCCGAAGGCGATTACGCCACCGTCTCGGCCAACCCCGAGGTGATCGCCGCCTACCTCGGCTCCGACGCCGCCGCGGAGCCGGCCCATGCTTGAGGTCGCCGATCTGAACGCCTGGTACGGCGAAAGCCACGTCCTGCACGGCGCCGCTTTCGAGGTGCGGGAGGGCGAGGTGGTGACCCTGCTGGGGCGCAACGGCGCCGGCAAGACCACCACCATGAAATCCATCATGGGCCTGGTGCCGCGCCGCGCCGGCTCCATCCGCTTTCGCGGCGCCGAGCTGATCGGGGCCGTGCCGGAGCGGATCGCGCGCGCCGGCATCGCGCTCTGCCCGGAGGAACGGGCGATCTTCGGCTCCCTGTCGGTGGCCGAGAATCTGCTGCTGCCGCCGGTCATCGCCCCAGGCGGGCTCGATCTCGCCACCATCTATGCGCTGTTTCCCAACCTGCGCGAGCGCGCGCGCACCGCCCACGGCACCCGGCTTTCCGGCGGGGAGCAGCAGATGCTGGCGATCGCGCGCATCCTGCGCACCGGCGCGAAACTGCTGCTGCTCGACGAGCCGACCGAGGGGCTGGCCCCGGTGATCGTCCAGCAGATCGGCCGCACCATCCTCGAGATCAAGCAGCGCGGCTTCACCGTGCTGCTGGTGGAGCAGAACTTCCGCTTCGCTGCCACCGTGGCCGACCGCCACTACGTGATGGAACACGGCCGCGTGGTCGATATGATTCCCAACCATCTTCTCGCGTCCAGCATGGACAAGCTGCACGATTATCTGGGGGTGTAGGCCATGATGATGATCCTGGGGATTCCCGCGCCCCTGCTGTTCGGCCAGCTGCTGCTCGGCGTCATCAACGGCGCCTTCTATGCCATGCTGGCGCTTGGGCTCTCGATCATCTTCGGGATGCTCAACATCATCAACTTCGCCCACGGCGCGCTGTTCATGATGGGCGCCTTCGCCGCCTGGCTGATGCTGCACTACCTCGGCATCGGCTATTTCCCGTCGCTGATCCTGGCGCCGCTGGCGGTGGGCGCCTTCGGCGTCGGCCTCGAGCGCGTGCTCATCAGCCGGCTCTACAAGCTCGACCATCTCTACGGGCTGCTGCTGACCTTCGGGCTGTCGCTGGTGATCGAGGGGTTGTTCCGCAACGAGTACGGCAGCTCCGGCCTGCCCTACAACATTCCCCACCTGCTGCGGGGGGTGACCGATCTCGGTTTCATGTACCTGCCGGTGTACCGCGCCTGGGTGGTGGGGGCCGCGCTGGTGGTCTGCCTTGCCACCTGGGCGATCATCGAGAAGACCCCGCTCGGGGCGCGGCTGCGCGCGGGGACCGAGAACCCGGCGATGGTGCGCGCGCTGGGCATCAACGTCCCGCGCATGATCACCATCACCTTCGGCTGCGGCGTGGGGCTGGCCGCCTTCGCCGGGGTGCTGGCGGCGCCGATCTATTCGGTCAACCCCGACATGGGGGATAATTTCATCAACACCGTGTTCGCCATCGTGGTGATCGGCGGCATGGGCTCCATCATGGGCTCCATCGTCAGCGGCTTCGCGCTCGGCGTGATCGAGGGGCTGACCAAGGTGTTCTACCCGCAGGGTTCGGCCACCGTGGTCTTCCTGGTGATGGTGATCGTGCTGCTGTTCCTGCCGCGCGGCCTGTTTGGAAAGACCGCCTGATGTCCGCCAGCACCGAAACCCGGATCGCCGCCGCCCCCGCCGCCACCGGGATGTTCGGCTTCACCCGCGCCCAGGCGGTGACGTTCCTCGCGATGCTGGCCGCGATCGTGATCCTGCCGCACATCCTCTACCCGATCTTCCTGATGCGGGTGCTGATGAGCGCGCTGTTCGCCTGCGCCTTCAACCTGCTGATCGGCTATCTCGGGCTGCTGTCCTTCGGCCACGCCGCGTTCTACGGCATGGGCGCCTATCTCGGCGCCTGGGCGCTCAAGGTCTGGCACCTGGACGCGGCGCTGGCGATCCTGGTGGGCGGCGCCACCGGCGGGTTGCTGGGGCTCGCCCTCGGCTGGCTGGCGATCCGCCGCTCCGGCATCTATTTCGCCATGATAACCCTGGCGCTGGCGCAGATGGTCTATTTCTTCTGCGTCCAGGCGCCCTTCACCGGCGGCGAGGACGGCATCCAGCAGGTGCCGCGCGGGGTCGCGTTCGGCTTCATTCCGCTGCGCTCGGACATGGCGATGTACTGGTTCACCGCCGCCATCTTCCTGGCCGGGTTCCTGCTGATCCACCGCGTCATCCACTCCCCCTTCGGCCAGGTGCTGAAAGCCATCCGCGAGAACGAGCCGCGCGCGATCTCGCTCGGCTACCGGGTGCAGGACTACAAGCTGATCGCGTTCGTGCTCTCGGCCTTCCTGTCGGGCATCGCCGGCGCCACCACCTCGGTGATCTTCGGCATCGCCACCCTCGACGGGGTCACCTCCGACCGCTCGGGCGAGGTGGTGCTGACCACCCTGGTCGGCGGCCTCGGCACCGTGTTCGGCCCGGTGGTGGGCGCGGCGGTGACCACCGCGATGGAGAACTACCTGGCGCAGTTCGGCTCCTGGGTCACCATCACCCAGGGCGCCATTTTCGTGATCTGCGTGCTGGCGTTCCGCCGCGGCATCGTGGGCGAGATCGCGGCGCGGCTGAAACTGTCGTTGTGATCCGCCGCTGGCCGGCCCGGCTGTGGGACTCACCCTGGCCGGTGCTGGCGACGGCCAATCTGCTGTGGGCCGGCAACATCGTGCTGGCGCGCGGCATCGCCGGGCTGGTGC
>JBMFXF010000063.1:0-13895 GCA_049964515.1 Acetobacteraceae bacterium | reverse complement strand
GGGCGGCCGTGGTCGCGGACGGCGAGGATACTGCGGATCTCGGCGAGGGTGAGGCCGGCCGACTGGGCGGCGCGGATGAAGGCGAGGCGGGCAGCGGCGTGGGGCGGCCGAGTTGGGTCAGGCGGGTGCGGCGGGGCATCGGCGGCCTATAGCACCGCCTCCAGAAACGCGCCCACCGCAGCCAGGAATCCGTCCGGATTGTCGGCGTGCAGCCAGTGTCCGGCGCCATGCAGGGCGACGAACCGGGCGGCGGGAAACAGCGCCCGGATCGGTCCGCGGTCGGCGGCGGTGACGTAGTCGGACTGCGCGCCGGTCAGCACCAGGGTGGGGCCGGGCCAGGTCGCTCCCACTGGCGCCGCCCAGCCGCCGATCTCGCGCTCAAGCGCGGCGATGATCTCCGCCAGCCCGATCCGCCAGCCGGCCGGGCCGCCGGGGATGAAGTTCTGCATCAGGAACCCGCGCAAGGCCGCATCCGGCACCGTGTCGGCCAGCGCCGCGTCGGCTGCGGCGCGGGTCATGCCCGAAGCCAGCGGCAACGCCGCCATGGAAGCGGCGATGGCGGCGAAATGCGGCGGATAGGGGCGCGGCGCGATATCGGCCACCACCAGCGCGCGCGGCACCGCGGGGTATTCCAGCGCCAGCCGCATCGCCACCTTGCCGCCCATGGAATGGCCGATCACCGCCGCCGGCTGCGCCCCCAGCGCGGCCAGCGTTGCCGCCACATCCGCCGCCATCGCCGCGTACGACATTTCGGAGTCGTGGCCGCTCGCCCCATGGTTGCGCAGATCCAGCGCGATCACCCGCCACCGCGCCGCCAGCCGCTTCTGCACCAGGCCGAAATTGCGCGCCGATCCGAACAGCCCGTGCAGCAGCACTACCGGACTGCCGGCTCCGGCCTCGGTCGCATGCAGCCTCATCGCCGCCGCCCGGAAACCGCGACCAGCCCCACCCCGGCCAGGATCAGCGCGGTTCCGGCGACCAGATCCGGGGTGATGGGTTCGCCCAGAATCCAGTTCGACAGCAGAATCCCGAATGCCGGGGTGGCCAGGAAGCCGACCGAGGCGACCACGGCGGGCAGGATGACCGTCGCCTCGATCACCCCCCAGGTGCCCAGCGGGCCGGCGATCAGCCCGACATAGGCCAGGCAGCCCCAGGCCGTGCCGTCGCCGAGGCCGCCGTGCGGGGCCTCGCGCAGCAGCAGCGGCGCCAGGATGAGCGAGGCCACCAGGAAGCACCAGGGCAGCAGGCTCGCCATCGGCGAGACCGGCGGAAAGCGGCGCAGCACCAGGATGGCGATGCTCCAGGACAGCGCCGCCCCCAGCAGCAACGCGTTGCCCACCAGGGCGCGGCGGGAGGCCCAGTCGATCGCCCATGGCCCCACCAGCACGGCGATGCCGCCGAGCCCCACCAGCGTGGCGAGCCAGCGGGCGGGCGGAATCGGCTCGCGCAGGAAGATCAGCGAGAGCGGCACGACGAAGATGGTGGTGGTGTTGGCCAGCACTGCGGTGCGCCCGGCGGCTACCCAGGCGACCGCCAGATGCGCGAGCGCGAAATAGATGCCGAGCTGGAACGCGCCGACCGCCAGGATCACCGGCCAGTCGCCCCGCCGCGGCAGGGACAGCCGCCCGGTCGCCGCCAGCAACACCGCTGCCACCAGCCCCGAGAGCACGGCCCGGCCTTCGGCGAACCAGAGCGGTGCCGCGCCATGGTCGATCGCCAGCTTGGTGAGCGGCCAGCCCGAGGAGAGCAAGGTGACCGAGACCAGCAGATAAGCGAAGCCGCGCGCGGGGGCGGTCGCGGAAACCGGTTGCGAAGCGTCAATGGCGCGTGACATGATCGGTAATGGCCTTCTCGGTGATTGCGCGGGACCCACGTACCGGCCAGATCGGCGGCGCCTGTTGCGCGCGCGTGATGGCCTCCGGCGCGCGCGTGCTGCACTGCGCCACCGATGCTGGCGCGGTGTTGATCCAGCACCGCACCGACCCCAGGCTGGGTCCGGAAGGGCTGCGGCTGTTGCGGGCGGGACATAACGCGCAGCAGACAATCGACTTGCTGGTGGCGTCAACACCGCACGCGCACTGGCGGCAGATCGCGGTGCTGGATCTCGCCGGCCGCTCGGCCGCCTGGTCGGGCGCGCGCTGCAAGCCGGAGGTGAGCGAAGCCCCCGGCCGCGAGGCCTGCGCGATCGGCACCGGGCTCGCCGCCGCGCTGGCCGCCGCGGCGATGCTGCGGGCGGTGGGCGCCGACCCGGCGCTACCGCTGGCAGAACGGCTGATGCGCGCGCTCGAAGCCGGCCTCGCCGCCGGCGGCAATTGCGACGGCGAGAGCAGCGCCATGCTGCGGGTGATGGCCGCGCCGGACCTGCCGCTTGTGGATCTGCGCATCGATTTCGACCCCGCCCCGGTGACCGCCCTGCGCTCCCTCTGGACCCGCTTCGCGCCGCTCACCGGGGAGTTCCTGTTGCGCGCCACCGAACCCGGCAACCCTGCCATCCGCAGCTGAGCAGGTCTTTCCAGGCTGGCCCGGTGGTTGCATCCTGTCCCGCGTCCCCTCCGCCGAGGCCAGACGTGATCCTGAACGACTACGCCGCCCCGGGCCTGCACTGTGAACTGACCGACAATCCGGCCGGCGCCGAGATCAGCGCCCGGCTGGAACGGCTCAGCATCGACGCCCTGCAGGCCCGCGCCGCCGCCGCCGAGGCCGAGCTCTACAACCTCGGCATCACCTTCACCGTGTATTCGGACAAGGACGCGATCGACCGCATCCTGCCGTTCGACGTGATCCCGCGCGTCATCGCCGCCGAGGAATGGCACCGGATCGAAACCGGCGTGATCCAGCGCGTCAGCGCGCTCAACCTGCTGCTGGCCGATCTCTATCACGACCAGCACATCCTGCGGGACGGCGTGCTGCCACCGGCGCTGATCCTGGGGCACAAGCAGTTCCGCCCGGAGATGATCGGCGTCGATCTGCCGCACGGCACCTATGTGCATATCTGCGGCACCGACATCATCCGCGGCGCCGACGGCGGCTTCATGGTGCTGGAGGACAATGCGCGCACGCCCTCCGGCGTCAGCTACGTGATCGAGAACCGGCACATGATGCTGCGCGCGTTCCCCGATCTGGTGGATGGCATCGGTCTGCGCGCCGTCGATGACTACGGGCTGCGCCTGCGCGCGGCGTTGCGCGCCTGCGCCCCGGCCGCGGCGGCGGACCCGCAGATCGTGCTGCTGTCGCCGGGGGCCTATAATTCCGCGTTCTTCGAGCATGTGTTCCTGGCCCGCGAGATGGGGGTGCCGCTGGTGGAGGGGCGCGATCTCGTGGTGCGGGACGATCGGGTGTTCATGCGTACCATCGCCGGGCTGGCCCCGGTCGAGATGATCTACCGGCGCATCAACGACGATTTCCTCGACCCCGAGGTCTTCAACCCCGACAGTATGCTGGGGGTGCCGGGACTGATGCGGGCGTACCGGGCCGGCACGGTAGGGCTTGCGAACGCCATCGGCACCGGGGTCGCCGACGACAAGGCGGTCTATGCCTACATGCCGCGCATCATCCGCTATTATCTTGGGCAGGAGCCGATCCTGCCGAATGTCGAGACCCATCTCTGCCGCGAAGCGGAGGGGCTCGCCTATACGCTCGATCACCTGGCCGAGCTGGTGGTCAAGCCAGTGGGCGAGGCGGGCGGCTACGGCATCACCATCGGCCCGCGCGCCTCGACGGCCGAGCTCGAGGCCTGCCGTGCGCAGCTGCTGGCCGACCCGGCCAACTACATCGCCCAGCCCTGCATCGCGCTCTCGGTCGCGCCGACGCTGATCGAGGGCGCGGTGGAGCCACGGCACGTGGACCTGCGCCCGTTCGCGATCACCGGCGCCGGCACCTGGGTGCTGCCGGGCGGCCTCACCCGCGTCGCGCTGCGGCGCGGATCGCTGGTGGTCAATTCCTCGCAAGGCGGCGGCTCGAAGGATACCTGGGTCCTTGAATAACGATCTGCTCTCGCGCTCGGCCGAGGCGCTGTTCTGGCTGTCGCGCTATATCGAGCGGGCGGAGAACCTGGCCCGCATCCTGGACGTGAACGAAAGCTTCTCGCGCGACCGCGCGGGGGCGCGGAACTGGCTGTCGGTGGTGCAGATAAACGCCGACAGCGCGGCCTTCTTCGCCCGCTACACGGCCGCCGACCCGGCCTCGGTGATCGCCTTCTATGTCACCGACGCTGCCAACCCCACCTCCATCCTCAGCGCGCTGCGCGCGGCGCGGGAGAACGCGCGCACCCTGCGCCCGCTGATCTCCACCGAGATGTGGGTGCAGCTCAACCGGTTCCATGCCCGCCTGGCCGGGCTTGCCGCCGAGGAACTCGCCCCCGGCCGGCTGGCGCCGCTGCTGTCGGAGATCAAGGAGGCCTGCCAGACCCACACCGGGATCACCGAGGGCACGTTCTTCCGCGATCAGGGCTGGTATTTCTGCCAGCTCGGCCACTACCTGGAACGCGCCGACCAGACCACGCGGCTGCTCGACGTGAAATACCACGTGCTGCTGCCGCGTACCGAGGAGGTGGGAAGCCCGGTCGATGCCAGCCAGTGGAACGCGCTGCTGCGCTCGGCGGCCGGGTATCACGCCTATCGCCGGCTGCACCCGCGCGGCATCGCGCCGGCGCAGGTGGCGGGGTTTCTGCTGCTCAACCGGCGGTTTCCGCGTTCGGTCTATCTCTGCGTGCGCGAGGCTGAGCTGGCGCTGGCGGATCTGAGCGCGCGCTACGGGCTGCGCAACGGGCGGACGGCGGCCGAGGAGCTGGACGCGCTGCGCGGCATCCTGAGCGCGGTCACCATCGAGGAGGTACTGATCGGCGGGCTGCACGAGTTCCTGGACATGGTGCAGCTGCGCCTCGCGGCCACCGCGCGGGCGCTGGGCGAGGGGTTCTTCGGCGACCGGCCGGCCTGATCCTACTCCGCCGCCCGCCCGCGCAGCCCGAGCGTGCGGTCCTGCGCGGCGGCGATGCGTGCCATCCGCCGCAGGTCCTGTTCGGTCAGGTTGAGCGCGGCGTCCACCCACATGTCGGCGATCTCGCGCAGCTCGGCGATATCGATCGGCATCACCCGCCGGCGGGCCTTGTAGATGGCGGACTGCGCGCGGTGGCGGGACCGGCCGCGGGCGATATAGTCGCGTACCGCCTGCTCGCCTTCCCCGGGTTCGGCCAGGATATCCACCACCCCCATCGCCTTCATCTCGGCAGCGGTATAAAGCCGGCCGCTGAGGATCATCTCCTCGGCCTTCACCATACCCATCCGGCGCGCCAGATAGGTGTAGGCGCCCATGCCGGGGAACAGGTTGAACAATATCTCGGGCAGCCCGAACTTGGCTTGGCGCTCGGCCACCATCACGTCGCAGGAGAGCGGAGCCTCGAGCCCGCCGCCAAGCGCATCGCCCTGGATCAGCGCGATGGTAACCACCCCGTGGCCCCAGCCGGTGTAGTTGGCGTAGCCGATGTTCACGCAGGATTGGGCGTAGGCGCGCAAACCCTCGCGGTCCCCTTCGCGGATCTTCTGCGCGAACAGCGTCAGATCGCCGCCGAGGTTGAAGACGTCGCGTCCGCGTGAGCCGAGCACGAAATAGTCGAACGGCCTCGGTGTCCCGACCGGACGGGCGCGAAACAGCGCGTCGATCAGCGCCTGCATATGCGCGAGGTCGCGCAACAGCGGCAAGGTGAAGCTGGGCCGGCCGCGCGGTTTCATCCAGGCCCAGAAGGCGCGGTCCTGTTCGTCCAGCACCACGTCGAGGTCGCTGTAGTCCTGCCCGGCGACGATGGCGGCCGGGCTGGCCGGCGCATGGGGGATCGGGCCGTGCCCCACGACCGGGCGCAGCAGCTGGGCGGGGTCGCGCGGGGCCGCGGCATCGGACGAGCGCGCCAGGCCAAGGTCCAGGAGGGACGTCATTCTTCAGGGCTCCTGCCGTCTCCGTTTCCGGCGGGTCACGTAATGTTACGATGCCTGCCAGTGACAGCATGGCACGGAATACGGACTGAAAGCGATAGGGAAAACGAAGAGACGAATCGTGGTACCAGGTCAAAGATTGACGCACCACCGTTTCCAGCCGGTTGATCCCGCGGTCGATTCGCGCGCCATCGCGGGGCGCTGTCGGCAAAATCGGACCCGGACTCAGTTTTGATACGACAACCGTTATATTATCGTCACGGCGGCGTGTCATCCCCCGTTCAACCCCCGGGGGCTAAAGCTTTTCTC
The DNA here is from genome assembly GCA_049964515.1 of Acetobacteraceae bacterium. Classification (GTDB taxonomy): domain Bacteria; phylum Pseudomonadota; class Alphaproteobacteria; order Acetobacterales; family Acetobacteraceae; genus JAJZVS01. Next base: position 7,662 of record JBMFXF010000063.1, on the reverse strand, counting down.
GGCGCTACCCGCACCATCCCGCAAGCAGCGCCGCAGCCAGCGCGGCGGACGCGCGCGGCAGCGGCATGTGCCCCCGCAGCAGCAGCTGCGCCGATCGCACATAGGCGGCCTCGGTCAGCCGCAGCCCCTCCGGCGCCACCGCGGCGGTGATGCTCGCCCCCAGGATGCCAGCCGGATTCTCGATCCCGACCGCGATCGGCCGCGCCTCAGTTCCCGGCGCCGGCAGCCCGTGCGCCACCGCATGGGCCACCGTGCCCGGGATCAACGCCGCCGCGGCCAAGCAGCATCCGCCGGAGACCGCCATCGACCGGTGCCCCTGCTGGGGGGTGAAATACCGCGCCGCGATATGCCCCCCCGCCGCCGGCGGCCCGACCAGGCAGAACTTGGGGATGGTCTCGCTACGCGCCAGCGCCTCCGCCGTCAGCAACTGCCCGTCCCGTCCGCGGAGGCCCATCGCCAGCCCCGCCGCCACCCAGACCGCCCGCAGCCGGGCCATCAGCGCGGCGTCGCTGTCCAGATCACCGATCGGCTCCTGCGCCGAACGGCCGAAATCCTCCGCCCGCGCGATCACCATCGGCACCGCCACATCGACACAGGAGACCTCGACCCCCGCGCAGACATCGGTGCGGTTGCCGGTCGGCAGCAGCCGCCCGGTCTTGGAGCCGACCGGATCGGCCAGCGCCAGATCGACCGCGGCGAAGGCGCCGCCCACCCCCGGGATCTCGGTGGTGAGCGGCAGCCCGTCCGCGCCGAACACCATCCGGCTGGCGGTGAGCACCCCGGTATTGGTGTTGCGGATGACCGGCGCGAACACCCCGCCCGGCGCCGGGCGGGGGAGCAGCCCGGTATCCAGCGCCCAGGGCGGCAGCGCGGCCGACATGTTGCCGCAGTTCACCGACCAGTCCACCGAAGCGGTGTCGGCGGCCAGCTGCGCCAGGGTGCTGACGATCCGCCCCTCCGCGTCCAGATCGGCGAAGAACACTTTATTGGAGGTGGCCGGCCCGCGGCCGAGGCCGGTGATCTGCCGGTTGCCCGCCCGGGTGCCTTCCAGCGGCAGCCCCATCAGGTGGCGTAGCAGCTCCTCGCGCAGCGCCAGCTCGGCCGGGGCGAAGCGGTCGAGAATGACCAGCCCGGTGGACGTGCCGCCACGCATGTGATGGACCGGAAACTCGACCACCCCATCGCGGCGGCGAGGCAGGAAGTCAGGCAGGGCGGGACAGGGGGACGGCGGGACTTGCGACATCGGGACCTCGCGGTTTTCCGCCGCTGTAGCACGGTTCGCGGTTGACCGCGGCCCTGCCGGCATGGTCTCTCCGCCCGTCCTTTCAGGAATCCGGAATGCGCATCCTGCTTACCGGCGGCTGCGGCTTCATCGGCTCGGCGGTGGTGCGCCACCTGCTGCGCCACACGTCGCACAGCGTCGTCACTATCGACAAGATGACCTACGCCGCCTCGGAGGACGCGCTGGAGGAGGCCGCGGCCGACCCGCGCCATCTGTTGGTGCGCGCCGATATCGCCGACGCGGCGGCGATGCGCGCCGCTTTCGCCGCCCACCAGCCCGATCTGGTGATGCATCTCGCCGCCGAGAGCCATGTCGATCGCTCGATCGACGGGCCGGGCGACTTCATCCGCACCAATGTGCTGGGCACCTTCACCCTGCTGGAGGCGGCGCGCAGCTATTGGTCTTCCCTGCCAGCCGACCGCCGCGCCGCGTTCCGCTTCCACCATGTCTCCACCGACGAGGTGTTCGGCGCGCTCGACCCCGCCGATCCGCCGTTCACCGAGGCCACCGCCTACGACCCGCGCAGCCCGTACTCCGCCTCCAAGGCCGCGTCCGATCATCTCGCCCGGGCCTGGTTCCACACCTACGGCCTGCCGACGCTGGTCAGCAACACCTGCAACAATTATGGCCCCTGGCAGTTCCCCGAAAAGCTGATCCCGCTGGTCACGCTGAACGCGCTCGAAGGCCGCCCGCTACCGGTGTATGGGGACGGCTCCAACGTCCGCGACTGGCTCTACGTGGAGGACCACGCCGCCGCGCTGGTGCTGGTGGCCGAGCGTGGCACCCCCGGCGCCACCTACGCGATCGGCGCCCGCCAACCGCGCAGCAATCTCGAGGTGGTGCGCGCCATCTGCGCCCATCTCGACCGGGTGGCGCCGGACCCGGCCGGGCCGCGGAGCCGGCTGATCCGCTTCGTGCCCGACCGGCCGGGACATGATTTCCGCTACGAGATCGACCCCTCCGCCATCGAGGCGGCGCTAGGCTGGCGGGCTCCGCACGATTTTGAAACCGGCCTCGCGCGCACCATCGACTGGTACCTGGCCAACCGGCCCTGGTGGGAAAGCGTGCGCGCCGCGCGCTATGGCGGTGAACGACTTGGAAAGGGCGCATGAAGGGCATCATCCTCGCCGGCGGCTCCGGCACAAGGCTGCATCCGGCGACGCTCGCCGCCTCGAAGCAGCTGCTGCCGGTCTATGACAAGCCGATGGTCTATTACCCGCTCAGCACGCTGATGCTGGCCGGCATTCGCGACATCCTGCTGATCTCCACCCCCGCCGACCTGCCGCAGTTCCGCCGCCTGCTGGGCGACGGGGCGCAGTTCGGCATCCGGCTCGCCTACGCCGAACAGCCGAGTCCGGACGGGCTCGCGCAGGCGTTCCTGATCGGGCGCGAGTGGATCGCCGGGCAAGCCTGCGCGCTGGCGCTGGGCGACAATTTGATCCATGCCGATCATCTCTCGGCGCTGCTGCGCGCCGCCGCCGCCCGACCGGCGGGGGCCACGGTGTTCGCCTATGAGGTGCGCGACCCGGAGCGCTACGGCGTGGTCACCTTCGATGCCGCCGGCCGGGCGGTGGCGTTGGACGAAAAGCCGCCCCAGCCGCGCTCGAACTGGGCGGTCACCGGTCTCTATTTCTATGATGCCCGGGTGTGCGACCTCGCCGCCACCATCCGCCCCTCGGCGCGGGGGGAACTCGAGATCACCGACCTCAACCGGCTCTACCTGGACGCCGGGGCGCTGCATGTGGAGCGGCTGTCGCGCGGCTGCGCCTGGCTCGACGCCGGCACCCCGGACAGTCTGCTGCAGGCGGCGACCTTCGTGCAGACCATCCAGACCCGCACCGGCCTGCTGGTGGGCTGTCCGGAGGAGGTGGCGTTCCGCATGGGCTTCATCGATGCCGCCGCGCTGCGCGCCCAGGCCGCGCGGCTGGGCAAGACCGAGCTGGGCCGGGTGCTGACGGAGCTCGCCCGATGAGCCACGCCGAACCGCAATCCATCCCTGAGGTCATCCTGCTGACCCCGCCGCGCTTTCCCGACGGGCGCGGCTTCTTCTCCGAGACCTTCAACGCCGCCCGCGAGGCGGCTGTGGGCATCGCCGGCCCGTTCGTGCAGGACAACCATTCGGTCTCCGCCCCGCGCGGGACGGTGCGCGGGTTGCATTGCCAGATCGGCCCCAACGCGCAGGGCAAGCTGGTGCGCTGCGTGCGCGGCGCGATCTGGGACGTGGCGGTGGATATCCGCCGCTTCTCGCCGACCTACGGGCGCTTCGTCGTAGCCGAGCTGTCGGCGGCGAACTGGCGCCAGCTCTGGGTGCCGGTGGGGTTCCTGCACGGGTTCTGCACCCTCGAGGCGGATACCGAGGTGATCTACAAGGTCACCGCCCGCTATGATCGCGCCGCCGAGCGCGGGGTGATCTGGACCGACCCTGATCTGGCACTGCCCTGGCCGGTGTCGCCGGAGGCGGCGGTGCTGTCGGACAAGGACCGCGTCCTGCCCCGGCTGCGCGACTGCGAGGACTGGTTCGCCATGCCCGGCCCCGCCGCATGACCGTGCTGGTCACCGGCGGGTCCGGCCAGCTGGCCGCGGCGCTGGCCGCGCATCCCGGCATGGCGGTGATCGGCCGGCCCGGGTTCGATTTCGATCGTCCGGAGACGATCACCCCGGCGCTGGCGGCGGCGCGCCCGACCCTGGTGGTGAACGCCGCCGCCTATACCGCGGTGGATGCCGCCGAGACCGACGCGGCCGCCGCGTTTCGGGCCAATCGCGACGGCCCGGCCGCCATTGCCGCCTGGTGCCGCGATGCCGGCGTGCCGCTGATCCACATCTCCACCGATTACGTGTTCGACGGCACCAAGGGCGCCCCGTATCTCGAGACCGACCCCGCTGCCCCGCTCGGCGTCTATGGCGCGAGCAAGCACGCCGGCGAGCGGGCGGTGCTGGAGTCTGGGGCCCGGGCGGTGATCCTGCGCACGTCGTGGGTGTATGCGTCGCGGGGGCGGAACTTCATGCTGACGATGTTGAGCGCGGGCGCGCGGATGCCGCGGTTACGGGTGGTGGCCGACCAGATCGGCTGCCCGACCACCGCGCTCGACCTGGCCGCCGCGGTCGCCGCGGTGGCCGGGCGGATCGCCGCCGGTTGGCGCGAGGAATACGCCGGGATCACCCATGCCGCCGGGTCCGGGCACAGCTCCTGGCACGGGTTCGCCACCGCCATCTTCGCCGAGGCCGCGGCCTTCGGCGGACCGACGCCGGAGGTGGAAGCGATCGCCACCGCCGACTGGCCGACGCCGGTGCGCCGGCCGGCGGATTCCCGGCTCGACTGCACGCGGCTGGACGGGGTGTTCGGGGTACGGCTGCCGGACTGGCGGGACGGGCTGCGCCGGACGGTGGCGGCCTGGGCGGCGGCGCGGACGCGCCGCTGAGGCTTGCATTGCAGCGCAGCATCGCTTACATGATCGGTTCCCCTCCGTTCGGAGCCGTTCCCGCATGGCGCGCGTCACCGTCGAAGACTGCATCCAGAAAATCCCCAACCGGTTCGAGCTGGTTTTGCTGGCCGCCCAGCGCGCCCGCGGCATCTCGCGCGGGGAAGAGCTGACGGTCGATCGCGACAACGACAAGAACCCGGTCATCGCGCTGCGCGAAATCGCCGACGAGACGATCGACCTCGGCCGGATCGAGTCCGACCTGATCCGCTCGCTGTCGCGTGCCCCGGAGCCCGAGCCCGCCGACGAGGAAGTGCTCGACCTGATCCCCACCGATCAGAACATCTTCGGGCTGCAGGATGTTTCCGCCGAGGAGGAGGTCGCCGCCTTCGCCGCCGAGGCCGAGGAGCTCTCCCCCGAAGACCTGGAAGCGGCGATCGAGGCGGAGCTCGCCGGCAAGTCGCGCTGACCGGCCGATGCGCGCGGGGGGCAGACCCGCCGGCCCGACCATGGTGCACGCCCCCGAAGGCGTCGCCCCCGCCGAGGCCTCCGCCCGCCCCACGGTCATCCGCCAGTTCGAGCTGACCGAGAAGATCCACGCCTATGACCCCGGCGCCGATACCGGGCTTATCGACGCCGCCTATGTGTTGGCGATGCGGGCCCACGGCGCGCAGAAACGCGACAACGGCGATCCCTACATCACCCACCCGCTGGCGGTCGCCGACATCCTGACCGGCTACCGGCTCGACACCGCCTCCATCGCCACCGCGCTGTTGCACGACGTGATCGAGGACACGCCGGTCAAGCTGCCCGAGATCACCGCCCGCTTCGGCGCCGAGATCGCCGGGCTGGTCGATGGCGTGACCAAGCTCACCCGGCTCGAACTGCAATCCGACCGCACCAAGCAGGCGGAGAATTTCCGCAAGCTCGTGCTGGCCATGAGCAAGGACATCAGGGTCCTGCTGGTGAAGCTGGCCGACCGGCTGCACAACATGCGGACCTTGCATTTCGTCGCCAGCGCCGAGCGGCGCACCCGCATCGCCCGCGAGACGATGGAGATCTATGCCCCGCTCGCCGAACGCATCGGCATGGTGCGGGTGAAGGAGGAATTGCAGACCCTGGCGTTCCGCCAGCTGGAACCCGAAGCCTTCGCCACCATCCAGGCACGGCTCAACTTCCTGCGCGGCCAGGGCGCGGACGTGATCGAGGATGTGCGCGGCGAGCTGCGGCGGGTCTGCGAGGCCGCCGGCATCACCGTGCTGGAAGTGACGGGGCGGGAGAAATCCCCGTTCTCGATCTGGGAGAAAATGCAGCAGCGCAACGTGACCTTCGAGCAGCTGTCCGACATCATGGCGTTCCGCATCGTGGTGCCGACCCGGGAGGCCTGCTACGCCGCGCTCGGCGCCGTTCACGCCGCCTATCCGGTGATCGCGGGGCGCTTCAAGGATTACATCTCCACCCCCAAGAACAACGGCTACCAGTCGATCCACACCGGGGTAACGCTGCGCGAGCCGCGCAACCAGAAGATCGAGATCCAGATCCGCACCGCGGAGATGCACGCCCAGGCCGAGGCGGGGGTGGCCGCGCACTGGCTGTACAAGCAGGCCGACGCCAGCCCCGCCGAACTCACCAAGCTACGCTGGGTCGCGGATCTGCTCGAAATCCTCGAGAACTCCGCCGCCCCGGACGAGTTCCTCGAAAACACCAAATTCGAGCTGTTCTCGGACCAGGTGTTCTGCTTCACCCCCAAGGGCACGCTCATTCCGCTGCCGCGCGGGGCAACGCCGGTGGATTTCGCCTACGCGGTGCATTCGCAGGTGGGCGATGCCTGCGTCGGCGCCAAGGTGAACGGGAGGCTCATGCCGCTGCGCTACCAGCTGCAGAACGGCGACCAGGTTGAGATCGCCACCGCCCGCGGCGGCACGCCCTCTCCGCATTGGCTGGAATTCGTCGTCACCGGCAAGGCGAAGGCGCGGATCCGCCGCTTCGTTCACCTCCGCCAACGCCAGGAATCGATCGACGCCGGACGCGCCGAACTTGCCAAGGCGTTCCGCAACGCCGGCGTGGACGGGTCGGAAAAGACCCTGGAGGCGGCGCTCAAGACGCTCAAGCAGCCGAGTGTCGAGGACCTTTGCATCGCCGTCGGCAACGGCAACATGGGCGCGCGGGAGGTGGTCCACGCCGCCTACCCCGAGCTGCGCCAGAGCCCGCGCGCCCCGCGCATGGTGCCCACCCTGGCCCCGCGCCCGGCGGCCCGGGCGGCGCGCAGCGACGGGGCGATGCCGATCACCGGGCTCATTCCCGGCATGGCGTTCCATTTCGCCGGCTGCTGCCACCCAGTGCCGGGCGATCCCATCGTCGGCATCGTCGCCACCGGCCGCGGCGTGACCATCCATGGCCGCGACTGCCAGACCCTGGCCAGCTTCGCCGCCACCCCGGAACGCTTCATCGACGTGGGCTGGAACCTGGAGGCCGCCGGCAAGGGCGGCGCGCATACCGCGCGGATCAGCGTGATCGCCGACCATACCCCGGGCGCGCTGGCCGATATCGCCAACGGGCTCGCGCGCCAGGACGGGGCGGTCGCCAATCTCAAGATCACCAACCGCCAGCAGGATTTCATCGAGGTGCTGGTGGATGTGGAGGTGCGCGATCTGGCGCATCTGGCCAAGGTGATCGCCGGGCTGCGCGCCACCGGCGGGATCCGCACCGTCGAGCGGGCACGGGGTTAGCCCGATGATCCTCGGCCTCGGCTCCGACATCTGCGACATCCGCCGGATCGAGGCGGCGATCGCCCGGCACGGCCCGCGGTTCCTCGAACGCGTGTTCACCGCCACCGAACGCGCCAAGGCGGCCCGCCGCACCGAGCGTATCCAGGCCGCCACCTTCGCCAAGCGCTTCGCCGCCAAGGAGGCGGCCGCCAAGGCGCTGGGCACCGGGTTCCGCCGCGGCGTGTTCTTCGCC
>JBMFXF010000062.1:0-14045 GCA_049964515.1 Acetobacteraceae bacterium | reverse complement strand
GGCATCCAGCGCCTCGGTCAGGCCCAGCACCTCGATCCCGGCGGCCGGCGGCGGGGTGGGGGCGGGCCGGATCGGCAGTTCCGGCAGCGCGGCGAAGCCCCCCTCCACCACGAACACGTCGGGCTGGCCCATCTGGCGCAGCCAGGCGGCCGACATCCGCGCCCGCACGCCGTCATCGTCCAGCAGCACGATGCGCGCGTTGCGCACCGCGATCCATTGGTCGGTGGCCTGCACCAGCTGCCCGCCGGGCGCGTGGCGGCTGGCCGGATGATGGGCGGCGGCGAATTCGGCCGGGTCGCGCACGTCGAGCAGGTAGAGGCTGCGCGTGGGGTCGGCGGCGAAGGCGGCGACCTCGGCGGGGCCGATCGCGCGCACGCCGACGCTGTCGGCGAAGGCGCGGGCGCGGTCCAGCGCCAGCGCGGCGCTGCGCGGCGGTCCGGGCGGGAAGCGCTCCTCCCGGCCGGTGGCGCAGCGGAAGCCGGCCAGTTCCCAGCCCATGGTGCCGTTGCGCAGCGCCACCACCTTGTTGGGGATACCGGCGCGGCGCAGGCTCTCCGCGCCCATGATGCTGCGGGTGCGGCCGGCGCAGTTCACCACCACCAGCGTCTCCGGCCGGGGCGCCAGATCGCCGATGCGGTAGGCGAGTTCGCCGCCCGGCACGCTGATGCCGGTGGGGATGGACATGCGGCGGAACTCGGCCTCGGTGCGGCTGTCCAGCACCACCATGTCGCGGCCGGAATCGATCCAGGCCTTCAGCTCGGGCGGATCGACGCTTTCGGTACCGTAATGGTGCTCGACCCATTCGCCGAACGCCTTGGAGGGGACGTTGACGCCGCTGAAAATCTCCCCCCCGGCGGCGGCCCAGGCGCGGGTGCCGCCGTCCAGCACCGCCACGTTGCGGTGCCCGGCGCCGATCAGATACGCCGCCAGCGCCTCGGCGAGGCCGCGCCCGTCATCGACACAGACGGTGCGGACCGCCGGGTTGGGCAGCAGGGCGTGGGCGCGGGTCTCGGCTTGCGAGAGCGGGCAGGGGATGGCCCAGAACAGATGGGCGGCGCCGAACTCGCCTTCCTCGCGGGCGTCGAGCAGGGCGAGTTCGGCGCCGTCGGTCAGCCAGGCGCGGAGCGTGCGGGGGGGGATACGGGAGATCATGGAAACGAGTATGCGACCGGACGGCTGTGGCCGCCAGGGGCGACGGGTTACGGGCCGCGGCGGCGCCGCCCACCGGCGCGGCGTGGGTCCGGCGTGTAGCCGCCGCCGCCCGGGCCGAGCGGCTTCGGCATCCACCCCGCGCCGCGCCGTTCGCTCGCCGAGGGCGCGGGCGGCGCCGGCAGGCCGAGCGAGAGCGCTTCCAGCCGCTTGATCTCGTCGCGCAGCCGGGCCGCTTCCTCGAACTCGAGATCGGCCGCGGCGGCGCGCATCCGCTTCTCGAGTTCGGCGATGGAGGAGGCCAGATCGCGGCCGACGAACTCGGCCGGGGTCGCATCCTTGACCGGGGCGACCGTGACGTAGTCCTGCTCGAACACCGAGGCGAGCACGTTGCCGATCTGCTTGCGGATCGACTGCGGGGTGATGCCGTGCGCGGCGTTCCATTCGGTCTGCTTGTGCCGGCGGCGGTCGGTCTCCTCGATGGCGCGGCGCAGCGAGCGGGTCATCACGTCGGCGTAGAGGATCACCCGCCCGTCCACGTTGCGCGCGGCGCGGCCGATGGTCTGGATCAGGCTGGTCTCGGAGCGCAGGAAGCCTTCCTTGTCGGCATCGAGGATGGCGACCAGCTGGCATTCCGGGATGTCGAGCCCCTCGCGCAGCAGGTTGATGCCGACCAGCACGTCGATCACGCCGAGGCGGAGGTCGCGGATGATGTCGATCCGCTCCAGCGTGTCGATATCGGAATGGAGGTAGCGCACCTTCACCCCGTGTTCGGTCAGGTATTCGGTCAGGTCCTCGGCCATGCGCTTGGTGAGCGTGGTCACCAGCACCCGCCCGCCGCGGGCGGTGACGGCGCGGCACTCGGCCAGCAGATCGTCCACCTGGTGTTCGACCGGGCGCACCTCGGTGCGGGGATCGACCAGGCCGGTGGGGCGGATCACCTGCTCGGCGAAGCTGCCGCCGGTGCGTTCGAGCTCCCACGGCCCGGGGGTGGCGGAGACGAAGACGGTGGGCGGGCGGTAGCTTTCCCACTCCTCGAATTTCAGCGGCCGGTTGTCCACGCAGGAGGGCAGGCGGAAGCCGAACTCGGCGAGGATGGATTTGCGGTTGAAGTCGCCGCGATACATGCCGCCGATCTGCGGCACGGTGACGTGCGATTCATCGACGATCAGCAGCGCGTCCTCGGGCAGGTATTCGAACAGGGTGGGCGGCGGCTCGCCCGGGTTGCGCCCGGTCAGGTAGCGGGAATAGTTCTCGATGCCCTTGCAGGCGCCGGTGGTCTCCATCATCTCGATATCGAACGTGGTGCGCTGCTGCAACCGTTCCGCCTCCAGCAGCTTGCCCTCGGCGGTGAGTTGATCGAGGCGCGATTTCAGCTCGCGCTTGATATCGACGATCGCCTGGGTGAGCGTCGGCCGCGGGGTGATGTAGTGGCTGTTGGCATAGACGGTGATTGCGGGCAGGGCGGCGGTCTTTTCCCCGGTCAGCGGGTCGAACTCGTGGATCGCCTCGATCTCGTCGCCGAACAGGCTGATCCGCCAGGCGCGGTCTTCGTAGTGGGAGGGGAAGATGTCCACCACCTCCCCGCGCAGGCGGAAGGTGCCGCGCTGGAAGGCGGCGTCGTTGCGCCGGTATTGCAGCTCGGCCAGCGCCCGGGCCAGCTGGTCGCGGTCGATCTTGCCGCCGGTTTCCAGCTTCACCACCATCCGCGCGTAGGATTCGACCGAGCCGATGCCGTAGATGCAGGAGACCGAGGCGACGATCACCACGTCGTTGCGTTCCAGCAGCGCCTGGGTGGCGGCGTGGCGCATGCGGTCGATCTGCTCGTTGATCTGGGCGTCTTTTTCAATGTAGGTGTCCGTGCGCGGGACGTAGGCTTCCGGCTGGTAGTAGTCGTAGTAGCTGACGAAATATTCCACCGCGTTGTCGGGGAAGAAGCCCTTCATTTCGGCATAGAGCTGGGCGGCCAGGGTCTTGTTGGGCGCCAGCACCAGGGTGGGCTTCTGCACCGCCTCGATCACCTTGGCCATGGTGAAGGTCTTGCCCGAGCCGGTGACGCCGAGCAGCACCTGATCGCGCTCCCCGCCCAGGACGCCCGCGGTCAGCGCGGCGATGGCGGCGGGCTGGTCGCCGGCCGGGGCGTAGTCCGAGACCACGCGCAGCTGCCGCAGGCGCGGGCGGGCGGCCTGCTTCTGCGGGAAGAACAGCACCGGGGAGGGGGCGCGGAGGGCAGCGGACATGGGAGGCATGTTGCGCCGCCCGGCGCTGCTGTGAAGGGGGTGGGGCGCGAAACATGACCCGCTGCTATAAGCGGGCGGTCACGGAGCGGTGCGGATGAAACTCGCCACCTGGAACGTCAATTCCATCCGCCAGCGGGAGGCGCATGTGCGCGCCTGGATGGAGCGGGAGGCGCCCGATATCCTGCTGTTGCAGGAGATCAAATGCGAGGCGGGGCAGTTCCCCGCCGAGGGGTTCGCCGCGCTGGGCTACCGGGCCGAGGTGGTGGGGCAGAAATCCTACAACGGGGTGGCGGTGCTGGCGCGGGTGCCGTTCGCGGTGAGCGCGCGCGCCCTGCCGGGAGATTCGGAGGATACCCAGGCGCGGTATCTGGAGATCGAGGCGGCGGGGATCACGCTGGGGGGGCTCTATCTGCCGAACGGCAATTCCGGCGGGGAGGCGGGGTTCGCCTACAAGCTGCGCTGGATGGACCGGCTGGCGGCGCGGGCCGGGGTGCTGCTGGCGGCGGGGCGGTCGGTGGTGCTGGCCGGGGATTTCAACGTCTGCCCCGCGCCCGAGGATGCCGCGCCGGGGGCGCTGGATGCCGCCGACGCGCTGCTGCGCCCCGAAAGCCGGGCGCGGTTCCGCCGGCTGCTGTGGCTGGGGCTGACGGATGCGGTGCGGGCGCTGCATCCGCATGGGAAGATCTACACGTTCTGGGATTATCAGGCGGGGGCCTGGCCGCGGGATCTGGGATTGCGGATCGACCATGTGCTGCTCTCGGCGGAGCTGGCCGAGCGGCTGACCGCGGCCGAGGCGGACCGGGCGGAGCGGGACCGGGCGCAGCCGTCCGATCACGTGCCGGTGGTGGTGAGCCTGGGGTGAGGGGGGCGTCTCCGCGATCGGCGGTCAGGGCGGCAGATGGTACCCGACCGCCGCCTCGGCGGTGAACGCGCGCGCCACCGCCGGGCGGGCCATCATCCGCGCCTCATGCGCCTCGAGCCGCGGCAGGCACCCCGCCGGGGGCTCGCGGGAGGTGCGGAAGCGCCAGAACAGCCGGAACAGATGGATATCCGCGATCGAATACCGCGCGCCCAGCGCCCACTCGGCGGTACCGAGCCGGGCTTCCGCCACCTCGAAGGCGCGGATCGCGCGCTCCAGCGGCTGGGTGCGGGCGGGATGGAGGAACGAGGCGGTGAAGGACATCCAGCTCAGCGCCGCCGCCTCGGCGAGCGGGTCGGTCGCCGGCAGCAGCCCGGCCTCGGGGAAGCGGCGGGCGAGGTAGAACAGGATCGCCAGCACCTCGGTGATGGCCGTGCCGTCCTCGGTCACCAGCACCGGCACCTGGCCGGCCGGGTTGAGGGCGCGGAAGCCGGGCTCCCGCTGCTCGCCGCGATGCAGCGCAACCGGGCGCGGGGTGAAGGGAACGCCGATTTCCAAGAGCGCGATATGCGGCGCGAGCGAGCTTGACCCGGGGGTGAACCAGAGCGTGAGCATGGCCGCCTCAGCCGCGCAGCAGCCGGGCCGCGGCGGGCGCGAAATAGGTCAGCACCCCGTTGCAGCCGGCCCGCTTGAAGCCGATCAGGCTTTCCATCATCGCCCGGTCGTGGTCCAGCCAGCCGTTCCGTGCCGCCGCCACGATCATGCTGTATTCGCCCGAGACCTGATAGGCGAAGGTCGGCACGCCGAAGCGCTGCTTCACCCGGCGCACGATGTCGAGATACGGCATCCCCGGCTTGACCATCACCATGTCGGCGCCTTCGTCGAGGTCCATCGCCACCTCGCGCAGCGCCTCGTCGGTGTTGGCGGGGTCCATCTGATAGGTCTTCTTGTCGCCCTTGAGCGAGCTGCCCGACCCCACCGCCTCGCGGAACGGGCCGTAGAAGGCGGAGGCGTATTTGGCGGCGTAGCTCATGATCCGGGTGTGGATCAGCCCGGCGCGGTCCAGCGCGCCGCGGATCGCGGCCACCCGCCCGTCCATCATGTCCGAGGGCGCGATCACGTCGATGCCGGCCTCGGCCTGATTCAGCGCCTGGCGGGTCAGCACCTCCAGCGTCGCGTCGTTGGCGACGTAGCCGTCGCGGATCACCCCGTCGTGGCCGTGGTCGGTGTAGGGGTCGAGCGCCACGTCGCCGACCAGGCCGAGCTCGGGGAACTCCTGCTTCAGCAGCCGCGCGGCGCGGCACATCAGATTCTCGGGGTTGGTGGCCTCGGTGCCCTCGGCGTCCTTCTTCGCCGCCGGGGTGGCCGGGAACAGGGCGAGCGCGGGGATGCCGAGCCGGGCGGCGGGGGCGACATGGGCGGCGAGCCGGTCGAGCGTGACCCGGACCACGCCGGGCATGGCGGCGACCTCGGTGGTGGTGGCGCTGCCCTCGATGACGAACACCGGCCAGATCAGGTCATCGACCGAGAGCGCGTGCTCGGCCACCAGCCGGCGGGTCCAGCCGTCATGGCGGTTGCGGCGGAGGCGGGTGGCGGGGAAGCGGCCGAGGCTCATGGCGCGGCTCCGGGAAAGGGATGCGCCCTGGATAGGTCGCGCCGGGCCGGAAGGAAAGCGTCAGCCGGCCATGCGCGGGGCGGAGGTGGCGAAATAGGCGGCGACGGCCGAGGCCATGGCGCGGGCGACCGCGAACCGGTGCGCCGGCTGGCGCAGCGCGGTTTCGTCGGCGAGGTTGGACATGAACCCCATCTCCACCAGCACGCTGGGGATGCGCGCCGATTGCAGCACCACGAAGCCGGCGTGCCGTTCCGGGTTGGGCAGCAGGGGCGTGGCCGCGGGCAGGGCGCGCACCAGATGGGTGGCGAGATCGCCCGAGAGGGTGCGCGTCTCGCGCTGCATCAGGCTGACGAGGATCCGCGCCACCTGCGGCGGCAGGCCGCGATAATGCTGGCTGACGCTGTGGTCGGCGGCGTTTTCCGACGCGGCGATGGCGGCGGCTTCCGGGTCCGAGGCGCGGGAGGCGAAGGTATAGACGCTGGCCCCGCGCACCGTGTGGTTATTGGGCAGGGCGTCGGCGTGCATGGAGACGAACAGATTGGCGCCGGCGCGCTGGGCGCGTTCCACCCGCTGTTCCAGCGGTATGAACACGTCGGTGTCGCGGGTCATCGCCACCCGGTAGCGGCCGGAGGCGATCAGCAGCTGGTGGAGGTCGAGAGCGGCTTCCAGCGCGACGTGTTTTTCATAGGTGCCGGTGACGCCGATGGCGCCGGGGTCGCGCCCGCCATGGCCGGGGTCGAGCATGACCAGCGGTTTGACGGTGGCGCCGGGCCTGCGCCAGGGCGGGGGCAGGAAGCCGATGGGGCGGGCTGCCTGGGCCGGCGCGGCCGGCAACAGGAAGCGGCCGGCGACGGTGATGCCGACGCCGATTTGCGCCAGGGTCAGCCGCCGGGAGATGAAGGGGGGCTCGGACATCGGCGGGGAGGCTAAAGCGGCATCTTCGGACATGCAGCTTAAAGATTGAAAACACGCCCGACAGGCGCCCGACAGGCGCCCGACAGCCCGCCGACACTCCCCCTGGCCGCCGGCGCGCCCCGGGGGGCGCGCCGGCGCGGTCAGGCGGCCTGCGCGCGGCGTTCCGCCACCGCGGTCTTCATCGCCTTCTGGAGCTTCTCGAAGGCGCGGACCTCGATCTGGCGGACCCGTTCGCGCGAGATGTTGTATTGCGCCGAAAGGTCTTCCAGGGTGGCGGGGTTATCCTTCAGCCGCCGCTCGATCAGGATGTGGCGTTCGCGGTCGTTGAGGGTCTTCAGCGCGCCGGCGAGCAGGGCCTTGCGTCCGCTGATCTCCTCGCGTTCGGCCAGCGCGGTTTCCTGGCTTTCCGATTCGTCCACCAGCCAGTCCTGCCATTCGCCCTCCGACTCGGCGCGGACCGGGGCGTTCAGGCTGTGGTCCGGCGCGGCGAGGCGCCGGTTCATGTTCACCACGTCCTGTTCCGGCACCGCCAGCATATGGGCGATCTTGCTGACCTGCTCGGGCTTGAGGTCGCCGTCTTCGAGCGCCTGCATCTGGCCCTTGAGGCGGCGGAGGTTGAAGAACAGCTTCTTCTGCGCCGCGGTGGTGCCCATTTTCACCAGCGACCAGGAGTGCAGGATGTATTCCTGGATCGCGGCGCGGATCCACCACATCGCGTAGGTGGCCAGGCGGAACCCGCGGTCGGGGTCGAACCGCTTCACCGCCTGCATCATGCCGACGTTGCCCTCGCTGATGAGCTCGCCGACCGGCAGGCCGTAGCCGCGATAGCCCATGGCGATCTTGGCGACCAGGCGCAGGTGGGAGGTCACCAGCTTATGGGCGGCGTCCATGTCCTGGGTGTCGCGCCAGCGCTTGGCAAGGTCGAGCTCCTCCTCGGCGGAGAGCATCGGGAACTTGCGGATTTCCTGCAGGTAGCGGGTGAGGTTGCCCTCGGGGGCAATGTTGAGGACGGCAGAGGCCATGGGTCGGCTCCTTTCGCCGGCGACGCCGGTGCCGGTAATCTGGCACGGAAGCGGGACGGCTGGGACTGAATAACAGTCCATGATCTGGCAAGGATCAAACGGCCCCGGAGCTGGCCCCGCCGGGGCGGCCATGTCCGGTCCGACCTCGCGGGCGATCTTGCCGGCCCGTCCGCGATGGGAGAGGGGATACAGGACCGGAGCGGTACTGTCAAGGAAATCCGGATGGCGGTCCGTGCGCCTGGCCCCGCGCGGGCGGGGAACCCCCAGGCTTGCGGGGAGGGCCGGGTGCACTTTTTCTTACCGGTAAGCGTAAGGAATTGGACCTGCGCATCACATCCAAGGGCCAGGTGACCGCTCCGGCCGACATCCGCGAACGGGCCGGGCTGCTGCCACATACGGAGGTGGCGTTCGAGTTCGACGGCGCGCCAGGTCGTGTCGGCGGGCCATCGTAGACTTCCTGTTGGTGCGGTGGTTGTGGAGGATGTCGTGCCTCCCCATGTGAGTGCCAAGAGTACCCCATGTCCGACCCGTGACGGTTGTCCGTGACGTAGCCTGGTCCCCGGGAGTTCCCGTCTGCGCGGCCGATCCCTGGGGTCAACCTGGGTCTTGCGGCGAACGCTGCGGCGTGCCGACCCGATGCTGCTGACCGGGCTCGCGTCGAGGCCGGGAGGTGCGCCGGCTTAATTCCCCGCCATGGAGGCCGCGCATGAACAAGAAGATGCATTTCAACATATGGTATGCGCTTGTTGCCTTCGCGGCCATGATCGCAATCCAGAGCCTCCTCATCGCCCGTAAGGGGCCGGAGGAGGTCTCCTACACGCGGTTCATTCAGCTGCTTCATGATGGCAAGATCTCGGCGGTCGCGGTCAGCCAGAACCATTTCCACGGCACGCCGGCGACGGTGCCGCCCAAGGGCCCGACCGGATACGTGACCGCGAGCGTCGCGCCCGCCACGGCGGATCTTCTGGGCAAATACCATGTCACCGTCACCGGCGTCGTGGCGAACCACATGCTTGGTGACATCCTCAGCTGGATCGTCCCGGCGGCGGCGTTCTTCGCCATCTGGATGTTCCTCGGCAAACGCCTCGGCGGCCAGCAGGGGATCGGCGGCCTGATGCAGATCGGCAAGAGCAAGGCGAAGATCTTCGTCGAGAAGGATACCAACGTGAAGTTCACGGACGTGGCGGGGGTGGACGAAGCCAAGGACGAACTCGCCGAAGTGGTCGAGTTTCTCAAGGAACCGAAGGACCATGCCCGGTTGGGCGCGCGCATCCCCAAGGGGATCCTGCTGGTCGGCCCGCCCGGCACCGGCAAGACCCTGCTGGCGCGCGCGGTGGCCGGCGAGGCCGGCGTGCCATTTTTCTCGATCAGCGGGTCGGAATTCGTCGAGATGTTTGTCGGCGTCGGCGCGGCCCGGGTGCGTGACCTGTTCGAGCAGGCGCGCAAGGTTGCCCCCTGCATCATCTTCATCGACGAGCTGGACGCGCTCGGCCGTGCCCGCGGTAGCGGCCCCTTCGCCGGCGGCCACGACGAAAAGGAGCAGACGCTGAACCAGCTGCTGATGGAGCTGGATGGGTTCGATCCGCAGACCGGCATCGTGTTGATCGGCGCCACCAATCGCCCGGAAGTGCTCGATCCCGCGCTGCTGCGCGCCGGGCGCCTGGATCGGCAGGTGCTGGTCGATCGGCCCGACCGGCTGGGCCGTGTGGCAGTGCTGTCGATCTACCTCAAGCGGGTGACGCTCGGCCCGGATGTCGATCCCGCGCAGATCGCCGCCCTGACCCCGGGATTTTCCGGCGCTGACCTTGCCAACCTGGTGAACGAGGCAGCGTTGCAGGCGACCCGGCGTAAGGCCGATGCGGTGGCGATGAGCGACTTCACCATCGCCTTCGAACGGATCGTGGCCGGGCTCGAGAAAAAGAACCGGTTGCTGATCCCGTCGGAGCGGCGGGTCGTCGCCTATCACGAGATGGGACACGCGCTGGTTTCCATGGCGTTGCCAGGGATGGACCCGGTGCACAAGATTTCGATCATCCCCCGTGGCATCAGCGCGCTCGGATATACGATGCAGCGGCCGATCGACGACCGCTTCCTGCTCAATCGCGGCGAACTCGAGAGCAAGATGGCGGTGCTGATGGGCGGGCGCGCGGCCGAGGCGCTGACGTTCTCGGATATCTCGACCGGGGCGGTCGATGACATCGACAAGGCGACCGAGATCGCGCGCAACATGGTCACGCGCTTCGGCATGTCGGAAAAACTTGGCCAGATTGCCTATGAAACGCGACGCCCTGGTCTGCTCGGCACCATGCCCGAGCCGGCACGGCACGACTACAGCGAGGAGACCGCGCGCGAAATCGATTGCGCCGTCCGCGAGTTGATCCGCGATGCGTACGCCACCGCGCTGCATCTGCTGACCCTGCACCAGCCGGAACTGCACGAGGGCGCGGAACTGCTGCTGGCAAGGGAAACTCTGGTGCGCGATGAATTGCCGCGGTTGCGGGAGCCGATGGCGTTGCCGTCCGGGCCGACGGCAACGCCGCGGCCGTTCCTGCCGAACGGTTCTGGCAGACCGGCGCCGACGCCGGCATAGCGTCGGCGCGGTCGTCGCCCGTCTGCGGGGACGTGGCGATGCGCAAGGACGCAATCATGGCGCTGACCCGCGACGGCGGAATGGCGGCGGTGCTGGTCGATGCCGATGCCCCGACGGAGGATTCGTGCTGAGGCGCTTGGTCGGCGGTCGAGCCGAGGGTCGTCTAGGCGACGACCTTCGCCGCGGCCTCGGTCGGGTTCTCGCGGATCGAGGATAGCATGCCGCTGATCGTGTCGGACTGATTTGCGTGGATTGAGAGGGAATGCGGGCTGTTGCGGCGTGCCGGGATTGCGTTGTTCGTTGCCCGCCTGATTGAGGCACGATCAGGCAATGGGGCTGGGGCGCGGATGCTGGCTCTTCGCGGGAGCTACGCTGACGGCGTTGCTGACCGCCGGCCTGATGCACCCCTGGGTGACGCTGGATACCCCGAGTTCGCTCGCGCCCTCCGCCGGGCCGCGATGCCTCGCTGGGTCGCGCTTCCCCCTTTACCGGTGGCTGTTCGTCGCGCTCACCCTGGACGGGCAGGCCTCCGGTGCGTTGCCCTGGTTACAAATTGGGGAACTCCTCGGAGCGGGGTGGACTCTGGCACGGGAGGTTCGGCGGGCCGGCGGGTCTTCGATCCACGCCGCTTCTCGGGCCTTCTCATTTCCTGCAAGCAACATGCTGTTGATCCGGGGGCGGGTGGAAATCTCCGAGATCCTCGCCCGGGCCGCGATCGTGGCGGCTCTCGCGGCGACAGTGTGGGCCGCTCCTTACGGTCGCCGCGTTGGGGCCGGTGTTGCTGATCGCCGGCCTGCGCCTTGCGGTCCTGGGCGATTTCAATATTGCTTCATTCGGCGGCTACGACATGGCCGCGATTGCCGCGCGCATGGTATCGCCTGACGTCCTACTGCGGCCTCCTGCGGCGCAGCGCCCCCTGGCGGAGGCGATCATGCGCCGGCGCCGACGGCTGGAGGCGGACGGAACCGTCATGAAGGTGCCGCCGAACTCGACCGGCGTGCCCTCGTTATTGTCCGAAGAGATCGGCTATTTCCATATCCTGGCGCCATTCTCCGATCCGCTGCTATCCGGTGCGGTAGCGCCGTTGCGCAGGCAAGGGGAGAGCTGGGTGGCGTTCAACGCGCGGTTGCAGCGCTTTGACTTCGCCGTGGTCCTGGCCCGTCCGCTGCTTTGGCTCGGCTGGATCGCCGGCGCGCTGGCGCGCATGACCGGACGCGCGTTGGTCTTCAACCTGCCGTTTGTGGTTGCGACGATCGTGGCGCTGGCGCTTGGCCTGTTGCGGCTGAAGCCGTGGTTGCTTGCCGGGTATGGCCGCCTTCTGTTCGCGCTGACCGCAGCCTATACGGTCGGTTCCGACGCTTTGGCCTGCTTGGTCGCGTTTCCGGCTCAACGCTACGTCGATGGAGCCGGGTTGCTGTTGCCCGCATGGCCGATCTATGCGGCGCTTCGCCTGTCGGCGCCGGAACCCGGAAGCCGGCCGGACTCGACGGTGTAGTGGCGAACGATCGGAGTACCGCGAGGACACTGATGTTCCGGGCAGCGCCGCGCGGAACGGCTCAGTGCCCGGACTGCGCCGCCGGCGGCCCGGCCGCCACCGGGCGCAGCAGCGGCACCAGCAGCACCGCCAGCACGAACGCCAGGCTGAGGAAGCGGAACGTGTCGGCATAGGCGGCGGTGGCGGCCTCCCGCCAGATCAGCGCGCGCAGCCGGACCAGAGCGGCCGCCTGCGCCGCCGGAACCGAGCCGAGCAGCGGGACAAAGCGCGTCGTCATGCCTGCCAGCAGCCGCAGCATCGGCGCGTTCGCCGGGGTCAGCGTGCCGGCGATGGCGGTGAAATGCAGCGCCGTGCGGTCGTTCAGCAGCGCCCCGCCCAGCGCGATGCCGACCGCTCCGCCCAGGTTGCGCATCATGTTGAACAGGCCGGAGGCGTATTTCAGCCGCGCCGGCGGCAGGCTGCCCAGCCCCAAGGTGACGCTGGGCGCCACCGCGAACACCTGCGGAAAGCCGCGGATCAGCTGCGGCACCAGCAGCTGCCGGGCCCCCCAGTCATGGGTGATGTAGGAGAACCGCCACATCGCCAGCCCGAACATCGCCATCCCGAAGCCCATCAGCCAGCGCAGATCGACCCGCCGGCCCAGCGCCACATAGACGGGCACGCCGATGACCGAGGCGACGCCGGTGGAGAAGATCGCCAGCCCGATCTGCCAGGCGGAGAAGCCGCGCACATAGGCGAGAAACAGCGGCGTGAGGTAGATGGTGGAGAAAATCCCGATTCCGGTGATGAACGAAAGGATGCAGCCGATCAGGAAGTTTCGGTTGCCGAGCGCGCGCAGATCCACCACCGGCGCGCGCGCGGTCAGGGCACGGGCGACGAACAGCAGCGCCGCCACCGCGCCGAGCCAGGTCAGATCGCGGATGGTGGGGTCGGACAGCCAGTTCCAGCGCGCGCCTTCCTCCAGCACATATTCGGCCGATCCCAGGGTCAGCGCGAGCAGGATGATGCCGGGGTAGTCCGCCTCCGCCAGCAGGACGGGTTCGGGCCGATCGATATCAACCAGCCACAGCACCAGCGCGCTCACCGCGAGGCCCGGCAGCAGGTTGACGAAGAACAGCCAGTGCCAGTTCAGCGCATCGGTGATCGCCCCGCCGATCACCGGGCCCAGCACCGGCGCCACGGATGCAATGGTGCCGACCACGGCCGCGGCATAGACCCGCTTCGGTCCCTGGAAATAATGAAATGAGGAGGTGAACACGGTGGGGATCATCGAGGCCCCGAGCAGCCCCTGCAGGGCGCGGAACACGATCATGCTGTCGATGTTCCACGCCATCCCGCACAGCACGCTGGCAGCGGTGAACCCCAGCGCCGAGGCGGCGAACAGATAGCGGGTGGAGAACACCCGGGTCAGCCAGCCGGACAGCGGGATCACCACGATCTCGGCGATCAGATAGGCGGTCTG
The DNA here is from genome assembly GCA_049964515.1 of Acetobacteraceae bacterium. Taxonomy (GTDB): domain Bacteria; phylum Pseudomonadota; class Alphaproteobacteria; order Acetobacterales; family Acetobacteraceae; genus JAJZVS01. The sequence continues at coordinate 698 of JBMFXF010000062.1, read as the reverse complement.
CACCCAGCCGATCTGGTCCTGCGCCGCCGACAGCCCGCCGCCGATCGCCTGCAACGAGGAGGCGACGATCTGGATGTCGAGCAGGGCGATGAACATGCCGACGCACATCACCGCGAACGGCAGGATCGTGCGCATCAGCGGGTCTCCCGGCGGGTATCGACGGAGACCGTGGCGGACAGGCCCGGTCGCAGCGCGCCCGGGCGGGCGGCGGCGCCGTCCAGCAGGATCCGCACCGGCACGCGCTGGACGATGCGGGTGAAGTTTCCGGTCGCGTTCTGCGGCGGAATGACGCTGAATACCGCGCCGGTGGCCGGGGCCAGGCTGCCGACATGCCCGTGCAGGGTCTGCCCGGGCAGTGCGTCGGCGGTGAAGCTGACCGGCTGGCCGGGGCGCAGGCGGGCCAGCGCGTCCTCCTTGAAATTGGCGTCGATCCAGAGGCCGCGGGCGGGCACCAGCGACATCAGCACCTGGCCGCGCGCCACATAGGCCCCGAGCTGCGCCGCCCGATCGCCGATATAGCCCGCGATCGGGGCACGGATGATGGTGTAGCCGAGATCGAGGCGCGCGGTGGCGGTCGCCGCGCGCGCTTCGGCCAGACCGTTATCGACAGCATCGCGCAGCACAGTCCGGGCTTCAAGGACCTCATCCTGCACGCGGAGATTCGCACCCCCTGGGAGATCGAGCAGGAAGTCGGCCTC
>JBMFXF010000061.1:0-14449 GCA_049964515.1 Acetobacteraceae bacterium | reverse complement strand
GCGGCACCTTCGGCGAGCACGATGGCGGCGGCGACCTCCTCGCCCAGCATCGGATGCGGCAGTGCGAAGGTCAGGCATTGCGCGACCGCCGGATGATCCATCAGGATCGTATCGACCTCGATCGGGCTCACCTTCTCCCCGCCGCGGTTGATGAGTTCCTTGAGCCGCCCGGTCAGGCGCAGGTAGCCGGCCTCGTCCAGCACCCCCTGATCGCCGGTGCGGAACCAGCCGTTGGTGAAGGCGCTGGCATTGGCGGTGGGGTTGTTCTCGTAGCCGGCGGTGACGTTGCGGCCGCGGATCACCACCTCGCCCAGCGCGCCGCGCGGCAGCAGGGTGCCGGCTTCGTCCATGATGGCGATCTCGGGCCCGGCGGCGACGCCGACCGAGCCCGCGTAATGCGGCGCCGGCGGCAGCGGGTTGGAGGCCATCTGGTGCGCCGCCTCGGTCATCCCGTAGGCCTCGATCACCGGCACGCCGAAGGTGGCTTCCAGCGCCTCCATCACCTGCGGCGGCAGCGAGGCGGAGGAGGAGCGGATGAAGCGCAGCCGCCCGGCGGCGATGGCCGCCTGGTTGCGCGGGGCGAGGCCCAGGATCGCCTGGTGCATGGTGGGCACGGCGGTGTACCAGCTCGGCCGCACCTCGGTGAACCAGGAGAAGAACCGGAAGGCGTTGAACCCCGGCGTGCAGGAGACGCCGGCGCCGGCGGCCAGGCTGGCCAGCGTGGCGGCGATCAGCCCGTGGATATGGAACAGCGGCATGATGTTGAGGCAGACGTCGTCGGCGCCGAGCCGCAGCGTCTCGGCGATGTGGAAGGCCGAGGCGGTGATGTTGATCTGCCGCAGCGGCACGATTTTGGGCCGCGAGGTGGTGCCGGAGGTGTGCAGCACCAGCGCCACGTCGTCCCCCGCCGCCGGGCCCGGCGCGGCGGGCGTGCCGGCGAGACCGGGCGGCGGAGCCAGGGCGAACGCGCCGGCGGGGCCCTCGGCATCGGCGATCAGCTCGATCACCGGGATTCCGCGCGCCGCGGCCACCAGGCGGGCGGGGCTCTCCATGCCGCGCGGAATCACCAGCGCGCGGGCGTTGAGGTCGGACAGGTAGAAATCGAACTCGTCCGGCTTGTAGGCCGGGTTGAGCGGGGCGGTGGTGGCGCCGGCGGCGATGGCGATGAAGCTCGATGCCATCTCCGGCCCGTTGGGGGCGACGATCGCCACCCGGTCGTTGCGGCCGATCCCGCACCCGTTCAGCACCGCCATGGTCCGCCGGGCCAGGGCGCGCAGCCCGGCGCGGGTGATCCAGGCGCGCCCGGGCGCGCCGATTGCGTGCGCCTCGGCCGGGTGGCGGTCGATCAGGTCCAGCACGGTATCGGCGGGGTAGTCGGTCATGCCGCGTCTCCTCGTTTGCCGGCGGGGAAAGCACGCGCCGGGACGGGGCGCAAGCCAGTGTCCTGCCGCTGCCGTTCGCTGCCCTTCGCAGTGAACGTCGGGGATCAGCAGGCCACTGAAAACAAAGGCCCAGTGTGCCGATCCTGACCACTGCCGACGGCAACATACATCAGGATCGGCACACTACGCCGCGGGCATGGTGGCGATCCGTCGCGCCCGCCGCCGCCCGAACCCGGCCAGGGCCAGGTAGATCACCGGGGTGGAATAGAGGGTCAGCGCCTGAGAGAGGAGCAGCCCGCCGATCACCGCGATCCCCAGTGGCCGGCGCAGCTGGTAGCCGGTGCCCACCGACAGCGCCAGCGGCAGCGCGCCCAGGATGGCTGCGAGCGAGGTCATCATGATCGGCCGGTAGCGCTCGATGCAGGCCTCGCGGATCGCGCTCCGCGGGTCGAGCCCGCGCTCCCGTTCCGCCTCCAGGGCGAAATCGACCAGCATGATCCCGTTCTTTTTCACGATCCCCATCAGCAGGAAGATGCCGATGATGCCCACCACCGAAAGCGGCGTGCCGGTGAGCAGGAAGGCGAGCAGCGCGCCCACCCCGGCCGAGGGCAAGGTGGAGAGGATGGTCAGCGGCTGGCTGAGACTTTCATAGAGCACCCCCAGCACGATATAGATGGCGATCAGCGCGGCACCGATCAGCAGCGGCTCGGTCTGCAACGATTCCAGGAAATATTTGGCGTTGCCCCCGAAGCTGATGCGCACGTCCGCCGGCAGCCCCATCGCCGCGATCGCCGCCTTCACCGCCGCCACCGCCGGGCCGAGGCTGGCCCCCGGGGCCAGGTTGAAGCTGATGGTGCCGGACGGCTCGCCGTCCAGATGCGCCACCTGCAACGGCGCGGTGGCGCGCACGATATGCGCCACCGCCAGCAGCGGCACCGGCCCGCCGCTGCCCTGCACCCGGATATGCGCGAGATCGGCCGGATGCTGCGCCCGCGCCGCCCCCACCGTCAGCACCACGCTGTACTGGTTCTGCGCCTCGTAGATGCGCGAGATCTGGCGCTGCGCGAAGGCGCTGCCGAGCGCGGTATCGATGGCGGCGATGGTGACGCCGAGCCGGGCGGCGGTGCTGCGGTCGATGGTGACGGTGAGCTGCGTTTCCGCGCGGTCCTGGTCGGAGGAGACGTTGGTGATCGCCTTCACCCCGCGCAGCTTCCGCTCCATTCGCGCGATCACCTGGTCCAGGTCCGCAAGCGACGGATCCAGCACCGAGAAACTGTATTCCCCACCGGTCGATTGCCCGCCGAAAAACAGGTCCTGCGCCACGTTCATATAGGCGCCGATGCCGGGGATGCGCGCGATCTTGCGCCGCAACCGCCGGATGACCTGCTGGGCCGAGACCCTCCGCTCGCGGAGCGGCTTGAGGCCGATGATGAGGTTGCCGCGATTGGCGGTGGAGAATCCGTTCACCACGCCGATGCGCGAGGAGAGCGTCGCCACCGCCGGATCGGCGCGGATGATGCGCACCACCCGTTCCTGCAACCGCTGCATCCGCTGGAACGATACGTCCGGCGCGGCGATGGTCTCACCCATGATGAGGCCGGTGTCCTCCTCCGGGATGAACGCCTTGGGCACCTTGATATACAGGAACACCGTGGCGGCCACGGTCAGCGCGAATCCGACCAGGGTCAGCCGTCCGTGCGCCAGCGCCCAGTCCAGGCTGCGCGCATAGGCATCCAGGCTGGCGCGATAGGCGCCGTCGATCGCGCGGGCCACCCGTGAATCCCGCCCCACCCGCGGCGTGCGCCCCATGAAGCGCCCGCAGATCATCGGCGTGACGGTGAGCGAGATCACGCCCGAGATCAGGATCGACACCGACAGCGTGAGCGCAAACTCGTTGAACAGCCCGCCGATGATGCCGCCCATCAGCGTGAGCGGCAGGAACACCACCACCAGCGAGACGGTGATCGAGACCACGGTGAAGCCGATCTGCCGCGCCCCGGCGATGGCGGCCTCCATCCCGGTGCCGCCCTGCTCGTGGCGGGCGACGATGTTCTCGATCATGACGATCGCGTCATCGACCACGAAGCCGACCGAGATGGTGAGCGCCAGCAGCGAGAAATTGTCGAGCGAGAATCCCATCGCCCACATCGCCGCCAGGGTGCCGGCGATGGACAGCGGCACGGTCACGCCGGCGGCGATGGTCGGCGTCAGCCGCCGCATGAACAGGGTCACCACCAGCAGCACCAGCAGCACGGTGATGAGCAGGGTGAACTCGATATCGGTCACGCTGGCGCGGATGGTGGTGGTGCGGTCGGTCATGATCCGCAGATGCACCGCCGCCGGCAGGTGGCGCGCGATCTCGGGCATCCGCGCGCGGATGCCCGCAACCGTCTGGATCACATTGGCCGAGGCGGTCTTGGTGATCGCCACCACGATCCCGGGCGAGCGTCCGTCGGTCGCCGCCACCTGGGTGTTGGAGACGCCGTCGATCACCGAGGCGACGTCGCCGAGCCGCAGCAGCGCGCCGTTCGCGGCGTGCAGCACCAGCCGCCGGTACTGCGCGGCGGTGGTCATCTGCCCGTCGATCGACAGCACCGTGCTGCGCTGGGGCCCCGAGATCACCCCGAGCGGGGCCAGCACATTGGCGCTGCGCACCGCGTTGTAGATATCGCCCGGGGTCAGCCCGACCGCGGCCAGCCGGTGCGGGTCGAAGCGGATGCGCACCGCCGGCTGCTCGCCGCCATAGAGGTTGACCTGCGCCACCCCGGCCACCTGCGACAGCATCTGCACGATCACGGTGTTGGCGAAATCGAACACCTGGCGCAGCGGTAGGGTGCGCGAGGAGAGGAACATGGTCATCACCGGGCGCGAGGCCGGGTTGAACACGCGGTAGAACGGCAGCGACGGCATCCCCGAGGGCAGGTTGGGCAGGGCGGCATCGATGGCGGCCTGCACCGCATGGGCGTCGGCGTCGATGTCGGTACCGGAGTCGAACAGCACGATCAGCGTGGTGGAGCCGGTGGAGTTGAGCGAGCGCACTTCCTCCACCCCCGGGATGACGCCGAGCGTCTGCTCCAGCGGCGCGGCGACGGTGCTGGCCATGGTCGCGGGATCGGCGCCGGGGTCGGAGGCGAAGATCACCACCCCCGGCACCGGGATGGAGGGCACCGCGGCCACCGGCAGGCGGAAGAACGCCAGCGTGCCGGCGAGCAGAATCCCCATCGCCAGCAGCGCGGTGCCGATCGGCCGGCGGATGAACAGCGCGGAGAAGCCCATGCGCTACTCCGCCGGATGCGCCAGCGCCGCCGGGCGCGGACGCAGCCGGTCCAGCGCCAGGTAGATCACCGGGGTGGTGAACAGGGTCAGCGCCTGGCTGACCAGCAGCCCGCCGATGATCGCCACCCCGAGCGGGGTGCGGAGTTCGGCGCCCGCGCCGCGTTCCAGCACCAGCGGCACGGCGCCGAACAGCGCGGCCATGGTGGTCATCATGATCGGGCGGAAGCGCAGCAGCGCGGCCTCGGTGATCGCCTGCTCGGGGTCCAGCCCGCGGGTGCGCTCCGCCTCGATCGCGAAATCCACCAGGATGATGCCGTTCTTCTTGACGATGCCCATCAGCAGCACGATGCCGACCAGCGCCACCACGGTGAACTCGGTGCCGGTCAGCATCAGCGCCGCCAGCGCGCCGACGCCGGCGGACGGCAGGGTGGACAGGATGGTGAGCGGGTGGATGGTGCTTTCGTAGAGCACGCCGAGCACGATGTAGATCACCACCACCGCGGCCAGGATCAGCCAGGGCGTGTCGGCCAGCGCGGACTGGAACTCCGCCGCCGCGCCGGAGAACACGCCGCTGATGCCGGAGGGCACGCCGAGTTTCGCCTCGGCCGCGGCGATCGCCTGCTCCGCCGCGCCGAGCGAGACGCCGGGGGCGAGATTGAAGCTGATGGTGACGGCGGGGAACTGATCCTCGCGGGTGATCACCAGCGGGCCATGGCTTGTGGTGATGCGCGCTACCGCATCCAGCGGGATCTGCGCCGGCGGGGTGGCGGCGGCGGCGCTGGTGGTCTGGGTGCTGGTGCCGCTCACCGCGCTGCCGGGTCCGCCCGCGGTGGTGGCCGCCGCCGCGGTCAGGCTGCCCGCCGGCACGTAGATGGACGCCAGCGCCTGCGGGGAACTGGCCAGCGACGGGTCGATCCCCAGCACCACCCGGTACTGCGCGTTCTGCGCATAGATGGTGGTGATCTGCCGTTGCCCGAACGCATCGTAGAGGGTGTTCGCCACCGCCGCGACGGTGACGCCGAGCCGGGCCGCCGCGGCACGCTCGATATGCAGGCGGGTCTCGAGCCCGCGCGGGGCCTGGTCGGAGACGACATCGGCCAGTTCCGGCCGTGCCCGCAGTGCCGCGAGCAGCTTTTCCGACCAGGCGTCCAGCGTCGCCTGATCGGTGCCGGTCAGGGTGTACTGGTACTGGGTGGGCGAGACGCGCGAGGACAGGGTGATGTCCTGCACCGGCTGCATATAGACCGTGAGGCCGGGGATGGCGGCCAGCGCGCGCCCCAGCGCGGCCATCACCGCCCCGATTCCGGGGCGGGTGCCGATCGGCTTGAGGACGATGCTGAGCTGCCCGGTGTTCGGCGTCGGGTTGGTGGCGCCGGCGCCGATCAGGGAGGTGACCGCGGCCACCGCCGGATCGCGCCGGATCGCCGCGATCGCCCGGTCCTGCAGCCGCTGCATCGCGGCCAGGGAGATATCCTGCCGCGCCACGGTCACGGCGACGATCTGGCCGGTGTCCTCCTCCGGCAGCAGCGCCTTCGGCACCGCGAGGAACAGCACCAGTGTCAGCGCCACGGTCAGCCCGAAGCCGGTCAGCATCAGAAGCTGGTGACGCAGGCACCAGCGCAGCCCGTGCCCGTAGGCATCGCGGGTGCGCGCCAGCGCCGCCTCCGCCGCGCGGGCGATGCGCCCCGGGTGCGCCTCGGCCGCCGGGCGCAGCAGCCGCGCGCTCATCATCGGCGTCAGGGTGAGCGAGACCAGCGCCGAGATCGCCACCGAGACCGAGAGCGTGACCGCGAATTCCGAGAACAGCCGCCCGACCAGCCCGGACATGAACAGCAGCGGGATGAACACCGCGATCAGCGAGACGGTGAGCGAGATGATGGTGAAGCCGATCTGCGCGGCGCCCAGATAGGCGGCGCGCAGCGGCGGTTCGCCGGCCTCGATGAAGCGGACGATGTTCTCGATCATCACGATCGCGTCGTCCACCACGAAGCCGGCGGCGACCGTCAGCGCCATCAGCGACAGGTTGTCGAGCTGGTAGCCGAGCGCATCCATCACCCCGAAGGTGGCGACGATGGAGAGCGGCAACGCCACCGCCGGAATCAGCACCGCCCGCGGATTGGGCAGGAACAGGAAGATCACCAGCACCACCAGCAGCGCCGCGGTCACCAGGGTGAGCTGCACGTCGCGCACCGAGGCCTCGATGGTCGCGGTGCGGTCGCCCACCACGGTCAGCCGGATCGCCGGCGGCAGCGCGCTGCGGTCGGCCGCCAGGGCCGCGCGCACCCGCGCCACCGTGCTGACGATGTTGGCCCCCGGCTGGCGCTGGATCTGCAACACCACCGCCGGGGTGCCGTTGAAGCTGGCCAGTTCCTGGTTGTTCTCGAGACCCGAGGTGACCCGCCCGACCGCGCTGAGCCGCACCGGTGCTTTGTTGCGATACGCGATCACCAGCCGGCGGTACTCCGCCGCCGCGGTGATCTGGTCGTTGGCGCCGATCGCATAGGCCTGGTGCGGCCCCTCGAGACCGCCCTTGGCGCCCGGCTGGTTGGCGTTCACGATCGCGTTGCGCACGTCCTCGAGCGAGAGACCGTAGGCGGCCAATTGTTCCGGATCGACCGCCACCCGGATCGCCTTGCGTGCGCCGCCGACCACCGTGACCAGCCCGACGCCGCGCACTTCCGCGAGTTTCTGCAACAGCACCGTCTGGGCGACGTTGGCAACCTCGGGCAGCGGCAGGGTGCGCGCGGTGAGTGCCAGGGTCATGATCGGCGCGTCCGCCGGGTTCACCTGATGATAGACCGGCGGGTACTGCAGATTGGGCGGCAGGGTGCCGGCGGCGGCGTTGATCGCCGCCTGCACCGCCTGCGCCGCCGCCGAGGCCGACACACTCAGGGAGAACCGCAGCGTGATGGTGGACGTATTCAGCCCGGAGACCGAACTCATGGCATCGAGGCCGGCGATCTCCCCGAACTGGCGTTCCAGCGGCGCGGTGAGCAGCTTCGAGACGGTGTCCGCCGACGCGCCGGGCAGCTTGGTCACCACCTGGATGGTCGGGAAATCCACCTGCGGCAGCGAGGAGACGGGCAGCGCTCGATAGCCCAGCACGCCGAGCAGCAGGATCGCCACCGCCAGCAGCGCGGTGGCGACCGGCCGGGCGATGAACGGGGCGGAGACGTTCATCTGCCCCCCGCCGCGGTCTTTCCGCGCGCGGCGGTCGCGGGCACGATCTTCACCGCCGCGCCGTCATGCAGCCGCGAGGTCCCCTCGGTGACCACCCGATCGCCGGGTTGCAGCCCCTTGGTGATGACCACGGCGGTGCTGTCCTGATAGCCGATGCTGACCGGGCGCATGATGACGGTCGGCTTCGGTCCCGGCCTGACCAGATAGACGAAGGCGCCGTCCGGCCCCTGCTGCAACGCCACCGGCGGCACCGTGAGCGCGTCCGGGATCACCCGCACCCGCACCCGCACGTTGACATAGGCGCCCGGCCACAGCGCCAGCTTCGGGTTGGGGAAGCGGCCCTTCAGGGTGAGCGTGCCGGTGCTGGCGGCCACCGTGTTGTCCAGCACCCACAGCGTGCCGCGATCCAGCACCGGGGCGGTGGCCGGATCGCCGCCGGCGGTGGCGAGCAGCGGCACCGGCCCCGCCGCCAGCGCGGCCTGGATCGCCGGCAGGTCCTGCTGTGGCAGGCTGAACTGCACCGCGACCGGCTGGATGGTGTTGATGGTCACGATGCCGCCGGCGGTGGTGGGCCCCACGATATTGCCGGCATCGACGTTGAGGATGCCGGTGCGTCCGGCGATCGGGGCGGTGATGCGGGTGTAGCCCAGGTTGATGCGGTCGGTCTCGATGGTGGCGCGGTCCTGACGGACCTGCGCGCGGTCCTCGGCCGCGGTCGCCGCGGCCGTCGCCGCCTGCTGCTTGGAGGTGTAGTTCTGTCGCACCAGCGCGGCATACTGGCGGGCCTGCAATTCGGCGTTGTCGAGCGCCGCCTGGTCCTGCGCCAGCTTGGCCTCGGCCTGGTCGAGCGCGGCCCGGTACGGCGCCGGGTCGATGCGCGCCAGTACTTGGCCGGCGGCCACCGTCTGGCCCTGATGGAACAGCACCGCCTGCAGCGGGCCGGTGATCATCGGCTGCACCGTCACGGTGTCGTATGGGATCACGGTCCCGAGCGCGTTCAGATAGACCGGCATGGAGCGGGTGGCGGCGGTGGCCACCTCCACCAGCGCGGGGCCGGCGCCGCCATGGGCGGTGGGCCTGGCGCGGTGGGTCAGGCGCCAGGCGATGCCCGCCGCCAGCAACGCCGCGAGTCCGATGCCGATCATGCGTCCGCGTCGTGCCACCGGTCTAGGTCTCCCCCATCGCAGCGGCGGTCCAGCCGCCGCCCAAGGCCTTGTACAGCGCCACCGAGGCCTGCAACCGCGCGAGCCGCGCGTTCACCAGCGTGTTCTCATCGGCAAGCAGCGTCTGTTCGGCGGTCAGCACGGTGCCGATATCGACCACCCCGATCCGCAGCTGCGCCTCGGCCGCGGCCAGCGCGATGCGGGCGCGGGCGACGGCGCGGGCGGCCAGCGCTTCCTGCCGGGTCGCGTAATGCAGGGCGGTGAGCGCGGTCTCGGTATCGGAGAACGCCTGGACCACCGCGGCCTCGTAGGCCGCCACGTCCTCGCGCCAGGTGGCGCGGGAGACGCGCAGCGCGGCGCGGCGGGCGCCGCCCTCGAACAGCGGCGCGCTGAGCGAGGCGGCGGCCGACAGCAGGCTCGATCCTGGCACGAACAGCGCGTTCAGCGCCGCCGACTGCCAGCCGGCGCTGCCGGTGAGCGAGATGGAGGGGAAGAACGCGGCGATGGCAGCGCGGATATTGGCGTTGGCCGCGATCAGCACCGCCCGCGCCTCGGCCACGTCCGGGCGGCGGGCGAGCAGCGCCGAGGGCAGCCCGGGGCGCAGCCGCGGCACCCGCAGCGCGGCCAGGGTGCCGCCGGCGACATGCATGAACTCCGGCGCCTGCCCGGTCAGCGTGCCGAGGGCGATGATCTGCTGGCGGTAGAGCGATTGCAGATTGGGGATGGTGGCGGCCTCGGCGGCGACCAGCGCGGCCTGCTGGGCGACGGTGGGCGCGTCGGCGACCCCGGCGGCGAACTCGGCGCGCAGCTGGGTCAGCAGGCCGCGCGCGGCGGCCAGGTTGCGTCGGGCGATACGCAGCAGGTCGGCATCGGCCAGCGCCTGCAGATAGGTGGTGGCGACCGCGGATTCGGCGGTCAGCGCCACGGTGGCGGCGTTGAAGCGGGCGGCGGCGGCGTTGGCCCGCGCGGCCGCCAGCGCGTCGCGGGTCTTGCCCCAGAAATCGATCTCGTAGGAGGCCTGCAGATTGGCGGCATACTGGCGCGTATCGCGGACCCCGCCGGTCTGGGTGAAACTGCCGGACCCGCCGAGGCCGACGGTGGGGAACAGCGGCGCGGCGGCGCCTTCCACCTCGGCATTGGCGATTTCGAGCTGCGCCACCGCCTCCCGCACCGAGAAGCCGCGGGTCCGCGCGGCATCCACCAGCGCGGTCAGCTGCGGCGAGCCGTAACCGCGCCAGAACCCGCGCGCCGGCCAGATCGGCGCCCCGCCCGAGGCGGCGGAGAAGCGGGCGGGCAGCTTCGGGCGCGGCGCGTGGAAGGCCGGTCCCACCTGGCAGCCGGCGAGCAGAAAAACGGCCCCGACGGCGGGCAGGAGGCGGCGAAATCTCACGCGGGGCGGCCCGGCAGGTCGGTCATGGCGGGGCATGTGGGCAGCGTTTGTAACCCGCGTATTGCACCGGGGGGCGCTCGCGTCATGCGCTCTCGAGCGCCAGCGAGGCTTCCAGCCACGCCGTCTCGGCCGCGGCCTCGGCGCGGGCGAGTTCGGCGAGACGGGTCTGCGCCGCCACCACCTCGGCCCCGCCGGCGGCGGCGTAGAAGCCGGGGTCGGCCAGCCGCGCTTCCAGCCGGGCCCGCTCGGCGGCGATGCGCGCCAGTGCGACCTCCGCCTCGCGCGCCTGGCGGCGCAACGGGGCGAGGGCGGCGCGGGCCTCGGCGCGTTCGCGCCGCTCCTCCCGCCGCGCCGGGGCTGCGGCGGGCGCGGCGGGGCGGGACCGCTCGGCCAGCAGGGCGCGGTAGTCGTCCAGATCTCCCTCGAACGGGCGGGCGGTGCCGCCTTCGACCAGCCACAGCCGTTCCGCCACCAGCTCCACCAGATGCGGGTCGTGGGTAATCAGGATCACCGCGCCCTGGTAGTCGGCCAGCGCCTTCACCAGCGCCTCGCGGGCGTCGATGTCGAGGTGGTTGGTGGGTTCGTCAAGGATCAGCAGATGCGGCGCCTCGCGGGTCGCAAGCGCCAGCAGCAGCCGGGCCTTCTCGCCACCGGAGAGGGAGGCGACCGGGGTGCCGGCGCGGTCGGCGTCCAGCCCGAACCGGGCCAGCTGGGCGCGCAGCGCGGTCTCGGTGGCGCGCGGCTGGGCGGCGGCCAAGTGGTCCAGGGCGGAGGCGGTGGCGATCAGCTCCTCCTCCTGGTGCTGGGCGAAATAGCCCACGGAAAGGCGCGGCGCCCGGCGGATCTCGCCGGCGAGCGGGTCCATCCGCCCGGCGAGCAGGCGGGCCAGGGTGGATTTGCCGTTGCCGTTGGCGCCGAGCAGGGCGATCCGGTCCTCGGTATCCAGGCTCAGCGACACCCCGCGCAGCACCGGGGTGCCGGCGTATCCCACCGCCACCCGGTCCAGCGCCAGGATCGGCGGCGCGAGGCGGGGCGGGTCGGGGAAGGCGAACCGGGTCGGCGCGTCCTCGATCACCGCCTCGATCACCGGCAGCCGCGCCAGCGCCTTGAGGCGGGATTGCGCCTGACGGGCCTTGGTGGCCTTGGCGCGGAACCGGTCCACGAAGGACTGGATATGCGCCCGCTCGGCCGCCACCCGTTCGGCGGCGCGGGCCTGCTGGGCGGCGCGCTCGGTGCGGATACGCACGAATTCGTCGAACCCGCCGGGAGTGAGGGCGATCTTGCCGCGGTCGAGATGGGCGATGGCGTGGACGGCGCGGTCGAGCAGGAACCGGTCATGCGAGACGATCAGCGCCGCGCCGGGAAAGCGCGCGAGCCAGGTTTCCAGCCACAGCGTCGCTTCGAGGTCGAGATGGTTGGTCGGCTCGTCGAGCAGCAGCAGGTCGGGGGCGGCGAACAGGGCGGCGGCCAGCGCCACGCGCATCCGCCAGCCGCCGGAGTAATCGCCGACCGGGCGGGCCTGGGCGGCGGCATCGAAGCCGAGCCCGGCCAGGATCGCGCCGGCGCGGGCGGGGGCGCTGTCGGCCTCGATCGCGCGCAGCCGCTCGTGGATCTCGGCCAGGCGCTCGGGCGGGGCGGAGTCGGCCTCGGCCAGCAGGCGCAGCCGCTCGGGATCGGCGGCCAGCACCGTGTCCAGCAGGGAGGCGGGACCGGACGGCGCCTCCTGCGCCACCGCCGCCAGCCGGGCGCGGGCGGCGAGGCGGATGCTGCCGCCGTCGAGGGCGAGTTGGCCCTGGATGGCGCGCAGCAGCGAGGATTTCCCGGCCCCGTTGCGGCCGACGAGGCCGATCCGCCGGCCCGGATCGACGCTGAGCTCGGCGCCGTCCAGCAGCACCCGCCCGCCCAACCGCAGGCTCGCGCCGGTGATGCTCAGCAGCGACATCAGGCCTCCGGCAGCGGGCGCGCCTCGGCCAGCCCCCAGCCGATGGCGAGCAGGATCCAGCCGACATTGGGCAGGGTGTAGAACGAGGTGGTGGAGGCGATCGGCCACAGCACCATGGCGGCGGTGACGAACGGCCCCAGCCGGCGCGGCGCGGCGCCGGCGCCGCGGCCCAGCCGCCACAGCCAGGCCAGCCCCAGCGCGACGAACAGCGCGAGACCGGGCAGGCCGGCGCCGGTGGCGATCTGCAGGTAGTAGTTATGCGGGTGGATCGAACAGCCGAGCGGGCTGGCCGGATCGGCCACCGGGAACCAGGACAGCGCGTGGGCATAGGCGGGGTCCAGGCAGTGGTCGCGGAAGCCGTCGAAGCCCAGCCCCAGCCAGGGGTGCGCGGTGATCATCACCAGCGCGCGGGAAAACAGCTGCGCATATTGGGTGGCCATGAAATGCCCCAGCTGCTGGCCGAAATGCACCACCAGCTTGTGGTAGGTGGGCGGGGAGATCAGGCTGGCCAGCGCTGCCAGCGCCGCCCCGGCCAGGATGGCGATGCCGGCCGGCCGGCGCATCCGCGGCACCAACAGCGCCGCCAGCACCAGCCCGAGCAGCATCAGCATGGTGGGCATCCGCTGGCCGATCAGCACCTGGGTCAGCGCCATCGCCACGATCCCCGCCACCCCGAGGCCCTGCGCCCAGCGCCCGGGGCGCGACAGCAGCGGGAGCAGCCAGCGCATGAAGGCGGGGAAGGCGAGCAGCGCCCAGGTGGGGCCGATCCGCGGCTTGGTGATCGGGCCGGTGAGCGAGCCGTCGCCCCAGCGCCCGATGCCGAACATGTTGTAGCCGGTCAGGTATTGCTGCCAGCACTCGACGCCGATCCAGAGCGCGGTGACCAGCAGCACGATGGCGAACCAGCGCCGCGCCGCGCGGTGGTCCAGCACCCAGACCTCGAGCGCGGCGAGGAACACGAACAGGCGGATCAGCACCACCGCCTCGACGATCTGGTGGCCGTCGCCGCGCAGCACCGAGGTGGCGAGCTGCCAGAGCCAGAACGCCAGCGCCAGCGCGTGCCAGGGCCGGGCCAGGAACCCCCAGTCGCCGCGCCGGCGGGTGAGCAGGAACAACAGGCCGGTGAGCGAGATCAGCACGTCCGACAGCGCCCGGCTGGCCAGCAGCGCCGGCGCCAGCGCCAGGGTGCAGGCGAGCGCGAGGTGCCGCGCATGGGGTTCGCGCCGGAAATGGGCGCCGGCGCGGGCCAGCAGGGAGGGGGTCTCGCTCAATTCGGGGGGTGTTCCAGCAGATGGGGGCGGCCGGCGGGGTCGCGGATGGTGCCGTCCGGGGCGAGGTACTCGGGGCCGATCGGCACTTTGCCGGCCCCGCCCGGGATGTCCAGCACATAGGTCGGCCAGGCGAGGCCGGTGACCCGCCCGCGCAGGGCGCGCAGCAGCGCCTGGCCCTCGGCGATGGGCACGTGAAACCGCGCGGTGCCGGGGGCGGGGTCCAGCTGGTGCAGGTAGTAGGGTTTCACCCGCGCGGCCAGCATGGCGCGGAACAGCGCTTCCAGCGCCGCGGCGCTGTCGTTCACCCCGCGCAGCAGCACCGACTGGCCGAGCAGCGGGAGCCCGGCGCGGCGCAGCCGGTCGAGCGCGGCGCGGGCTTCCGGGGAGAACTCGCTGGCGTGGTTGGCGTGCAGCACCAGCCAGAGCGGGGTGGCGGTCTCCAGCGCGGCGAGCAGGGCGGGCGCGATCCGCTCCGGGGTGGCGATGGGGAGGCGGGTGTGGATGCGGAGGGTTTCGATATGCGGGATGGCGTCGAGCCCGGCCAGCAGGGCGCGGAGCCGGCGCGGGGCGAGCATGAGCGGGTCGCCGCCGGTGAGGATGACCTCGCGGATGGCGGGGCGGGCGGCGAGCCAGGCGAGGGCGGCGGCGAGTTCGGCTTCGCTGAGCAGGCCGCCGCCGGGGCCCACGTGTTCGCGGCGGAAGCAGAAGCGGCAATAGACCGGGCAGGCGAGCAGCGGCTTCAGCAGGGCGCGGTCGGGGTAGCGGTGGACGATGCCCTTGATGGGGGAGAGGGCGTCATCGCCGATCGGGTCCTCGCGCTCGTGGGGGGCGCGGCGGAGCTCGTC
>JBMFXF010000060.1:0-14494 GCA_049964515.1 Acetobacteraceae bacterium | reverse complement strand
CAACAAGCCGCACGCTGGAGAGTCACGGCGAGGCTGGTCCAAGTAATCTTCCAGTCAAAAATGAGGGGAGTCATGAGATCAGCAAGATAATCGCTATGCGTCTCGATCAATACGTACGGCCGCCGCTTCGCCCGGGCCACCGCTTGGACTATCAGCGAACCAAGGGCGGCCTGAGCACGAGGGTGCAAATGTACCTCAGGCTGCTGTAAAAGATAAGCACCATATGTGTCGGGGTCAGAAAGTTGATAAACGATCGGTAGAATCTGACTGACCCCATAGCCAACGTCCACCAGATTCCGAGCCATTCCGTGAACGTTCACCATAATCTCGAATGGGTCAATGTCCTTCTTTCCAAACCGATGAACGTTGATGTCAGTAAAAAGACCCGATAGCTTTCCGAAGTTGACGAGGTCGGTCCGAATTTTTTGCCAGACAGAATTATCCTTTCCCAGCGCAGCCTGCGCCAAAACCAGGGGAACATGCGAACCCTCTGAAGAGGGAGCGATTTCTGACGGAGTATTAAGTGCGGCGCGGTTCCGTCCGAACCGGGGCGCTGGCAAAGATTGGGCGACGGAACGCCGCGCGCATCGCGTGCGACGCGTGCAACATACTTCTCGCTTCTTTTGCCTGTGATGGATTAATCTCGGAGTTCTGATCCGCTTCGAGTGGAAGTTCTGGATGGCGAAGGTCCATCAGAAGAAATTCTATGTAGTCCATGAGAAGTCCAGGATGATCCCGAAAGAGGCCGGCCCGCTCGACTGGAGTCCTGCGCGTTGGGATCTCGATCGGAAGTTCTGCCTGCGGCAACAGTAGTTGCGCCGTAACTTGATCACCGATCAGGTCCAGATCCAGTTTTACCTGCTTGTGAATCGCACGATAGCGAGCCAGTTCTGGCTGAGGCGAGCCATGACGATAAGTGAATTCGTTGCGTATTATGTCGTGATTCCTCCCCTGCCCGTTTTCAGGCTTCGCATTTATTGAACCTTCGATTGACATCGTAAACGATGAGTGGCCTGTGTGGCGGCGTGACTTGCGATGAAGGATTTGCTCGAACCCTCCGAGGAAATAGGGGTCTCGGTTAAACAGGTTGGGGCTACCGCGGTTGAGACTTTCGAGTACTTGGCGAACGCCGGCTAGAAACGAGGTTTTCCCGGCACTGTTCTCGCCAACGAGCAGCGTGATCGGCCGTATCTCGATCTCGCCGGTATCGACGAAACACCGAAAATTCTGGAACTGGACCTTGAACATCCCGGAACCTGTACGCAATGGCTACAACCCGCCCCCACCGGCGGTGAACCGAGGGTAGCCTAAAAAGATTCCAAAGAGGAGATGCCCGGCCGGGACGATGAACAAGAGGTCCCACTCGCTCGGATTCGCTTGGCACCGTGGCTCCCATCGAGAGGCGCAGTCCACAGGCATCTTGCCGTCCTCCAGCACACGCTGACCGGTCTCCCCGGCAGGCTCATTTGCCTCCCTTGTCCCCAGGCGCTGACCCCCCGCACCCTGGCACCCCGGCGCCACTCCTGCTAAACGGCCCCGCCCGTTCGGAGTTGCTCGCCCCGTGATCTCGATCCTGATGGTCATCCAGGTCTTCGTCGCCATCGCCCTGATCGGCATCGTGCTGATCCAGCGCAGCGAGGGCGGCGGGCTCGGCATCGGCAACTCCCAGGGCATGGGCGCCTTCATGTCCGGCCGCGGCACCGCCAATTTCCTCACCCGCGCCACCGCCATCCTGGCCGCGGTGTTCCTCGGCCTGTCGCTCGCCATGGCGCTGCTCAACCGCACCGCGGCCCAGAGCGGCGTATCCGGCCTGCTCGCCGCGCCCGCGCCGGCCCCGCTTACCGCCCCGAAGCAAGCCCCGGCCAAGGCGCCGCCGCCCAAGCCCGCCGGCCCGGCGGTCCCGCACTGACCCGCCGCGGCGCGCCGCCATGCTCCCCTGCCAGCGCGACCGGTTCGACATCCCCGCCGACATCGCCTGGCTCAACGCCGCCGCCTGGGGGCCGCTGCCGCTGGCCGCGGTGGAGGCCGGACGCATCGGCGTCGCCCGCAAGGCGCAGCCCTGGCGCCTTCCCGCCGACGTCGCGGAGGCCCAGTACGCCCGTGCCCGCGCCGCCGCCGCCACCCTGATCGGCGCCGCCCCGGCCGACGTCGCCATCATCCCCTCGGTCGGCTACGGCGTCTCCACCGCGGCCAAGGCGCTGGACCTGCCCCCCGGATCGCGCGTGCTGGTGCTGGCCGACGACCATTCCGCCCCGGTGCTGGAATGGCTGAGCCGCGCCCGATCCCACGGCATCCTCCTCGACACCGTCGCCCGCCCCGAGGATGGCGACTGGACCGCCGCGGTGCTGCACGCCATCGCCCGCCACCCGCCCGCCCTTGCCTCGATCGCCTCGGTCCACTGGTCCGATGGCGGCGCGCTCGACCTCTCCCGCATCGCCCCCGCGCTGCGGGCCGCGGGGGCCGCGCTGCTGGTGGACGCCACCCATGCGGTCGGGGCGGGGCCGGTGGACGTGGCCGCGCTGGACCCGGATTTCCTGGTCTTCCCCACCTACAAATGGACCCTCGGCCCCTACGGCCGCGCCTTCCTCTACGTTGCCCCCCGGCGCCAGGACGGGGTGCCGCTGGAACAGACCGCCCACGGCCGGCGCGGCGTCAGCGCCGAGCGGATCCCCTACCTCGCCGACACACGCTACCTGCCCGACGCCCGCCGCTTCGACATGGGCGAGCGCGACCATTTCGTCTCGCTCGAGATGGCCGCGATCGGCATGGAGCTGCTCGCCGCACTCGGACCCGCCGCGGTGGCGGAGCGGCTGGCCGCGCTGACCGCGGCCCTGGCCCAGGGCCTGGGGGCGCTCGGCCTGGGCGTGCCCGGCCTGGGCGTGCCCGGCACCGCCATCCGCGCGCCGCAGATCCTCAGCGTGACCATCCCGGGCGGCACCCCCGCCGGCTTCCTGGCCCGGCTGGCCGAGGCCGGGGTGTATGTGGCCGACCGGCTGGGGCGCATCCGCATCAGCCCGCATATCTATAACGACGCCGAGGATGTCGCCCGCTGCGTGGCGGCATTCCGCACCGCGCTGGCGGCGGGCGGGGGCCGGTCGTGAGGCCGGCACTGGCCCTGCTGGCGGCCCTGCTGGCGGCAACGCCGGCCGGCGCGGCGCCGCGGCCGGTGGTGGTGGAGTTGTTCACCTCGCAGGCCTGCTCCTCCTGCCCGCCGGCGGATGCGCTGCTGCGGCGCCTGGCGGCGGCCGACCCCGGCCTGCTCGCGCTCGACCTGCACGTCACCTACTGGAACGGGGCGGCGTATCGGGACCCGTATGCGCTGGCGGCGGCGACGGCGCGACAGAACTGGTATGCCGGGCTGCGCGGCGCGCGCGAGGTCTATACGCCCGAAGCGGTGGTGGACGGCCACACCCGGCTCGTGGGGTCGGACGCGCCGGCGCTGCGCGCGGCCATCGCCCGCGCGCGGGGACAGCGCGGCATCGCGGTCGCGGTGGCGGCGACGCCACGGCGGGTGACGGTGCGCCTGCCCGCCGGGGCGGGCGCCGGCCAGGTGGTGCTGTTCGGCTACGACCCCGCGCACACCACCCATGTCGGCGGGGGCGAGAATGCCGGGGCGACGCTGACCGAGATCGACGTGGTGCGCAGCATCACCCCGCTGGGGCGCTGGCACGGAACGCCGCGCGCGCTCTCGCTGCGCCGCCCGGCCGGGGCCCGCTTCGCGGTCCTGGTGCAGCGGGACGACGGGACGGTGCTGGGCGTCGGCCGTCAAGCGACGCCCCCCGAAGCCCGTTAGGCGAATCTCCATCATTCCCGGCGCTTCCTGCCCTGCCCGCCGCAGGGAGACGCCGATGCCGCCCGCCCGCCCCATCCTGTCCGAACTCAGCGCGATCCTGCGCGAGGTGCTGGACGATCCCGAGCTCGTGCTGACCCCCGGCACCTCGGCCGCCGACGTGCCCGGCTGGGACTCCATGGCCCATATCGCCCTGGTGGTGGAGGTGGAATGTCGCTTCGGCATCCATTTCCAGGCCGCCGAGATCGAAGCGCTGCGCCAGGTCGGCGATCTGGTGGCCCTGATCGAGACCAAATCCGCCGCGCGCCGGGCAGCCGCCTGAATGCTGTTCAATTCGCCGGTCTTTCTGCTCGCCTTCCTGCCGGCGGCGCTGGCGGGCTTCGCGCTCGCCACGGGCCGCGGCGGGGCGCGCGGCGGCGGCTGGTTCCTGATCCTCGCCTCGCTGCTGTTCTACGGCTGGTGGAATCCGGCATTCCTGCCGCTGCTCGGCGCCTCGGTGGGCGGGAACTACGCCGCGGCGCGGGCGATCGCCGCCGCCCCGGAACGGGTTCGCACCAAGCTGCTGGCCGGCGTCATCGCCGCCGATCTCGGCGCGCTGGTCTATTTCAAATACCTGGCCGATCTGCTGGGCGTCATCGGGCTCCGCATCGCCCATCCCGAGTTGCCGCTCGGCATCAGCTTCTTCACCTTCACCCAGATCGGCTATCTGGTGGATCTGCGCGCCGGCACGGCGCGGCCGGGCGGACTGCGGGAATACCTGCTGTTCGTGACCTTCTTCCCCCATCTCATCGCCGGGCCGATCCTGCATCACCGCGAGATCATGCCGCAGTTCGCCCGCCCCGAGACCTGGCGCATCGCCCTGCGCAACCTGGTGACCGGCGGCAGCATCTTCGTCATCGGCCTGCTGAAGAAAGTGCTGCTGGCCGATCCGCTGGCGCCGATGGTGGCGGCCGGGTTCGGCCATGCGGCGGGACTGCCGGCGCTGTCGGCCTGGGGCGCGGCGGGCGCCTATTCGTTGCAACTCTATTTCGACTTCTCCGGCTATTCGGACATGGCGATCGGGCTGGCGCGGATGTTCAACCTGCGGTTCCCGCTCAATTTCGATGCCCCCTACAAGGCCGGCAGCGTGATCGAATACTGGCAGCGCTGGCACATGACATTGACCCGCTACCTGACCCTGTTCCTGTTCAACCCGCTGGCGCTGCGGGCCACCCGCCTTCGGGCCCGGCGCGGGCAGGCGGTGGGGCGGGCCGGCCAGTCCTCCGCCGACGGGTTCGCCTCGATGGTCGCGCTGCCGATCCTGCTCACCATGACCCTGGCCGGGATCTGGCACGGCAGCGGCTGGACCTTCATCGTCTTCGGGGCGCTGCACGGGGTGTATCTGGTGGTCAACCACGGCTGGCGGCTGTGGGGGCCGCGCCGGCCGCTGCCGGGCCGGGTGGCGCTGACCTATCTGGCGGTGCTGGCCGGCGCGGTGGTGTTCCGCGCGCCCAGTCTGAGCATCGCCGGCCGGATGCTGGCCGACATGGCCGGCGTGCACGGGCTCGGCGTCCCGGTGCTGGCGGGCGCGCGCGCCTGGCTGCGGGCGGGCCGCATGGTGGCCTGGCTCGCAGGTCTCTACGCGATCGTCTGGCTGGCCCCCACCACCCAGCAGATCATGCGCGCGGCGGAGCCGGCGCTCGGCGCGGTGCGGGCGGGACCGTGGCCAGGGCTGGCCTGGCGCTGCACCGCCCCCTGGGCGGTGACCATGGGCGGGGCGGCGGCGCTGGCCGCGCTGGCGCTGGGGGGGACCAGTGAGTTCCTCTATTTCCGGTTCTGACCGGCCGGAGTTGCCGCCGGGGCGCTTCCTGACCCTGGCCGCTGCCGCCTTCGCCGGTGTGTTCGCGCTGGTCTGGCTATGGGTGGCGGCGATGCCGCTGGCCTATCTGGACCCGGAATACCCGGCCTGGCTGGCGAAGGAACGGCTGCTCGCCGCCTGCCGGGTGGGCGATGTGCTGGTGCTGGGGGATTCCCGCGCCGCGGCCGACCTGATCCCGCGCCGCCTGCCCGGGCATGTGGTCAATCTCGCCGTCGGCGGCGGCGAGCCGATCGAGGCCTATTCCGCGCTGCGTCGCGCGCTTGCCTGCCCGCGCCCGCCGCGCCGGGTGATCGTCTCCTTCGACGCGGTGCATTTCGTCCGCCCGGACCTGTTCTGGGCGCGCAGCGTCGCCTTCGGCTTCGAGGGACCGCGCGCGCTCGCCCGGCTGCGCCACGTCTCCCGCGCCACCGGGGATTTCTCGGTCTGGCGGCTGCGCCTGCCGCGCGGGGAGCCGGGGCGGCTGCGCGCGGCGCTCTACGCGGCACGCTTTCCCACCCTCTATTTCGGCCCCCTGCTGCATGGCGGCATCGCGCTGCGCTGGTTCGAGAACCGGCGGCGGCTGCGCCGGGTGCTGGCCGCGCGCGGGCATTACTATTTCGGCCGCGCCGCCGGCTCGGCGGTGATCGCCGCCGAGGGCACGCTGCGCCGCTTCCACCCCGCGCCGGTGCTGGACTGGTATTTCCGCACCCTGCTGCGGCTGGCGCGCGCGCATCGCGTGCCGGTGACATTCGTGGCCATGCCGATCAACACCGCCACCTGGCGGGCGGTGCGCCCGCGCGTCCGGCGCGGCTTCGCGGCGTATCTGGCGGCGCTGGCGGCGCGCGATCCGGGGTTCCGGGTCCAGGGCGGGGTGATGCCGCACTGGCCAGACCGCTGGTTCGGCGATGCGTTCTCGCACCTCAACCCGGCCGGGGCGGCGCGGTTCAGCGCCCGCTTCGCCGCGGTCCTCGCTCAGCGTCCGCGAAAGACCGGGCGGCGCTTCTCGATGAAGGAGGCGGTGGCCTCGCGGTAATCCTCGGAATCGGCGGCGCGCTTCTGCGCCGCCTCGATCTCGCCCATGCGCGCGGCCACCTCGTCGCGGGCGAGCGCTTCCAGGGTCAGCTTGCCGCCGCGCTGCGACAGCGGCGCGCAGCCGGCGAGTTCATGCGCCAACCGCCGCGCCCCGGCCAGCGCGTGATCCTCGGCCACCTCGTCCAACAGCCCCATGGCGCGGCAGGCGGCCATCGGGAAGATGCGCCCAGTATAGAGCACCAGCTTGGCCCGCGGCAGGCCGACGGTCCGCAGCAGATTCTCGGAATCCAGCACCGAATAGACGATGCCGCGCTTGGCCGCCGGGATGCCCATCCGGGTGGTCTCGTCGCCCACGCGGAAGTCGCAGGCCAGCGCCAGCCCGCAGCCGCCCCCCACCCCGAAGCCCGGAATGGCGGCGATGGTGGGCTGCGGCAGGTCGCGGATGGCGATGGTGGCGGCATGGCCGGCGGTGCTGTACGCCTTGATCCCCTCCGGCGTGCTGCGCAGCCGGGGAAACTCGGAAATATCGGCCCCGGTCGAGAAATTGCCGTCCGCCCCGGTCAGGATCACCACCCGCACGTCGGCGCGGTCGCGGAACCCCTGGAAGATCTCCCCCAGCTTGCACCACATGGCGAAGGTCACCGCATTGCGGTGCGCCGGGTTGGACAGGGTGACGGTGGCGATGCCGGCCGCGTCGATCTCGGTCAGCACGTCGGCGGTCTCGGCCATTATTTCCATCCCCTTTGCGGTATCGGCGGATCATGGCATCACGCGCCCGCGGCGCCAAGCCGCGCGGAGGACGATCATGCCGGGTGCGCTGCACGGCCTGCGGGTGCTGGACCTCACCAGCAATCTGTCCGGCCCCTATTGCTGCATGATGCTGGCCGACCACGGCGCCGAGGTCATCAAGCTGGAACAACCCGGCAAGGGCGACGCCGCCCGCCAGATGCCGCCCTTCGTCAACGGCCAGAGCGCGCCGTTCATGATCTGGAATCGCAACAAGCGCTCGGTCGCGATCGACCTCAAGCGCGACGCCGCCCGCTTCCTCGAGCTGGTCGATGGCGCCGATTTCGTGGTGGAGAATTTCCGCCCCGGGGTGATGGCCCGGCTAGGCCTGGGGTGGGAGGCGATCCACGCCCGCAACCCGCGCGTCATCATGGGGTCGATCTCCGGCTTCGGGCAGACCGGCCCCTACGCGCCGCGCGGCGGCTTCGACCTGATCGCGCAGGCGATGTCGGGGCTGATGAGCATCAACGGCCCGGCCGAGGGCCCGCCGTTCCGCCTGCCGATCGCCATCTCCGACGTCGCGGCGGGGATGTTCCTGGCCTTCGGGCTGCTGGCGGCGCTGGAGGCGCGCCACCAGAGCGGCCAGGGCCAGCATGTCGAGACCTCGCTGGTGGAGGCGGCCACCTCGTTCTGCGTGTACGAGGCGGCGCATTACTTCGCCACCGGCACCCGCCCGCCGCGGATCGGCCAGCAGCATCGCGGCAGCGCGCCCTATCAGGTGTTCGCCACCGCCGACGGGTTCATCACCATCGGCGCCTCTCAGCAGCATTTCTTCCAGGCGCTGTGCGGCATCGTCGGCTTGCCGGAGCTGGTGGCGGACCCGCGCTTCGCCAGCGTCGCCGACCGGGTGGCGCATAACGGCGCGCTGGTGGCGGCGCTGGCGGTGCCGCTGCGGGCGCGGCCGTCCGCGCATTGGCTGGCGGCGCTGGAGGCAGCCGGCATCCCCGCCGGCCCGGTGCTGGGCTTCGACCAGGTGCTGACCGACCCGCATATGCTGGCACGCGGGATGGTGGTGGAGACCGAGCATCCGGTGACCGGCAAGTTCCGCACCCTCGGCGTGCCGGTGAAGCTCTCCGCCACCCCCGGCGCGGTGCGCGCGCCGGCGCCGCGGCTCGGCGAGCACACCGACGAGGTGCTGGGCTAGGAGCGGGCGGATGCTGGCCGCTGTTGCCCCGCCCGGGCGAGCCTGAACGGCACGCATGGCCGAGGAACCGCCCGATCTCGCCCGCTGGATGGCCGCCGCGCAGGCCGGCGACGCGCGCGCCTACGCCGCCCTGCTGCGCGCCGTGCTGCCGGCGCTGCGCCGCGCCGCGAGATCCCGCTGGCCGGGGCTCGACCCCGCCACCATCGAGGACGCGGTGCAGGAAACCCTGCTCGCGCTGCACGCGGCCCGCCAGCTCTACGACCCCACCCGCCCGTTCCTGCCGTTCCTTTACGGCGTGATGCGCTTCCGCGGCGGCGATGCGGTCCGCCGCCACCGCCGCCGCAGCGCCGGGCACGTGCCGATTGATGACCTCGATGAAACCTCTGCCGCGCTGGCGACGAATACCACCCAGGACCAGACTCTGGACGAGGCCACGCTGCGGGACGCGATCGCCCGCTTGCCGCCCGGGCAGCGTCAGGCGCTGGAACTGACCAAGCTGCGCGAGCTGTCGCTCGAGCAGGCGGCGGCCGAGTCGGGCCAGAGCGTGACCGCGCTCAAGGTGGCGACTCACCGCGGCATCAAGGCGTTACGCAGGTTGTTGCATGGAACGGACTGACACCCAGGCGCTGATCGACCGGCTCGCGGGCAACCTTGCCCCGGTGCGCCGGCTGCCCGCGCCGGGACGGAGGCTGGCGCGCTGGCTGGCCGTCTCGGTGCCGGCGGCGGCGGTGGTGGCGGTGGGCTACGGGCTGCGCCCCAACCTGCTGGCGCTGCTGGCACAGCCGGTCTTCGTGCTGGAACTGGGGGCGGCGGCGCTGACCGCGCTCGCCGCCGCCTATGCCGCGCTCTGCGCGGTGGTGCCGGACCAGCCGGGCTGGAAGCTCCTGCTGCCGGTGGCGCCGCTGGCGCTGTGGCTCGGCACGCTCGGCCAGCAATGCATCGCGGTCGCGCTGCATATCGGCCCGGCCGGGCTGGTGGTGACGCAGGACTGGATGTGCCTTCCCGCCATCGCCCTGGGCGGGGCGGTGCCGGCGGTGGCGATCGTGGCGCTGTTGCGCCGCTCGCGCGGGGTGCGGGCGGGGGCGGCGTGCCTGTGCGGCGCGCTGGCGGCGGCGGCGTTGGGGGCGGCGGCGTTGCGCCTCTATCACCCGCAGGACGCGGCGGTGATGGTGCTGATCTGGCAGGCCGGCTCGGTGGCGCTGCTCAGCCTGATCGGCGCCTGGCTGCTGCGGCTGGCCGCGCCGGCCGGGCATGCCGCATGACGGGCCTGCACGCGCTGCAACGCTGTTTTCGCGACGCGCTGCTGCGCGACGCGCCGCCGCCGGCCGAAATCCTGGGCGGCGCGGTGCCCGCCGCCGCCCGGCTCGGGGTCTATCGCAACAATGTCTTCGGCAACCTGACCGCGGCGCTGCGCCTGACCTATCCCGCCGTGAACCGGCTGGTGGGGGAGGAATTCTTCGCCGCCGCCGCCGCCCGCTTCATCCCCGAGGACCCTCCCGCCTCGCCCGATCTCTACGAATACGGCGCCGGCTTCGCCGCGTTCCTGGCCGGCTACCCGCCGGCGGCCGGGCTCGCCTATCTGCCTGACATCGCGCGGCTGGAATGGGCGGTCTGTCGCGCCATCCACGCCGATCCCGCCCCGCCGCTCGACCCCGCGGCGCTGGCCGGGCGCGAGGATGCCGTCTTCACCATGCACCCGACCCTGACCCTGCTCCGCACCGCCGGCCCCGCGCGCGCCATCTGGGAGGCCGTGCTCGGCGCGGACGACGCCACCAAAGACGCCGCCCTGGCCGCGATCGATCCCACCGCGCCCGGGGAGGATCTGGCGGTGCTGGCTCCGGACGGCATGTTGCGGGTGCGCCCGCTCCCGCCCCCCGAGGCGGCGCTGGCGGCGGCGCTCGCCGCCGGGGCAAGCCTGTCGGCGGCGCTGGCCGCGGTACCGCCCGAGGACGCCGCCGCCGCCTTCGCCGCCCTGCTCGCCGAAGGCCTGCTCGGTGGATGCGGCCCGCCCCCCGAAGCTTGACTTTCCGCCCCGGCACTCCGATACGCGCAGCATCCAGGCGCCTCATCCCTCCGGGGTGCCCCCTTGGCGCTGCCTGATGCGGCGCCCCTTTTCCCGACGGGACACGCTGTTGACCGATACGATCCTCCCCACGCCGGAACCTCCGAGTGTGGCGGAACCACCAAGCGCCACCTTCGCCGACCTCGGCCTGTCCGAACCGGTGCTGCAGGCGGTGGCCGAGATGGGCTACCAGACCCCCACCCCGATCCAGGCGCAGGCGATCCCGGTGGTGCTGATGGGCCGCGACGTGCTGGGCGCCGCCCAGACCGGCACCGGCAAGACCGCCAGCTTCACCCTGCCGATGCTGGACATCCTCGACGGCTCGCGGGCCCGGGCGCGGATGCCGCGCAGCCTGATCCTGGAACCCACCCGTGAACTCGCCTTGCAGGTGGCGGAAAACTTCGTCCAGTACGGCAAATATCTGAAACTCACCCACGCCCTCATCATCGGTGGGGAGAGCATGTCCGACCAGAAGGACGTGCTGATGCGCGGGGTGGACGTGCTGATCGCCACCCCCGGCCGCCTGCTCGATATGTTCGAACGCGGCATGATGCTGCTCACCGACGTCAAGATCCTGGTGATCGACGAGGCCGACCGGATGCTGGACATGGGGTTCATCCCCGATGTCGAGCGCATCGTCTCGCTGCTGCCGAAGAACCGGCAGACGCTGTTCTTCTCGGCCACCATGCTGCCCGAGATCCGGCGCCTGGCCGACGCCTTCCTCGACAATCCGCGCCAGATCTCGGTCTCCCGCCCGGCCTCGGTCGCCACCACCATCACCGAAGGGCTGGTGCTGGTCGCCGAGCACGACAAGCGGGAGGCGCTGCGCCGGCTGGTCCGCACCCAGCAGGTGCAGAACGCGCTGATCTTCTGCAACCGCAAGCGCGACGTGGATATCCTCCACAAATCGCTGATCCGCCACAAGTTCAACGCCGGCGCGCTGCACGGCGACATGAGCCAGAGCGTCCGCTTCGCCACCCTCGAGAAGTTCAAAGCCGGCGAGTTGCAGCTGCTGGTCTGCTCCGATGTCGCCGCCCGCGGGCTCGACATCGGCGGGCTGTCGCATGTGTTCAATTTCGACGTGCCGCACCACGCCGAGGACTATGTCCATCGCATCGGCCGCACCGGCCGGGCGGGGCTGGAAGGCCACGCCTTCACCATCGCCGAACCCGGGGACGCCGCCGCGGTGGGCGCGGTGGAGGCGCTGATCGGCCATCCGATTCCGCC
Organism: Acetobacteraceae bacterium; assembly: GCA_049964515.1. Taxonomy (GTDB): domain Bacteria; phylum Pseudomonadota; class Alphaproteobacteria; order Acetobacterales; family Acetobacteraceae; genus JAJZVS01. The sequence goes on along the minus strand of JBMFXF010000060.1, from coordinate 2,616 downwards.
GTTCCCGGTCGAGGGGCTGGACCCGGTGGACTGGGCCCCCGACGACGGCCGCCGCCGTGGGCGAGGCCGGGCCCCGGCCAGGCCCGCCGCACCCAAGCGCGCGGCCCGCCCGCCCGCCGCCGCGGCCCCTGAGGAGGAGACCGCACCCCCGGTCGCCACCGCCGCCAGGCCGCCACGCACCCGCCGCGCCCGGCCCGCCGTGGCAGCGCCCGCCGCGACCGCCCCGGCCGCGACCGAGCCGACCGAAGCCGCCGCGCCAGCCGCCCCGCGCGCCGCCGTCCCCCGCCGTCGCGAACGCCGCCCGGCCGAGGAGGCGGCGGCGAGCGGCCACGTCACCGGCTTCGGCGCCGACGTCCCGGCCTTCATGTTGATTCGTCCCCGCATCCTGACGCGCGAGACCGAGGCATGACCGACCCCCACGCATCCCGCTTCACCACCTTCGCCTGGGACGACCCGCTGCGGCTCGACTCCCTGCTCGCCGAGGACGAGCGCGCGATCCGCGACGCCGCGCGCAGCTATTGCCAGGACCGGCTGTTCCCGCGCGTCCTGCTCGCCAACCGCCACGAGAGCTTCGACCGCGCCATCATGACCGAGATGGGCGAGCTGGGTTTCCTCGGCGCCACGCTCGACAGCCACGGCTGCGCGGGGGTCAATTACGTCAGCTACGGGCTGATCGCGCGCGAGGTGGAGCGGGTCGATTCCGGCTATCGCTCGGCCTTCTCCGTGCAGTCCTCGCTGGTGATGTACCCGATCTGGGCGTTCGGCTCCGCCGACCAGAAGGACCGGTTCCTGCCGAAGCTGCGCTCGGGCGAATTCGTCGGCTGCTTCGGCCTGACCGAACCGGATGCCGGGTCCGATCCCGCCTCGATGCGCACCCGGGCCCGCAAGGTGGATGGCGGGTACCGGCTGAACGGGTCGAAGACCTGGATCACCAATTCCCCGCTGGCCGACGTGCTGCTGGTCTGGGCCAAGGACGAGACCGACACCATCCGCGGCTTCCTGCTGGAACGCGGCATGGCCGGCCTCGAGACGCCGAAGATCGAGGGCAAGTTCAGCCTGCGTGCCTCGGTCACCGGCATGATCATGATGACCGACGTGTTCGTGCCGGAGGCGAATCTTCTGCCCGGGGTGAAAGGGTTGCGCGGCCCGTTCTCCTGCCTCAACAACGCCCGCTACGGCATCGCCTGGGGCGCGCTGGGCGCGGCCGAGTTCTGCTGGCACGCGGCGCGCGAGTACACCATGCAGCGGATGATGTTCGGCCGCCCGCTGGCGGCGACCCAGCTGGTCCAGAAGAAGCTGGCCGACATGCAGACCGAGATCGCGCTCGGCCTGCAGGCGGTGCTGCAACTCGGCCGGCTGATGGACGCGCACGATGCCGCCCCGGAAATGATCAGCCTTTGCAAGCGCAACTCCTGCGGCAAGGCGCTGGCGATCGCGCGCGAGGCGCGCGACATGCACGGCGGCAACGGCATCGCCGACGAATACCATGTGATCCGCCACGTGATGAACCTGGAGGCGGTGAACACCTACGAGGGCACGCATGACGTGCATGCGCTGATCCTGGGGCGCGCGCAGACCGGGCTCAGCGCGTTCGGCGCATGACCGCCCGGCGCCGCCGGCACGCATGACCGGAGCGAGCGGGCCGGACCTCGTTGCGTTCCAGATCGACCGCCTCGGCGCCGCCGGCGACGGCCTTGCGACCGCCGCCGACGGGCGCACGGTGTTCCTGCCCTTCACCCTGCCCGGAGAGACAATCCGCGCCCGCCCCGGCGCCCCCCGTGGCGCCGCGCTCACCGCGCAGCCGGAGATAATCGACACCCCGAGCCCCGACCGCATTCCCCCCGCCTGCGTCCATTTCGGCACCTGCGGCGGCTGCGCCCTGCAACATTGGGCCGCCGCCCCGTACCAGGCCTGGAAAGCCGCCCAGCTGCGCGCGGCGCTTATCCGCGCCGGCTTCGCCGACCCGCCGGTCGGCCCCACCCTCTCCGTTGCCCCCGGCGCGCGGATGCGCATGGACCTCGCGCTGCGGCGCACCGGCGGGCAGGTCCGGCTGGGTCTGCACCGCGCCCGCGCCACCGAGGTGATCGACCTCGCCGAATGTCCGGTCCTGCATCCCGAACTGGTGGCGCTGCTGGCGCCGCTGCGCGCGCTGGTCCGCGGCCTGGCCGCGCTGCGGCGCGAGGGGACGGTGGTGGCGAACCGGCTGGATCACGGCATCGACCTGCTGCTCGGCACCGACGCCCCGCTGACCCTGGCCGACCGCCGCCGGCTCGCCGGCTTTGCCGAGACCGCCGCGCTGGTCCGCCTGTCCTGGGCGCGCGCCGGGGCCGACCCCGAGCCGGTCGCCGCCCGCCTCCCGCCGGTGTTGACGGTCGCGGGCGTGCCGGTGCGCCCGCCGCCCGGGGCGTTCCTGCAGGCCGCCGCCACCGAGACGATCCAGCAGGCGGTGCTCGCCGCCTTCCCCGCCGCCCTGCCGCGCAAGGCGCGCATCGTGGAACTCTTTGCCGGCATCGGCACCCTCAGCTTCGCGCTGGCGCGGCTGGCCCCGGTGGCGGCGTTCGAGGCCGACGCGGCGGCGGTGGCGGCGCTGCGCCAGGCCGCCGGCGCCGCCGGGCT
>JBMFXF010000059.1:0-14526 GCA_049964515.1 Acetobacteraceae bacterium | reverse complement strand
CGAGTCTGTCCAACCCGGCTCCGCTATCCGTCAGCCTGCACTGAAGCCGAAAGCATCGCCGCGCCGGGGCGCGCTTGACGTGCCGGTCCTGGCGTGCGGTAACCCCGCCGCCATGTTCCGTCCATGTCTTTCGGAGGCCCGAGAATGTCCCCCAGCTTGACCCGCCGCGGCTTTTCCGCTGCCGCCACCGCCGCGCTTGCCACCCCCTTCATCGCCAATGCCGAGGCCGCCGCGCCGCTGCTGCTGCGTTGCTCGCTGGATACCGAACCGTCGCACCCTCGCAACGTTGCCTTCCGCGACTTCCTGGCCAAGCTGGAAAAGGCCTCCGACGGGCGGATCAAGACCAAGCTGTTCCAGTCCGGCGCGCTGTTCCCCGATCTGCATGTGGTGAAAGCGCTGGTGCAGGGTCAGGTGGAACTGGCTTGCCCCGGCACCTGGACCATCACCGGCTTCGTGCCGGACGCCGATTTCTCGCAGCTGCCGGCGTTCTACGGCCGCCCGATCGCGCAGGTCCACAAGGCTACCGACGGCAAGGCGGGCGAGTTCGTCAACGCCGAGATCGCGAAGAAGCTGCATCTTCAAGTTCTGGGCGGCTGGTTCGATCTGGGCTTCAACAACTGGTATTCCACGAAGAAGCCGCTCGCCTCGCTGGCCAGCCTGAAGGGGATGAAGCTGCGCAGCCCGGGCGGGGTGCTCAACTCCTGGCGGATCCGGTTCTTCGGCGGCATACCCAACGTCACCGCCTGGCCGGACGTGCCGCTGGCGATGTCGCAAGGGACGTTCGACGGGCTCATCACCACCAACGAAAGCGCCGACAGCTCGAAGCTGTTCGACTCCGGGATGCGGCATTCGTTGCAGGATCATCAGGGCATGGGCCTTTATGTGCCGCTGATGAACCAGCAGTTCTGGGGCAAGCTGGGGCCGAAGCTGCAGCAGACCGTGGTGTCGCTGTGGAAGGACAATCTGCCCGCCTATCGGGTCAACACTGCCCATGCGCAGCACGAGGGCCGGCTGGCGCTGACCAAGCACGGCGTCATCTTCGTCGATGTCAGCCAGGCCGAGCGGGATGCGGTGCGCAAGAAGATGCTGCCGATGCAGGACAAGGCCGCGGCCGGCGCGCATATGTCGCCGCAGCTGGTGAAGCTGGTGATGGCCGATATCGGTGCCTGATCGGCCACCCTCCGGTGCCGCGCGGGCGTTTGCCCGCGTGGCCTCGGCATGGAACTGGATCGAGCGGACCCTGGTGGGTCTGCTCGGTGCGTTCGCCATGATTATCGCCGCGATCCAGGTGTTCGGCCGCTATATCGACCCGGCGGACTCGATCAACTGGGCCGAGGAAGTGATTGTCTATGCCGCGGTGTGGGCGATCATGATCATCTCCTCGCAGCTGGTCCGCACCGACGGGATGGTGCGACCGGATCTGGTGCTGCGGCTGCTGAAGCCGGGCGTGCAGCGCTGGGTGGAAGTGTTCAACTGTCTGGTGGCGCTGGCCTTCACCTTCGGCATGATCTGGTACGGCTGGGCGGTGGTGGGCACGGCGCTGCTGCTGGATCAGCGCAGCTCCTCCGATCTGCAGTTCCCGATGTGGATCTATTACACCGCGCTGCCCACCGGCGGCGTGCTGATGTTCGGGCGCTATCTGGTCCGGCTGGCGCGGTACCTGTTCTTCTTCGACCCGCGCACGATGACGGTGGGGCACAGCCTCGCGCACGAGGCATCGTCCGATCTCATCGCCAAGATCACCGAATAGGCCGCGCGATGGCGACCCTGGGATTCCTGGTGCTGTTCTTCGGCCTGCTCGCGGCCGGAATGCCGATCTTCCTGGTGCTCGGCGCCTGCGCGTCGGTGCTCTATTTCGTGTCCGGCCAGCCGATTATCGGGCTGGCGCAGAACATGATCGACCAGCTCAATTCCAGCACGCTGATGTCGCTGCCGCTGTTCGTGATGGCCGCCGCCTTCATGCGCCGCGGCGGGGTGGCGCAGGCGCTGGTGGATCTCTCGGCGGCCTGGCTCGGCGGAATCAAGGGCTCGCTCGGGCTGGTGGCGGTGGTTTCCTGCGCGCTGTTCGCCGCCATCTCGGGATCGTCGGTGGCCACCGCGCTGGCGATGGGCACCATCCTGCTGCCGGCGATGATCGAGCGCGGCTATCCGCGCAGCTTCGCGCTGGGGGTGCTGGGCGCCTCCGGCACCATCGGCGTGGTCATCCCGCCGTCGCTGGCGCTGATTCTGTATGGGATCGTCACCGAGCAATCGGTGCCGCGCCTGTTCCTGGCCGGCATCCTGCCGGGGTTGTTGCAGGCGGCGGCGTTTTTCGTCTGGGTGCTGTGGTACGCCCGGCGCAAGAACTTCCCCGCCGAGCCGCCCTTGCCGGCCGCCGAACGCCTGCGCGTGACTTGGCGCGGCCTGCCGGCGATGGCGGTGCCGGCGGTGGTGCTGATCGGCATCTATGGCGGCTTCATGACGGTGACCGAATCCGCCGCCATGGCCGCGGTCACCTCGCTGCTGGTCAGCCTGCTGGTCTATCGCGGCTTCCGCTGGACGCAGACGCTGGATGTGATCGCCGAGGCGCTGTCCTCGGCCGGCGTCATCATGCTCATCATCGCCACCGCGCTGGTGTTCGGGCACTGGATGACCGGCTCGGGCGTGCCGGCGCGGATCGTGGAGTTCACCACCCATCAGGGGTTCAGCACCTGGGAATTCCTGCTGGCGATGAACATCATGCTGCTGGTGATCGGCTGTTTCCTGGAAGTGGTCAGCACCCTGCTGCTGGTGATGCCGATCCTGGCGCCGGTGCTGATGCCGCTCGGGATCGATCCGGTGCATTTCGGTATCATCTTCACCCACAACATGGAGGTGGGGCTGGTGCATCCGCCGGTGGGACTCAACCTCTACGTTCTCTCCACCATTTCGGATGCCCCGATCGGCGAGGTGATCCGCGGCATCCTGCCGTTCCTGGTGATCCTGCTGCTGGTGCTGGGCCTTATCACCTATTGGCCGGAGATGACGCTGTGGTTGCCGGATCTGGTGTTCGGGAAGTGATCCGCCGGCCCGGTTGACCCGCTGCCCGGTCGCCCTATCGTGGCTGGGCGCAACCTGGCTCTGGACCATGACCCCGACCTATCTTCGCAGCGGCATCTTCCTCGCCCCGTTCCACGCCCTCGACGAAAACCCCACGCTCGCGATCGAGCGCGATATCGAGCTCATCCAGCACCTGGACCGGCTGGGCTACCACGAAGCCTGGATCGGCGAGCATCATTCCGGCGGATTCGAGATCATCGCCGCCCCGGAGGTGTTCATCGCCACGGTTGCGGAACGAACCCGGCATATCCGCCTGGGCACCGGCGTGGTCTCCCTGCCCTATCACAACCCGTTCATCCTGGCCGACCGGATGGTGCTGCTGGACCATCTGACCCGCGGACGCGCGATGTTCGGGGTCGGCCCCGGCGCGCTGGTGCATGACGCCAAGAAGATCGGCATCGAGGCCGCCGACCAGCGCCCCTATATGAACCGCGCGCTGGATACCATCGTCCGCCTGCTGCACGGGGAGACGGTGACGGAGACGACCGACTGGTACCGTCTGGTCGATGCGAGGTTGCAACTTCCGTGCTACAGTCAGCCGGTGATGGAGATGGCGGTCGCTGCCTCCCGGTCCCCAGTCGGCGCGCTGGCGGGGGGACGGCACGGCATCGGGATGCTGTCGATCGGCGGCACCTCGCCCGAGGCGATGAAGCAGCACGCCCGCAACTGGGCGACCTATGAGGAGCAGGCCGCCGAACACGGCAAGACCGCCGACCGGCGCAACTGGCGGCTGGTGTCGATGTTCCACATCGCCGAGACGCGGGAGCAGGCGCGCGCCAATGTGCGCTTCGGTCTCGAGCGCTTCGCGCAGTATTTCCGCGATGTCGGCACGTTCCCGATCGTGCCCGCGGGCATCGGCGATGCCTATGAATATCTGCTGGACAACCAGGCCGCCTGCATCGGCACGCCGGACGATGCGATCGCCTACATCACGCAGCTGCTCGAGGGCGCCGGCGGGTTCGGTTCGATCCTGGAACTGGCGCATAACTGGGCGGATTTCCCCGCCACCCTGCGGCATTTCGAACTGATGGCCCGCTATGTGCTGCCGCATTTCCAGCACAGCCGCGAATGGCGGGAGGAGAGCTACGGCTTCGCCCGCAGCAACGGCGACGCGTTCCGCAGCGAATCCCAGGCCGCCGTCCAGACCGAGATCGACCGGCGGCGGACCGGCGCATGACGGCACGCGGGGGACGGTCGCGCCCCCCCGGCCTGCTGCTGCTCCTGGCCCTCGCGCTCGCCGCGCTGGCACCGCCGCGCCGCCCCACCGACGCGGTGCTGACCTATCGCGCCTACGCGCACGGGTTTCAGATCCTGCATTTCCGGGTCGGGCTCGAAATGTGGCCGGGCGGCTACCGGATGCGGCTTTCCTACCATACCACCGGGCTGGTGGGGTTCTTCTATCGCGGCCACCAGGTGGACCATGTCTCCGGCACCTGGCGCGACGGCCGTGCCGCGCCGTATCGCTATACCGCCGACGGGGTCTGGCACGGCAACCCGCATCATCTGATCCTGACTTATCATGACGGGGTTCCGCATGTGCGCGCGGTGATGCCGCCCATCGGCACCGAGCGGCACAAGGTGCCGGCGGCGCGGCAACGCGGGACCATCGACACCATGTCGGCGGTGGTCGATCTGCTGCGCCATCTGGCGGTGCGCCACAGCTGTGCCGACACGGTGCATACCTTCGACGGCCGGCGGCTGAGCGTGATCGTCGCGCGCGACGCGGGACGGGTGGTGCTGCCGCGCACCGGGCGCAGCATCTTCGCGGGAGAGGCGCGACGCTGCGATTTCACCGGGCGGATGCTCGCCGGGTTCCTGTTCGGCCACCGCGCCCGCGACAGCCGGCCGATGCGGGGGGCTGCCTGGTTCGCGCCGCTTGCGCCCGGCGGGCTGGCGCTGCCGGTCCATCTGCGCTTCGACACCGACTGGTTCGGCGAGGTGGAGATGGACCTCACCGCGGTGCGGCTCGGTCCGGCGGCGATGACGGGACCGGGGGCGGCGGGTTAGCCGAGGGCCGCCACTAGCGCCTCGGCGCTGCGCCCGTTGGCGATGGTGGCGGACCGCCCGTCCCAATGGACGCCGCCCACCCGGGCGAAGGCATGATTGGCGCCCGGATAGACATAGGCGGAGATGAGCGGGTTCCCCGCCACCGCCGCGACCACCCTGGCGCGTCCCTCGGCGGGGAAGAACTCGTCCTGGTCGGCGATATGCAGCAGCAGCGGCCGGCTGACCTTGCCGAGGTCACCCAGCAACCCGTCGAGACCGACCCCGTAGTATGAGATATTCAGATCCGCATCGGATTGTTCCGCCATCATGAACGCCAGCCGCCCGCCCAGGCAGTAGCCCATGGTGGCAACCTTGCCGTTCGCCCCCGGCAGCGCGCGGGCGGCGGCCAGGGTGGCGCGGAGATCGGCAACCCCCAGCGCCTGGTCGAACCGGTTGAACAGGTCGAACGCCTGTTTCCATTCGGCTTCGGTCTTGTCGGTGATATCGACGCCGGGTTGCAGGCGCCAGAACAGATCGGGGCAGATGGCGATGAAGCCCATGTCGGCCACCCAGGCGGCGGTATCGCGCATCGCCTGGTTCACCCCGAAAATCTCCTGGATGAGCACCACCGCGCCCGGCTTCGCGGCGGCGGGTTTTGGCTCCGCCACATAGGCGGAGAAGCGACCGGTTGCATCGGTGGCGGCGATCGAGATCTGCGGCATGGTCGTAACTTTTCCTGGCAGTGGCGCTTCGCCCCGCCCGCCGCGCGCGGGCGGGGCAGGGCGGGGTCAGCGGACCCGGTTGTCCACCAGCTCGGTCACCACCGCGGGGTCGGCCAGGGTGGAGGTGTCGCCGAGGCTGTCGGTTTCGTTGGCGGCGATCTTGCGCAGGATGCGGCGCATGATCTTGCCCGACCGGGTCTTCGGCAGCGCCGGCGCCCACTGGATGGCATCGGGTGCCGCGATCGGCCCGATCTCCTTGCGGACCCAGGCGACCAGCTCCTTGCGCAGGTCTTCGCTCGGCTCCTCGCCGAGTTTCAGGGTCACGTAGGCGTAGATGCCCTGGCCCTTGATGTCGTGCGGGAAGCCGACCACCGCCGCCTCCGCCACTTTGTGATGCGCCACCAGCGCGCTTTCCACCTCGGCGGTGCCCATGCGGTGGCCGGCGACGTTGATCACGTCATCGACGCGCCCGGTGATCCAGTAGTAGCCGTCGGCATCGCGGCGGGCGCCGTCGCCGGTGAAATAGAGGCCCTTGAAGGTGGAGAAATAGGTCTGCACGAACCGCTCGTGATCGCCGAACACGGTGCGCATCTGCCCCGGCCAGGAATCGGCCAGACAGAGATTGCCCTCGCAGGCGCCATGCAGCTCGTGCCCCTCGCCGTCGACGATCATCGGCTTCACGCCGGGCAGCGGCAGGGTGGCCGAGCCCGGTTTCAGCGCGGTCGCGCCCGGCAGCGGGGAAATCAGGATGCCGCCGGTCTCGGTCTGCCACCAGGTATCGACGATCGGACAACGATGCTCGCCCACCACGCGGTGATACCAGAGCCAGGCCTCCGGGTTGATCGGCTCGCCCACGGTGCCGAGGATGCGGATCGACTTGCGCGAGGTCTTCTCCACCGGCGCCTCGCCGTCGCGCATCAGGGCGCGGATCGCGGTGGGCGCGGTGTAGAAAATGTTGACCTGGTGCTTGTCGCACACCTGCCAGAAGCGCGAACTGTCGGGGTAGTTCGGCACGCCCTCGAACATCACCGTGGTGGCGCCGTTCGCCAGCGGACCATAGACGATGTAGGTATGGCCGGTGACCCAGCCGACATCGGCGGTGCACCAGTAGATCTCGCCGGGCTTGTAGTCGAACACCAGCTCATGGGTGAAGCTGGCCCAGACCATGTAGCCGCCGGTGGTGTGCAGCACGCCCTTGGGTTTTCCGGTGCTGCCCGAGGTATAGAGGATGAACAGCGGGTCCTCGGCGTTCATCCGCTCCGGCGCGCATTCGGGCGCGGCGGCGGCGCACAGGGCGGCGTAGTCGTGATCGCGCCCGGCCACCATCGGCACCGCAGCGCCGGTCACCTTCACCACCACCACGTTCTTCACGCCGGGGCAGGATTTCAGCGCCTCGTCGGCATTCGCCTTCAGCGGTACCTTGCGCCCGCCGCGCCGTCCCTCGTCGGCGGTGATCAGCAGGTTGGAATCGCAATCGATCAGCCGATTGGCCAGGCTGTCGGGCGAGAACCCGCCGAACACGACGGAATGGATGGCGCCGATGCGCGCGCAGGCCAGCATGGCGATCGCCGCTTCGGGGACCATCGGCATGTAGATGGTGATGCGGTCGCCCTTCTTCGCCCCCAGCCCGCGCAGCCCATTGGCCAGCCGGCAGACCTGCTCGTGCAGCTGCTTGTAGGTGATACGCGTTGAAACCGAGGGATCGTCGCCTTCCCAGATGATCGCCACCCGGTCCGGATGCGCGGTGGCGTGGCGATCGAGGCAGGAGACGGAGGCATTGAGCGCGCCGTCCTCGAACCATTTGATCGAGACGTCGCCGGCGAAGCTGGTGTTCTTGATCTTCGCCGGCCGCTGCATCCAGGCGATCCGGTCGGCCTGTTCGGCCCAGAACGCATCCGGGTCGCGCGCGGCGGCTTCATACATCGCGCGGTAGCGCTCGGCGGTCACATGGGCATGGGCGGCAATCTCGGGGCGGACCGGGAACAGGTGGGTGTCGGCGGGGGATGTGTCGGGCATGTTGGTGTTTCCTCGGATAACTTGTCCTCACCGCCCGGCCCGGCCGGGGGTTGCAGCGGGGCGCAGGCTAGGCGTCCGGCGGGGACGGTTCAAGGCACCCCGTCCCGCCCGGCGGGCGGGACGGGGCCGGCGGGTCAGCTCCGCGCGCCGATCGGCAGCACGGTCTTGGCGTGGGTTTCGTTGATGACCTCGGCCGCGGCCAGGTAGGCGGCCAGGAACGCGGTCACCAGGCCCATGTAGCCGCCGAACACGCTGAGGCCGCCGTTGCCGGTCAGCGCGCCGAAGCCCAGCAGCGCGAAGGTGATCCACAGCGCCAGGAAGATCAGCATCACCGCCCGGTTCAGCGCCAGCGAGGCGATCCACATATAGAAGGTGAACACCCCCCACAGCAGCAGCCACCAGCCGACGAACGGCCCGGTCACCCCGGCGGCGAAGAAATGCACGAACAGCGCGAAGCTCCACCAGAACGCGCCGTAGGAGCAGAACGCCACGAAACCGAAGGTGTTGCCCTTCGACATTTCCATCAGCCCGGCGAAGAACTGGGCGGTGCCGCCGAAGGCGAAGGCCGAGGCGAGCACCATGCCCATCTCGGTCGCGGGGTACCAGCCGGCGTTGATCATGCTGAGCAGCCAGGTGGTCAGGGCGAAGCCGGTCAGCCCCAGCGGGGCCGGGTTGGCAAGTTTCATTCACTGTCTCCCTATTGTCGTTGACTGGCGTTATGGACGGGCGCCCCGTTCCGGGGTGCGCCCGCTCCGCGAGGATAGCGAACCGCCCCTTCCGCCGCCAGTCATTGATGTCGATCAACGACCGGCGGCGGACCGGTCCGCCCCCCTTGCCGCCGCCCCCTTGCCCCGCGCCCCCGCGCCGCCGATCCTCTGCCCGGTCCGAATCCGGGGGTGCCCATGCGGCGATGGCTGCCGATCCTGTCGTTCCTGCTGCTGTCCGCCGCGATCCCGGCCGGCGCCCACCCGCGCGTGGTGCTCGCCGCGGTGCCGATCGGGCGCACCGACCTGCCCTGGTGGCGCGCCCGCTTCGCCGCCAAGCAGGCCGAGCTCCGCCGGGTGCACCCGCGGCTGGTGTTCTACGGCGATTCCATCACCCAGGACTGGGAACGCGACGGCCCGCAACCCTGGGCCGATTTCCGCCCGGTGTGGAACCATTACTACGGCGGGCGGAAGGCGGTCGATCTCGGCTTCATCGGCGACACCACCGCCTCGCTGATCTGGCGCATCGACCATGGCGAGGCGAGCGGCATCGCCCCCCGGGTCGCGGTGGTGCTGATCGGCGCCAACGACATGGGCGCGCCGCACTGGAACGCCGCCGAGACCACCGCCGGCATCGCCGAGGTGCTGCGCCTTTTGCACGCACATCTGCCGCGCACGCGGATCCTGCTGCTGGCGGTGCTGCCCTCCGATCGCTCGGCCTGGATCACCCGCACCACCCACCGGATCAACCGCATCCTTGCCGCGCGCTATGGCGACGGCCGGGTCCCCTACGTCACGTTCCTCGACCTCAACCACCTGTTCTACCGCGCCGGGCGGCTGGACCGCGGGTTGTTCCTGGACCCCCATCTGCATCCGCCCGCCCCGCCGCTGCACCCCACCGCCGAGGCGCAGGCGGCGATGGCGGCGGCGATGGAGCCGGTGCTGGCGCGGCTGCTCGGCGATGCGCCGCGCCCGCCGATGCGGGTGAAATAGCGCCCGCTGGAGCGAAGCTTTGTCGTGATTGACGCCGGCGTGATCGCCGGAGCACCCTGACCGAACAGGTCCGCCCCGGAGCCGCACGATGTCGCGCCGTCCCCTCGCCGCCCTGCTCGGGCTGCTGCTGGCCCTTGCCCCGCACGCCGCCGCCCGGGCCCAGCCGGTCACCGGGCGCTACGACATCGCGGTACAGAACGTGGGCGATGCCCCGATCACCGGCGCCTGGTTCCGCCGCGCCGGCACGCAGCCATGGGGCAGCAGCCGCCTCGCCGGCCCGCTCGCGCGCAACCAGCGCCAGGTGATCCATCTCGCGCCGCGGAACGGCTGCCAGCGGGATGTCTATGTCAGCTTCGCCGGCGGCGCCCATGCCGACAAGCTCAACCTCAACATCTGCGCGTTCGGCTCCACCGCCTTCGCCGCCCCCACCAGCCGCTCCGGCGGCAGCCAGAGTGTCACGGTGAAGAACGTCGGCGCGCTGCCGATCGCGGGCTTCTACCTCGCCCCGACGCCGGGCCCCGGCGGCCCGCTGGGGCCGGACCGGCTCGCCACGCCGCTGGCCCCGCACCAGTCCACCCGCATCGCGCTCGCCCCCGGCGCCTGCATGTTCGACATGGAGGCGCGATACCAGGGCGGCGCGCGGGAGTTCCGCCAGGGCATCAATCTCTGCGTGCTCGACACCCAGAGCTTCGCCGCGCCGGCCGCCGCCGTGCCGCCACCCGCGCCGGCCTCCGCCCAGGCCTCGGCGGAGGCGCCGACCGACATCTCCATCGTCAACCGCGGCCATGATCCCATCGTCCGCGCCGTGTTCCGCCGCGGCGGGATGCGCGGGGCGGGCACGAACCGGCTGCGCGGCGTGCTGATGCCGGGCCAGCGCCAGCTGATCCGCCTGCCGCCGGCCGATGGCTGCATCTACGATATCGGTGTCGCCTATCAGCACGGCGGCAGCTCCGATCAGCTCGGCCTCAATGTCTGCGGCTATTCGGACGCGGTGTTCGCCGCCGCCGAGCCGGGCCGCGCCGCGCGCGCCGCACCCGCCTCGCTGTTGGTCCGCAACAGCGACCGCGGCCCGGTGGTGCGGCGGTTCTATCTCTCGCCCAGCAGCGCCCAGGGCAACAGCTTCGGCCCCGATCGGCTCGCCGCGCCGCTGGGGCCAGGGCAGAGCACCCGCATCGCGCTGCCGCTGCCCGGCGAGGGGCCGCATTGCGACTACGACATGCGCGCCATCTTCGCCTCCGGCGCGAAGGAGGATCGCTACCGGGTGAATATCTGCGCCATCGGCGGCGCGGTGTTCAACGGCCCGACCGGCAACGCCACTCCCGCGCCGGGCCAGCACGCCGCCCCGTCCGGCACCCCCGCGCTCACGGCCCCCGCGCTCACGGTCGCCAATGACTACCGGGTGCCGATCGCGCATCTGTTCGTCTCCCCCTCCTCCTCCCGCCGCTGGGGTCCCGACCGCCTGGCCCAGCTGCCGATGATCGCACCGCAGACCCGCGTCGCGATCGGGCTGCAAGGCGACGGGTGCGTGTTCGATCTGCGCGCGGTGTTCGACAACGAGGTCACCCAGCAGCTCGGCCGGCTCGATCTCTGCCGCACCCACCTGGTGACGCTCACCGGCCCCAAGCCGGGGGCGCTGCTCGGCCGGGGTTCCGGCTTCTACATCTCCCGCGACGGCGACATCCTGACCAACAATCATGTGGTCTATGGCTGCCGGACGGTTGCCATCCTGCGCGATGACGGCCGCCCGCTCACCGTGCGCGTGCTCGGCCAGGATGTGCGCGACGATCTGGCGGTGCTGCGCGAGGACGGGGTGGCCACCGCGCCGCTGCGCTTCCGCGATCCCTCCATCCGGGTGGCCGGCGGGGAGACCGCCACCGCGCTCGGCTATCCGCTCAGCTTCGACCTCGGCGCGCAGCTGAAAATCTCCTCGGGCTTCGTCAGCGCCACCGAGGTCGCCGGCGCGCCGGCGCAGTTCCAGATGCAGACGCCGATCAACCCCGGCAATTCCGGCGGCCCCGTGCTGGACAGCACCGGCGCGGTGATCGGCGTCAGCGTCGCCCAGCTGCGCCCGTCCCGGGCCGAGAACGTCAATTTCGCGGTCCGCGGCGATGTCGCCCAGCGCTTCGCCCGCTCGCTCGGGGTGAAGATCCTGCTGGCCCCGCTCTCCGGGGCGGCGAAGATGAGCCCGCGCCAGATCTACGCCACCGAGGGGCCGTCCGTGGTGCCGCTCGAATGTTTCAACTGACCCGACCGTGGCCGCGCCGCGCCTGATCGCCGATGACCTGACCGGCGCGCTCGATGCCGCCGCCGCGTTCGTCCCCGCCGCCGGACCGGTGCCGGTGTTCTTCGCCCCCCCGCCGGGGCTGCCCGCCGCGGCGGCGATCAGCGCCATCACCCGGCGCGCGGTCGGCGCGTCGGCGTCCCTGGTGCCGGCGCTGCTGGCGCCGGTGCTGGAGGACGCCGCCCCGGCGCTGCTGAAGCTCGACAGCCTGCTGCGCGGCCCGATCGCGCCCATGCTGGCCGGGCTGCGCGACGGGTTCGCCCATGTGGTGATCGCCCCCGCCTTCCCGGCGCAGGGGCGGGTGACCCGGGCGGGCCGGCAGTTCCGCGCCGAGGCCCGCCACTGGCACGATGTCGGGGTGGATCTGCCGGCCGCGCTGGCCGCCGAAGGACTTGCCGCCGCCCGCTGCCGCCCCGGGGAGGCGGCGCCGCCCGGCATCAGCCTGTGGGACGCCGAGACGGAGGCCGATCTCGACGCGGTGGTGCGCGCCGGACGGGCGCTGGCGGGTCCGGTGCTGTGGTGCGGCAGCGCCGGCCTGGCCGCGGCGCTGGCCGACCGCGCCGCGGTCCCCTGTCCGGCCCTGCCGCCGCCGCTGCTGGCGCTGATCGGGTCGGATCACCCGGTCTCGGTCGGACAGCTGTCATCGGCCTGGAAATATGTCCATCGTCTGCTGCGCGGCGATCCCGAGGAGATCGCCCCGCTGGCGCGCCGGCTGGCGCGCGGCAACGCCGCCGCCGCGGTGGTGGTCCCGCCCGGGCTGACCCGTGCCGCCGCCGGGGCGCGGATCGCGGCGATCTTCGCGCGGGTGCTGGGCGGGATCGACCGGCCCGGCACGCTGATGGTCGCCGGCGGGGATACACTGCGCGGCGTGGTGGAGACCCTGGGCGCGCGCAGCCTGCTGGTCATCGGCGAGCGCGGGCCCGGCGTGCCGGTCTCGGTGCTGGCCGGCGGCGCCTGGGATGGTCAGCGGGTGCTGTCGCGGTCCGGCGCCTTCGGCGATTCCGGCTGGCTGCTGCGGCTGCTGGCGGAAACGCCCGGCTGACCGCCGCGCTGGCTACACCCGCTCGATCAGGGCGGCGATGCCCTGGCCCACGCCGATGCACATGGTGGCAATGGCGCGCTTCGCCCCCGCCGCCTCGAGCGCGTTCACCGCGGTCAGCGCCAGCCGCGCCCCGCTCGCGCCCAGCGGATGGCCGAGCGCGATCGCCCCGCCATGCGGGTTCACCTGCGGGGCATCGTCGGCAAGCCCGAGCTGGCGGAGCACCGCGAGCCCCTGGCTGGCGAACGCCTCGTTGAGTTCAATGATGTCGATCTCGCCGATGGAGAGCCCGGTGCGGGCGAGCAGCTTCTGCACCGCCGGCGCCGGTCCGATCCCCATGATGCGCGGCGGTACCCCGGCGGTTGCCATCGCCACCACCCGCGCGCGCGGGGTCAGCCCGTGGCGCCGCGCCGCGGCCTCGGAGGCCAGCAGCAGCGCCGCCGATCCGTCATTTACCCCGGAGGCGTTGCCGGCGGTCACCGTGCCCGGGTTGCGGAACGGGGTCTTGAGTTTCGCCAGGCCTTCGAGAGTGGTGTCGGGCCGGGGATGCTCGTCGGTATCGATCACCGTCTCCCCCTTGCGGGTTTTCAGGGTGAGCGGGGCGATCTCGCGGGCGAAGAAGCCGCTGGCCTGGGCACGGGCGGCCTTCTGCTGGCTGCGCAGCGCGAAGGCGTCCTGGTCGGCGCGGCTGATCTGGAACTCCTCGGCGACGTTCTCGCCGGTCTCGGGCATGGAATCGGTGCCGTACATCGCCTTCATCATGCCGTTGACGAAGCGCCAGCCGATGGTGGTGTCGTAGATCTCGGCCTGGCGGGCAAAGGCCTCGCTGGCCTTGCCCATGACGAAGGGGGCGCGGGTCATGCTTTCCACCCCGCCGGCCATGACCAGCTCCATCTCTCCGGCGCGGATGGCGCGGGCGGCGGTGCCCACGGCGTCCAGCCCGGACCCGCAGAGGCGGTTGATGGTCGATCCGGGGACCGAGGTCGGCAGGCCGGCGAGCAGGGTGGCCATGCGGGCGACGTTGCGGTTGTCCTCACCGGCCTGGTTGGCGCAGCCGAGGTAGCAATCGTCGAGCGCCTCCCAGTCCACGCCGGGGTTGCGGTCCTTCAGCACCCGGATCGGGTGGGCGGCCAGATCGTCGGCGCGCACATCCTTGAGAACGCCGGCGTAGCGGCCGATCGGGCTGCGCGCGAAATCGCAGATATAGGCGTCCGGCATGGCGGCTCTCCTCGGGGTTTCCGGCTTGGGGCGCGGGGCGTCCGGGGAGGGTTGTACCGCGCCCGCCGGGGCGGCGGCAATGGCGGGTCAGCCGCCCGCTTCCGCCCGCAGCAGCAGCGGAGCCGGGCCGCGCGCGCGCCCGGCCGGCAGCAGCAACGACAGCCGAACCCCGAGCTGCGCCGCCAGCAGCGCCAGCCAGGGGCCGAGCCGGAACCGCGGCGGCACCAGCGCCGCCAGCGCCGCCGCCGGGTCGCCCAGATAGGTGGCGAACCCGTTGGGCCAGGCCGCCCGCGGGCCGGACAGCCGGGCGAGCACCGCGGCTTCGTCCACCCGGCTCAGCGCCAGCGTGCCGCCGCGCGGCAGCGCCTCCGGGGCCAACACCAGCAGGTTGAGCAGTACCCGCCCGAGCGGGGGGGCGAAGCTGGTGCCGCGGGGCAGCAGGTCCAGTTCGAGCCGCACCCGGTCGGCGCCGGGCACCCCGCCGGCCAG
>JBMFXF010000058.1:282-14557 GCA_049964515.1 Acetobacteraceae bacterium | reverse complement strand
ATCGGCGCGGCGGCGATGCAGGCAGCGTGGGCACTGGATCTTGCGCGAGCAGAAATGCTCGGTGCCGTCGAGCGCGAGGCGCATCACCCCCCTGCCCTGCCGACATGCCAGCCCCGGCACCAGGTCGCTCGCCCGCCGGTGCCGGCCCCTGTAGCATCCCCGAGCGATCCCAACGGCCTGTCCCGGAGACCACCAGCCCCATGGCGGCCCAAGCCCCAAGCCCCGCGCCGCCGCCCGTGCCCAACTGGTCCCTCACGCTCTGGACCATGGTCGGCATCCAGCTGGTGATGAGCCTCTCGTTCACCCTGCTCGCGCCCATCATGCCGCTCTACCTGCCGGTGCTGGGCGTCCACGCGCCGGATGCGATCGACCTCTGGGCCGGCATCCTCGCCTCCGTCACCTCCTTCGTCGCCACCTTCGCCGCCCCGGTCTGGGGCCGCATGGCCGATCGGCTGGGGCGCAAGCTGATGGTGCTGCGCTCCTCCATCGGCATCGCGCTGTTCACCGGTCTGATGGGGGTGGCCACCAATGTCTGGCATCTGCTCGCCTTCCGCCTGGCGATGGGGCTGTTCGCCGGCTTCAACTCGGCCGCCATCGCGCTGGTCGCGAGCCAGGTGCCCGACCAGCGCCTGGGCTATGCGCTGGGCTGGCTGTCCACCGGCCAGCTGGTCGGCTCGCTGATCGGGCCGATCGTCGGCGGCGGGCTGGCCGACCTCACCGGCAGCTACCGCATCCCGTTCTTCTTCGCCGCCGCCATCTCCACCATCGGCTTCGGCCTCACCTGGTGGCTGGTGCCGGAGCGGTTCACCCCGCCGCCCCCCAATGTCGGGGCCCGTCGCGCCCGGTCGCTGCCGGCCGCCGCCGCGCTGCTGCGCGCCACGCCGGGGCTGGCGGCGTTGATGGTGGTGCTGCTGCTGGCGCAGTTCGCGGTGCAGGCGGTGCAGCCGGTGATCACGCTGTTCGTCCAGCAACTCACCGGGCCGGTGCCCAGCCTGGCGACGCTGGCCGGCGCCGCGTTTTCGGTGACCGGGCTGGCCGATGTCATCGCCTCGCCGTTCCTGGGTAAGCGCAGCGACGTGATCGGCTATCGGCGGGTGCTGCTGATCGCCCTGTTCGGCGCCGCCGCCACCACCGCCCCGCAAGCCTTCGCGCACAGCTACTGGGCGTTCCTGGCCGAACGCTTCGGCGTCGGCTGCTTCATCGGCGGCATCCTGCCCACCGCCAACGCGCTGATCGGGCGGCTGGTGCCGGTCAGTTCGCGCGGCTTCGTCTATGGGCTGAGCTCGTCGGCGAATTTCCTCGGCATCGCGCTGGGGCCCTTAACCGGGGGGCTGGTGGCGGCCTCGGCGGGGCTGCGCTGGGTGTTCGTGGTGACGGCGGTGCTGCTGCTGCTCAACCTGATCTGGGTGAAATTCGCCCTGCCGGCCTCGGTCGATCAGCCGAACCCCAGGGAGCGCGCCGCCGCCGCATAGCCGGCGCGCCGGGCCGGCGGCAGCGGATGGCGGCCGGCGACCCGCTCCAGCAGCCGCCGGGCGTCATCGGCCAGCCCGGCGCGCAGGGCGCAGTCCAGGAACAGCTGCTCCAGCACGTCCTGCTGGGCGTGGCTGCCGCCGAGCGCCGGCATGTCGCCCAGCACCGGGCGCATCGCCGCCACCGCAGCGGCGGGGTCCCGCGGGGCCAGCAAGACGGCGCGGCAGATCGGCAACGCCACGTCGCGCACCAGCGCGGCGAGCGGACTGTCGCCGGCGGCGAATGCGTCCAGCGCATCGAGGAAGCGTGCGCCCTCGTGCTGCCGGCCGGTGGCGGCGAGCGCCATCGCCCAATGCGGCAGGGTGAACGCGGATTGCGCGTCGCCGATGCGGGCGGTGGCCTTGTCGGCGATTTCGTTCCAGCGATCGCCGACATCCACGCCGTGCCGGCCGAGCCGGTACAGCATCGAGGCGGCGTTCTGGATGTCGATGTAGAGATCGGGCTGGGCGCGGGTGAGCGGGGAGGCGAGGTCGCGGAAGCCGGTGTCGTAAAGCGCCAGCACCCGGTCATGGGCACCGCGTTCCAGGTGGAACATCGCCGCATGCCAGTAGAGATGGTGGCGCAGGTTGTTGGCGGTCCCCCAGCCCGGGGCCAGGCGCTCGATCCAGTCGATTCCCTCGGCCCGGCGCCCCTGCATCTCCAGCACATGCGCCACGCCATGCGCGGCCCAGAGATCGGTGGGGTCGCGCGCGATCGCCGCCCGCCCGGCCGCTTCGGCTTCCAGGTAAAGGCCGCTCTCCTCGAAGGCGAAGCAGCGACAGGCGAGCAGGGAAGTGTAGGCCGGCCAGGCCGGGTCCCAATGCGGTTCCACCGCCAGCACCGAGGCACGCATCCGGTCCGCCCGGCCCAGCCAGAAGTTCACGAAATGCGCCAGCCGGAACGCCAGCGCGTCGGCCGGATGATCGGCCAGGATGGCGTCCCAGACCGCGACCGCGCGCGGCGCGTCGCCGGCGGCCCAGGCCTCCAACGCGGCCAGATGCGCCTGTTCGCGCGCGGTGGCGCCGGCCAGCAGCGGGCGGGCGCAGGCGGCGGCGGCGGCGGCGGCCGGCAGCAGGGCGGCGTTGAAGCCGAGCAGGGCGAAATAGCCGGCGAGGCAATGCGCGAGTCCGAACTCCGGAGCGATGTCCAGCAGCGCGGCCAGGCGGGCGGCGGTATCGGTGCGGTAGCCCAGGTAGCCGGCGATAACGTGGTCCCAGGCGCGCGCGCCGGCCTCGTCGGTGGTCAGGGGCAGTCCGTGGGCATCGTGGGCCATGATGGGTTCCCGGGAAGGTTGCAGGCAGGCAGTCGGGTCCCGGCTTCAACGTCGGTACCAGCCGGTCCCGGTCGGTGTTTCATACTGACACATTACCGGGAATCTGCGAGCGTTGAATGTCCGGTGCGATCAGGCTATGGTTGCCGGGCTGACGCAGGAGCTCCCCGATCGTTCCCGTCCTTGCATTCCGCGCCGCTACGGGCTTCGCCTCCTTGGCGGGCAGCGCCGTGCTTTCGCCACCCGCGCCCGTTCGTGAAACATGGTCTCCCGTCGGGCCCATCCTGCTGTTCGGCCTGGAACGCTCGGGCACGTCCTGGCTGGGCAAGATTTTCGACAGCCACCCGGATACGCTCTACCGACACGAGCCGGAGCGGGTGCTCGAGGATATCGGCTTTCCCTGGATCTGCCCGGAAGCACCCTCCCCGGAAGTACGCGCTGCGGCCCGCGACTATCTGCATCGCATGATCGCCACCGCGACCGTCACAACCACCGGCCCGGCGCCGCGGTTCCGCAAGTCCTGGCGCTCCCCAGCCCGGGCAGGGCTGCATGTCGCCCTGACCGAGGGGTTGCGGGCACTGGCCCGGTTCGATCCCCGCCGGGGCGGCCTGCATAACCTGCCGCTGCCCGACCTGATCGGCGGCACGTCCCCGCGAATGGTGGTGAAATCCATCAGCGGCCATGGCCGCGCCGCGCTGCTCGCCGAGGCCGACCCGACGGCGTTCGTGGTGGTGCTTCTGCGCGACCCCGGCGGGCAGGTGGATTCCGTGCTACGCGGCAGCACCGCCGGCAAGTTCGTCGAGCCGACCGGGCTCGACTGGATCCCGCCGACCCGCCCGGCCCGCCGGCACGGGCTGACCGCGGCCATGCTGGCGAGGATGGACCGGATCGAGCAGCTCGCGTGGCAGTGGGTGGTGCGCAACGAGATGCTGCTTGACGATCTCGACGGCGCCGCCAATGCAACGGTGCTGCGCTACGACGATCTCTGCGCCGATCCAGAGGCGGAGGCGCGCCGGCTGTTCGGCTTCGCCGGCCTGCCCTGGCATCCGCAGACGGCGGCGTTCCTCGCCGCCTCCACCTCCGGCAACGGCGCGCAGGGCTATTATTCGGTGTTCCGTGATCCCGCCACCAGCCTGCATCGCTGGCGCAGCCGGCTGAGGGAGACGGATCAGCGCCGGATCGGCGCCATCCTGCGCCGGAGCCCGCTCGCGCGGTGGTGGCCGGATTTCCCGTAATGGCCGGACGGGGAAGGGCTTTCTCCGTTCTGAGGGGCCACGCGAAGGGTTTGGGAATCTTCGCGCCGGGGCTTTCGCGCGAGAATGATCCCTTCTACAGCCCGCGCCATGATCCCGGTTGACGCCGCCCATCTCGCCACCCTCGAAGCCGAGGCCATCCATATCCTCCGCGAGGCCGCCGCCCAGTCGGCCCGGCCGGTGCTGATGTATTCGATCGGCAAGGACTCCTCGGTGCTGCTGCACCTGGCCCGCAAGGCGTTCGCCCCGGCGCCGCTGCCGTTCCCGCTGCTGCACATCGACACCACCTGGAAGTTCCGCGACATGATCGCGTTCCGCGACGCCACCGCGGCGCGGTTCGGGCTGACGCTGCACGTCCATACCAACCGCGAAGGCCTGGCCCAGGGCGTCAATCCATTCGACTACGATCCCTCCACCTACACCCGCATCATGAAGACGGATGCGCTGAAGCAGGCGCTGGATGCCGGCGGGCACGACTGCGCCATCGGCGGCGCGCGGCGGGAGGAGGAGCGTTCCCGGGCGAAGGAACGCATTTTTTCCATCCGCGGCCCCGGCCATGTGTGGGACCCGAAGCGGCAGCGGCCGGAACTCTGGCAAATCTACAACGGCCAGCGCGCGCCGGGCGAAACGCTGCGGGTCTTTCCGCTGTCCAACTGGACCGAGCGCGACGTCTGGACCTACATCCTGGTCGAGGGGATCGATGTGGTCCCGCTCTATTTCGCCGCCCCGCGCCCGGTGGTGGAACGCGCCGGCGCGCTGATCGTGGTCGATGACGCGCGGATGCGCCTGGCGCCGGGCGAGGTCCCGCGCCCAAGGATGGTCCGGTTCCGCTCGCTCGGCTGCTACCCGCTCTCGGCCGCGGTCGAGTCGGAGGCCATGGACCTGCCCGCCCTGCTGGCCGAGATGGCGGCCTCCCGCGCCTCGGAACGCGCCGGGCGGCTGATCGATTTCGACCAGGACGCCAGCATGGAAGCAAAGAAGCGCGAGGGGTATTTCTGATGCCCGCCGAGCTGGTGCGCGTGCTCGCCTGCGGCAGCGTCGATGACGGCAAATCCACCCTGATCGGGCGATTGCTGTACGAAACGGACTCGGTGCCCGACGACACCCTGGCCGCACTGGAAGCGGACAGCCACCGCTTCGGCACCGTTCCCGGCGGGTTGGATTTCGCGCTGCTGGTGGACGGGCTGGCGGCCGAACGCGAGCAAGGGGTGACCATCGACGTCGCCTACCGGTATTTCGAAACCCCGCGCCGGCGCTTCATCCTGGCCGATGCGCCCGGACATCAGCAATACACGCGCAACATGGCCACCGGCGCATCGCTGGCCGACGTGGCGATCCTGCTGGTGGACGCCGCGCAAGGCGTGCTGGCGCAGACCCGCCGCCACGCCGCCATCGCCGCGCTGATGGGGGTGCGCCGGTTCATCCTGGCGGTCAACAAGATGGACCTGGTCGGCTTCGACCCCGCGCCGTTCGCCGCCGCGCGCGACGCGGTGGGCGCGCTGCTGGCCCGCTTCGGCGAGGCCAGCCTGACCGCCATCCCGGTGGTGGCACGCGACGGCGACAACGTGACCGCCAGATCCGCCCGGATGGGGTGGCACGACGGCCCCACCCTGCTCGCCGCGCTGGAGGCGGCGCCCCCCCCGACACCATCGACGGATGCGCCGCCGCGGCTGCCGGTCCAGCTGGTGCTCCGCCCCGATGCCGGGTTCCGCGGCTACGCCGGCACCCTCCGCGGCGGCCGGCTCGCCGTCGGCGACAGCGTCGCCAACGCCCGCGCCGGCACCACCGCGCGCATCGCCCGGCTGATCGGCCCCGGCGGGGAGACCGACGCCGCCATACCCGGCACGCCCATCATCGTCACTCTCGATGACGAAATCGACGTCTCCCGCGGCGACGTGCTGGCCGCCGCCCCGGCACCCGTGGCGACCCAGCAGGTCACCGCCCGGGTGGTGTGGATGGACGAGACCGCGCTGTTCCGCGGCCGGGCCTATCTGCTGATGGCGGGCCCCGCCAGCACGGTGGCGACGGTGACCGAGATCAGCGGACGGCTCGACCTCGACAGCATGTCCGAGGCGCCGGCCCCGGAGCTGGCGACGAACGAAATCGGCACCGTCACCCTGGCGCTGGCCGATCCGCTGGCGCTGGAACCCTACGCGGCCGACCGCACCGCCGGCACGTTCATCCTGATCGACCGGCTGACCCGGGCCACTGTGGGGGCGGGGATGATCACCCGCGTCCAGCCCAACGGCCGGGCGATCTACTGGCACCGGCTGGATATCGACAAGGCGGCGCGGGCGGCGCTGAAGGGCCAGCGCCCGGCGGTGCTGTGGTTCACCGGGCTGTCCGGCGCCGGCAAATCCACCATCGCCAACCTGGTCGAGCAGCGGCTGCACGCACTGGGGCTGCACACCATGAGTCTGGACGGCGATAACGTCCGCCACGGGCTCAACCGCGATCTGGGCTTCACCGAGGCCGACCGGGTGGAGAACATCCGGCGTATCGCCGAAGTGGCGCGGCTGTTCGTCGAAGCGGGGCTGATCGTTCTGGTCTCGTTCATCTCCCCGTATCGGGCGGAGCGGATGATGGCGCGCGAACGGGTGGCAGCTGATGAGTTCATCGAGATCTTCGTCGATACCCCGGTCGCCGAATGCCGCCGCCGCGACCCGAAAGGGCTGTATGCCCGCGCCGATGCCGGGCAGATCCGCAATTTCACCGGGGTCGATGCGCCTTACGAGCCGCCGCTGTCGCCCGAGCTGCGGCTGGAAACCCTGACCGCCGAGCCGGACCGGTTGGCCGAGCAGGTGGTGGCGGCGCTGCGCCAACGTGGCATCGTCGTCTGAACTGGCGGCGCTGCTGGCGGAAATCCGCGCCTGCCGGAGGTGCGCGGAGAAATTGCCGCTGGAGCCGCGCCCCGTGCTGCGCGCAAGCGTCTCGGCGCGGGTGCTGATCGCGGGCCAGGCGCCGGGAACCCGCGTCCACGCCACCGGCATCCCCTGGAACGATCCGTCCGGGGAGCGGCTGCGCGGGTGGCTGGGGATGGACGCCGCCAGCTTCTATGACGAGACCCGGATCGCCATTCTGCCGATGGGATTCTGCTATCCCGGCCGGCTGGCACGGGGCGGGGATGCGCCGCCACGCCCGGAATGCGCCGCGCTGTGGCGGGAGCGGTTGCTGGCGCAACTTCCGCATCTGCAACTCACCCTGCTGGTGGGCCAGTACGCCATCCGCCACGCGCTGGGTCCGGGCGCGATGACCGCGCAGGTGGCGCGGTTCCGCGAATTGCTGCCCGCACGCTGCGCCCTGCCTCACCCCTCCTGGCGGACCCGGGGGTGGGAACAACGCAACCCGTGGTTCGCCTCCGCGCTGTTGCCGGCGCTGCGTGCGGTGCTGGCGGGGATTGCCGGCGCGGGAGCCGGGGCATAAGAGCGTCGGCAGACTGGCGGGCGCTGCCCCTGGCCTTTCCGCTCATCCTCGCCCGGTTTCGTCCCATGCATGTATCCGCCGACCCCCTTCAGCACCTGCAGCGCCAGGCCGCGGCGGCGCGAGAGGCGGCGCGGGTTCTGGCCTGGGCCGATGCCGCCACGCGCGACGCCGCGTTGATGGGCATGGCACGGGCGTTGCGGGATGCGACGCCGGAGATCCTGGCCGCCAACGCGGCCGATGTCGCCGCTGCTTCCGGACCGCCGGCGTTCCGTGACCGCCTGACCCTGACCGCGGCGCGGGTGGCGGCGATCGCCGACGGGGTGGAGGCCGTCGCCAACCTGCCCGACCCGCTGGGGCGGCGCCTCGATGCCTGGGTGCGGCCGAACTTGCTGCGGATTGCCAGGGTGCCGGCGCCGATCGGCGTGATCGGCATGATCTACGAAAGCCGCCCCAACGTGGGGGCGGATGCCGCCGCGATCTGCGTCAAGGCAGGCAACGCGGTGATCCTGCGGGGTGGGTCCGAGGCCGCGCGTTCGGCCGGCGCGCTGCACGCGGCGCTGACCGCGGGGCTGCGCGAGGCGGGGCTGCCGGAGGCGGCGGTGCAGACCGCGCCGACCACCGACCGTGCCTATGTCGGCGCCATGCTGGGGGCGGCGGGGCTGATCGACCTGATGATCCCGCGCGGGGGTAAATCCCTGGTGGAGCGCGTGCAGCGCGAGGCGCGGATGCCGGTGCTGGCCCATGCCGAGGGGCTCTGCCACACCTATGTCCACGCCGCCGCCGACCCGGAGATGGCGCGCAATGTGCTGGTCAACGCCAAGCTGCGGCGCACCGGGATCTGTTCTGCCACGGAAACCCTGTTGATCGACCGCGCGGTGGCGGCTTCGCTGTTGCCGGTGCTGATCGCCGATCTGGAGGCGCGCGGCTGCGCGTTCCGCGCCGATGCGGCGGCCCGGGCGATCCTGCCGCGGCTGCCGCCGGCCGAACCCGGGGATTTCGATACCGAATGGCTGGACGCGGTGCTGTCCGTCGCGGTGGTCGATGGCGTGGACGGGGCGCTGGCGCATATCGCGCGCCACGGCAGCGGGCACACCGATGCCATCATCACCGGCGACGCCGCGGCGGCCCGGCACTTCCTGTCCCGCATCGACAGCGCGGTGGCGCTGTGGAACGCCTCGACCCAGTTCTGCGACGGGGGCGAGTTCGGGTTCGGTGCCGAGATCGGCATCGCCACCGGGCGGCTGCACGCGCGCGGACCGGTGGGGCCCGACCAACTCACCACGTATCGATACGTGGTCGAAGGCAACGGGCAGGTGCGGCCCTGACCCCGCCACGGTTCGGCGATCGACGACGGATACGGATCGGGCTGCTGGGCGGCTCCTTCAATCCGGCCCACGCGGGGCACCGGCACGTGGCCGAGCACGCCCGTCGGCGCCTGCGGCTGGATCAGGTATGGCTTTTGGTTTCCCCCGGCAATGTGCTGAAGCCGCGCGCCGGCATGGCCGGTTACAGGGAACGCCTGGCCGGGGCCGCCCGCATCGGCGACGGGCGCCGGGTGCTGGCGGCGGGGCTGGAGGCGGCCTGGGGCACACGCTACAGTTACGATACCGTGCGGATGTTGCGCGTGCGGTTTCCGCGCGCGCATTTCGTATGGGTGATGGGCGCGGATATCCTGGTCGAGCTGCCGCGCTGGCGCGAGTGGGTGCGGCTCACACGGTCGATTCCATTTCTGGTCCTGCCGCGCCCATCCTATAATGCGCGCGCGCTGGCGGGGCGGGCGGCGCGGCGGATGCGTCATTCCCGCCTTCCGCCCCGCGCCGCCCGGCTGCTGCCCGGACGGGCGCCGGGGTGGGTGTTTCTTCCGATCCCGCAACACACAGCGTCTGCCAGCGCGATCCGCGCCGCCGCGAAAGGAGATGTGCCATAGCGAAACCCCCTCCTCCCCCCCGCGGCACCGCGCCGCGCCGCGCGCCGCGCAAGCCGCCGCGCCCGGCGCCGCTGGCCGACAAATCCCCGGGTAGCGCGCGCAAGAAAGCGGTGATGGCCGGGCCGGCCCGGCGGCGGACGGCGCCGGTCGCGCCGGATGCGGCGCTGGATTCGCTGCAACGGCTGATCGTGGCCAGCCTCGAGGATGACAAGGCGGAGGCGATCGTGACGCTCGACCTCGCCGGACGGGCGGCGTTCTGCGACCGGATGGTGATCGCGACCGGCCTTGCCGACCGCCAGATCAGCGCGATGGCGGAACACCTCTCACGCCGCCTGGCCGAGGCGGGGGTGAAGCGAGTACAGGTGGAAGGCGCCGGCGGGTCGGACTGGGTGCTGCTGGATGCCGGCGATATCGTGGTCCACCTGTTCAAGCCGGAGGCACGGGAGATGTACGCGCTCGAAAAAATGTGGAGCGCAGAGCTCGACGAAGCGACACCGGGCTGAGAAGCGCCTATCCCATCTTGCGTGCCGCCTTGACGAAATCCGCGCCCTTCTCGGCGATCATGATGACCGCGGCGTTGGTGTTGCCGGATACCAGGGTGGGCATGATCGAGGCATCGATCACCCGCAGGCCGTCGATGCCGCGCACGCGCAGCGTGTCATCGACCACCGCCATCGGGTCCGATCCCATCTTGCAGGTGCCGACGACGTGATAGGTCGTCTGGCCGTTGTTGCGAGCGAACTCCAGCCATTCGGCGTCGGTCTGCACCCTCTCGCCCGGATTCATCTCGAAATCGCGGTAGCGATCCATGCACGCATTGCTCACGATCTGCCGAGCGATTTTCATGCCGGCCACGACGGTCTCCTGGTCCAGCCGCTCGGCGAGGAAATTGGGGCGGATCGCCGGAGCGGCGGCGGGATCGGGAGTGCGGGCGTGGATGGAACCCTTGGATTCCGGGCGGCACTGATAGGTGGTCATGGTCATCCCCGGCTGATGGTCGAGGATGCGGGTGGCCGCGGTGGCGTAGCTGGCATGGGCGAAATGATACTGCACGTCCGGCACTTCGAGTTCCGGCCGGGTACGCACGAAGCCGTACACGATACCGGCGGTGAAGGTGAGAATACCGCGATGGCGGAGAAAGTAGTTGGCGATTTCCTTCACGAAGTTCAGGCCGCGGGTCTGCTCGTTGAGGGTGATCGGCAGCTTCACCCGCCAGTTCATGCGCGGCGCGAAATGGTCCCGGTAGTTCTCCCCCACGCCTGGCAGCGGATGGACCACCGGCAGACCGGCTGCCTGGAGGATTTCCGGCGCGCCGATACCGGAGAGTTCCAGCAGATGCGGTGATTTCACCGCGCCGGCGGCCAGCAGCACCTCGGCCCCGGCGCGCGCTTCCCGAGGCTGGCCGTGCCGGGTGTAGCGCACACCGACCGCGCGGGTCCCCTCGAGGATCAGGCCAGTGGCCAGCGCGTCGGTCTCGATCTTCAGATTCGCCCGGCCCCGCGCCGGATCGAGGAAGGCCCGCGCGGTGGACCAGCGCCGCCCGTCCTTCTGCGTGACCTGGTAGTAGTTGAACCCCTCCTGGTTGCCGTTGTTGTAGTCGGGGTTGGTGGGCCAGCCCTCGGCGGCGGCAGCGGCGATCACCGCATCGCAGATCTCGTGGTGTTCGCGCATCGGCGCCACGTTGAGCGGGCCGCCACGCCCGCGGGTCTCGTCGCCGCCGGCCTCGTAATGTTCCGACCGCCGGAAATAGGGCAACACCTGCTCGTACGACCAGCCGCGGTTGCCGAACTGGGCCCAGGTATCATAGTCGAGCGGGTTGCCGCGCACATAGAGCATGCCGTTGATCGAGGACGACCCACCCAAGGTCCGGCCACGTGGGATGGGGATGCGCCGACCGCGCACATTGTCCTCCGGCTCGGTCTCGAAGCACCAGTTGTAGCGCTTGTCGTTGAGCAGCTTGTTGAAGCCGACCGGGATGGAGATCCAGAAATTGTTGTCGGGCGGACCGGCTTCCAGCAGCAGCACGCGAACCGACGGGTCCTCGGTGAGCCGGTTGGCCAGCACGCAGCCGGCCGAGCCGGCCCCGACGATGATATAATCCCACTGGTCCATCTGCCCGTTTTCTCCCGCAGTCCAACCCCGATTGGGGCGGAAATCCGGGGCCGGCGCAAGAGCTCAGAAATGGATCGCCCGTTTGTAGGCGTCCAGCACCGCCTCGTGCATCGTTTCGCTGATAGTGGGGTGGGGGAACACCGTGTGCATGAGCTCGGCCTCGGTCGCCTCCATCGTGCGGGCCAGTGTGTAGCCCTGGATCATCTCGGTGACCTCGGCACCGATCATGTGCGCGCCCAGGAGCTCGCCGGTCTTCGCGTCGAACACGGTCTTCACCAGCCCCTCCGGCTCGCCCATGGCGATAGCCTTGCCGTTGCCGATGAAGGGAAAGCGGCCGACGCGGACCTCGTGGCCGGCCTCGCGCGCCCTGGCCTCGGTCAGCCCGACCGAGGCGACCTGCGGGCGGCAATAGGTGCAGCCGGGGATGTTGCGCGGGTCCATCGGATGCACGTCCTTCACGCCGGCGATCTTTTCCACGCAGATCACGCCCTCGTGGCTCGCCTTGTGGGCAAGCCAGGGCGGGCCGGCAAGGTCGCCGATGGCATAAACGCCGGCTTCGCCGGTGCGGCCATAGGCGTCGATCACCACATGGCTGCGATCGACCTTCACCGCCGTGCCTTCGAGGCCGATATCCTCGAAATTGCCGACAATGCCAACCGCCGAAATGACGCGATCGACGGTAAGGGCCTGCGAGGCGCCGCCGGATTCCACCGTCACCGTCACCGAATCGGCGGCCTTGGTGACGGACTTCACCGTGGTGCCGGTGAGCAGCTTCATCCCCTGCTGGGTGAACGCCTTGTGAGCGAAGGCGGAAATCTCCGCATCCTCCACCGGCAGGATACGCTCGAGCACCTCGACCACCGTGACCTCGGCGCCCATGTTCCGGTAGAAGCTGGCGAACTCGATACCGATTGCGCCGGAGCCGATCACCAGCAGCGATTTCGGCATCATCGGCGGGACCATTGCCTCCTTGTAGGTCCAGATCAGCCGGCCGTCGGCCTCGATCCCGGGCAGCTGGCGGGCGCGGGCGCCGGTGGCGAGGATGATGTGCGGGGCGTTCAGGGTGGCGACCGGCTTGGCGTCCTTGCTGACCACGAGCGTGTTCTTCCCGGCCAGCCGGCCGGCTCCGTCGAACACGGTGACCTTGTTCTTGCGCAACAGATGCGCCACGCCGGAGGAGAGTTGCTTCGCCACCGCGCGCGAGCGCTTGACCACCGCGGCAAGGTCGAATTTCGCGCTCACCGGGGCGAATCCATACTCCGGAAGATGCCCGAGCAGGTGGTTGATCTCCGAGGTACGCAGCAGCGCCTTGGTGGGAATGCAGCCCCAGTTGAGGCAGATGCCGCCCAGATGCTCGCGCTCCACCACCGCGGTCTTCATGCCGAGCTGGGCGGCGCGAATGGCGGCGACATAGCCGCCCGGGCCGCCCCCGAGGACGATCACATCGAAGCTTGTATCCGGCATCGGGGTCTCCTGTTCATGCGGCGAGCGCGGCGAGTGCGTCGCGGTCCAGTCGCATCACCGTCCAGTCGCGCATCGGCGCAGCGCCGAGGCGGCGGTAGAAATCGACCGCGGATTGATTCCAGTCCAGCACGCGCCATTCCATGCGCCGGCAGGATTCCTCGCGCGCGGCGCGGGCAAGGTGGCGGAACAGGGCCAGCCCGATACCGTGGCCCCGATGGGAGGGGATGACGAAGATATCCTCCAGGAACAGATCGGGACCACCAGCGAAGGTGCTGAACGTGTAGTACCACAGCGCGAGGCCGACCGCCTGCCCGCCCGCCTCGGCCAGCACGGCATGCGCACGCGGAGCGGGCCCAGCCAGCGCACGGGCGAAATGCGCTTCGGTGGCGGTGACCTGGTCGGCAAGCCGTTCGTATTCCGCAAGCGCCCGGACCAGCCCGAACACTGCGGCAGCATCGGCCGCAGTGGCGGGGCGGAGGGTGAAATGGCCCCGGACTTGCGTCATGGCGCTCGCTCTCGGCGGCACTCCGCGGCGGAATGTTCCCCCGATCGCGGTGCCGTCGTCGTGAGGCCGCCTGGGCCGCGACGCGAGGCCTCCTCCACCGCGGGCTCGGGCATCGGCGTCACAGCATCAGGCTCATCGGGTCCTGAACGATGTCGCGGAACGCGGCGAGCCACTCCGCCGCCAACGCGCCGTCAACCACCCGATGATCGACCGACAGGGTGCAGGTCATCACGGTCGCGATCGCCAGCGCACCGTTCTTCACCACCGGCCGCTGCCGTCCCGCGGCCACGGCGAGAATGGCGGCCTGCGGCGGGTTGATGACCGCGGCGAACTCGGACACCCCGTACATCCCCATGTTGGAGATCGAGAACCCGCCGCCCTGGAACTCCTCGGGCTTCAGCTTCCCCGCCTTGGCACGGGCGCCGAGATCCTTCATCTCGTTGCTGATCGCAGCCAGTCCCTTCTGGTCCGCCTTGCGGATGATCGGAGTGATGAGCCCGTCCGGGATCGCCACCGCGACCGAGATGTCCACATCGTCGTACAGGATCAGATCGTCCTCGGAATAGCTCGCGTTGACCTTCGGCACCCGGCGCAGGGTGACGGCGGCGGCCTTGATGATGAGGTCGTTGACTGAAAGCCGGAACGCCCCCGGGCCTTCCTTGGGCGAGCGCGCGTTGAGCTCCTCCCGCAGCTTGAGCATCGCATCGAGCTCGATATCCATCGAGACGTAGAAATGCGGAATCTCCCGTTTCGATTCCGAAAGCCGGCGGGCGATCACCTTGCGCATGGCGTTGAGCGGCTGCCGGCGGTGC
>JBMFXF010000058.1:0-272 GCA_049964515.1 Acetobacteraceae bacterium | reverse complement strand
GCCGGCACCGGAGTCGGGGCACGGGCCGGGCTGGGGGCCGAAGCCGCGGCGGGCGCGGGCGGGCGGGCGAGCGCGGCCTGGATATCGGCTTTGACGATCCGCCCGTGCGGGCCCGACCCGGTCAGCTGGCTGAGGTCCAGGCCGGCCTGCTGGGCCATGCGGCGGGCCAGCGGGGAGATGAAGATGCGGCCGCCATCCGGACCTGCGGCGGGCGGGGCCTTGGGGCGTGGCGCCGGCGCCGGCTCGGCCGTTACGGAAGCGGGAGCGGGCGG
>JBMFXF010000057.1:0-14629 GCA_049964515.1 Acetobacteraceae bacterium | reverse complement strand
GGGATGCGGTACAGGTTGGAGACATGCATCACCTTGTGCGCCTGTTCGGCGATCGCGTCGGCCAGGTGCTGGTTGCCGTGACCGAGCGAGGCGGTGGCGATGCCGGAGCCGAAATCGAGGAATCGTCGCCCGTCCACCGAAACGAGCCAGGCGCCTTCGCCCCGCTCGAAAGCGAGGTCGGCACGGGCGTAGTTCGGTAGCAGGGCGGAGATCATGTCCTTGGGTGACCTTGGTTGCGTTCTTCTCCCGGATCGGCCCGGCGCGGGGGTCCGCTTTCGGGTCCGGGGAAACCGTCAGTGTTGACCGGGGCCGGGGCGCCGGTCAAGCCGCGCGGGCGGATGTTTCCTGCGCGCGGCTGATGCGTCGCACCCCCACCACCTGGCGCAGATTGCCTTCCACCATGTGGATCTCCTCGCCCGGCATCGCCGTCAGGGCGATTTCCACATGCATGGTGGCGCCGTTGCGATGCGCCCACATGCGGTCGGGCGTCAGGTCGCGGCGGGCGAACGGGGCCAGCAGCCGGGGCAGCAGCCCCGGGTCGGCATCTGCATCGAGAAAAAAACGGACGGACTGGTGATCGCACATTGGCGGGTACTCCGGAGACGGCGGAAGAGAAGAGCGGTCAGCCCCGGCTGCTTACGCAGCCGGGCCGCTAATTCGCTTCGCGCGGGTCCAGGTCCGGTCCATACAGGCAGCATAGACCGGACCCGGCCGGAGAGGCAAGCGCCTATTCCGCCGCGTCTTCCAGCGCCGGCTGGGCGGCGGCTAGGTTGCGCTGGTCGCGCCCGGCGGCGATCGCCTTCAGCCGGCTCATCACCGCCCCGGTGCCGGCCGGGATCAGCCGGCCGACGATGACGTTCTCCTTGAGCCCCATCAAATTATCCACCTTGCCGGCGGTCGCCGCCTCGGTGAGCACCCGGGTCGTCTCCTGGAACGAGGCGGCCGAGATGAAGCTGTTGGTCTGCAGGCTGGCCTTGGTGATGCCCTGCAACACCGGCATCGCGCTGGCGGGGCGTTCGTCGGCGCCCAGCTTGGCGTTGACGGCGTCGAACTCGGTGCGGTCCACCTGCTCGCCGATCAGGAAGGTGGTATCGCCCGGATCCAGGATCTCCACCTTCTGCAACATCTGGCGCACGATCACTTCGATATGCTTGTCGTTGATCTTCACGCCCTGCAGCCGGTACACGTCCTGGATCTCGTTCACCAGATAGTCCGACAGCGCCTCCACCCCCAGCACCTTCAGGATGTCGTGCGGCACCCGCGGGCCATCCACCAGCGGGTCGCCCTTGCGGACGAAATCGCCTTCCTGCACCGAGATGTGCTTGCCCTTGGGGATGAGATACTCGGTCTCCTCCCCGGTCTCGTCGTTGCGTACCACGATACGGCGCTTAGCCTTGTAGTCCTTGCCGAACTCCACCTGGCCGTCATTCTCGGCGATGATGGCGTGGTCCTTCGGACGCCGCGCCTCGAACAACTCGGCCACGCGCGGCAGACCGCCGGTGATGTCGCGCGTCTTGCTGCCCTCGCGCGGGATGCGGGCCAGCACGTCGCCGGCCGCCACCTGCGCGCCGTTCTCCACCGACAGCACCGAGTCCGGGGTGAGGAAGTAGCGCGCGTCGGCCCCGCCCGGCAGCTTCACCACCTCGCCGCGCGCATCTTTCAGCTGCAGGCGCGGGCGCAGATCGACCGATTTGGCGCCCTGCTTGTAATCGACCACCACTTTCGAGGTGATGCCAGTCACCTCGTCCATGCGCTCGACCAGGGTGATGCCCTCGATCAGGTCGAAATACTCGACCTTGCCGTTCTGCTCGGTGATGATCGGCAGCGTGTACGGGTCCCACTCGGCCAGTTTCTGGCCGCGGGCGACCGCCTGGCCGTCGTCGGCCAGCAGCCGCGCCCCATAGGGCACGCGGAAGCGGGCGCGCTCGCGGTCCTTGTCGTCGGTCAGCACCATCTCGCAGTTGCGGCTCATCACCACCGGCACGCCCTGGCTGTTGGTGACCACGTTGCGGTTGCGGATCGCCACCTTGCCCTCGTGGCTCGCCTCTACCGCCGACTGCTCGGCGCCACGCTGCGCCGCGCCGCCGATGTGGAAGGTGCGCATGGTCAGCTGCGTGCCCGGCTCGCCGATCGACTGCGCGGCGATCACGCCCACCGCCTCGCCGATATTGACCGGCGTGCCGCGGGCCAGGTCGCGCCCGTAGCAATGCGCGCACACGCCCACCTTCGCCTCGCAGGTCAGCACCGAGCGGATCCGCACCGCCTCGACCCCGGCCTTCTCGATCGCCTCGGCGGCTTCCTCCTCGATCAGCGTGTTGCCGGCCACCAGCAGTGCTCCGGTGGCGGGGTCGGTCACGTCCTCGGCCGCGGTGCGGCCCAGGATGCGCTCGGACAGCGAGGACACCGTCTCGCCCCCGTCCATCACCGCGCGCACGGTCAGGCCGCGCTCGGTGCCGCAGTCGATATCGACGATGATGCAGTCCTGCGCCACGTCCACCAGACGCCGGGTCAGGTAGCCCGAGTTCGCGGTCTTGAGCGCGGTGTCGGCCAAGCCCTTGCGGGCGCCGTGGGTGGAGTTGAAATACTCGAGCACCGACAGGCCCTCCTTGAAATTGGCGATGATCGGCTGCTCGATGATCTCGCCCGAGGGCTTGGCCATCAGACCGCGCATGCCGCCCAGCTGACGGATCTGCTGTGCCGATCCTCTTGCGCCGGAATCGGCCATCATCCACACCGAGTTGATCGGCCGGCCGAGCTCCTGGCGGCTGATCTCCTTCATCATCGCCCCGGCCACCTCGTCGGTGCAGCGCGACCAGGCGTCCACCACCTTGTTGTAGCGCTCGCCGGCGGTGATGAGCCCCTCTTGATATTGGCTCTCGAACTCCTTCACCTCGGTCTGGGTGCGGCGGATCAGCTCGGGCTTCTCCCGGGGGATGATCATGTCGTCCTTGCCGAAGGAGATGCCCGCCTTGGCCGCCTGACCGAAGCCGAGACCCATCATGCGGTCGGCGAAGATCACGCACTCCTTCTGCCCGCAGTGGCGATACACCACGTCGATCACGTCGGAGACGTTCTTCTTGGTGAGCTGGCGGTTGACCAGGGAGAACGGCACGTCCGGATGCCGCGGCAGGATCTGCCCGATCATCATCCGCCCCGGGGTGGTCACCACCACCGAGGTGAGGATGTTGCCGTTCTCGTCCATCGACTCGACCCGGCCCTTGATCTTGGAGTGGAGCGTGATGGCGCGTGCGTGCAGCGCGTGCTCGATCTCGCCCATGGTGCCGAAGGCCGGCGCGTCCGCATCCGCCACGGTGGCGTATTCCGGCGTCTCCAGCGAGAGATAGTACAGTCCCAGCACGATGTCCTGGCTGGGCACGATGATCGGCTTGCCGTTGGCCGGGCTGAGGATGTTGTTGGTGGACATCATCAGCACGCGCGCCTCCAGCTGCGCCTCCAGCGACAGCGGCACATGCACCGCCATCTGGTCGCCGTCGAAATCGGCGTTGAAGGCGGTGCAGACCAGCGGGTGCAGCTGGATCGCCTTGCCCTCGATCAGCACCGGCTCGAACGCCTGGATGCCGAGCCGGTGCAGGGTCGGCGCGCGGTTGAGCATCACCGGATGCTCGCGGATCACTTCTTCGAGGATGTCCCACACCTCGGGGCGTTCCTTCTCCACCATCCGCTTGGCCGCCTTGATGGTGGTGGCGTGGCCGTATTTCTCGAGCTTGGCGTAGATGAACGGCTTGAACAGCTCGAGCGCCATCTTCTTCGGCAGCCCGCACTGGTGCAGCTTGAGCTCCGGTCCCACCACGATGACAGAGCGGCCCGAGTAATCGACCCGCTTGCCGAGCAGGTTCTGGCGGAACCGCCCCTGCTTGCCCTTCAGCATGTCCGACAGCGATTTCAGCGGGCGCTTGTTGGCCCCGGTGATGGCGCGACCGCGGCGACCGTTGTCGAACAGCGCGTCCACGCTTTCCTGCAACATGCGCTTCTCGTTGCGCACGATGATGTCGGGCGCGCGCAGCTCGATCAGCCGCTTGAGGCGGTTGTTGCGGTTGATGACGCGGCGATACAGGTCATTCAGGTCGGAGGTGGCAAACCGCCCGCCGTCCAGCGGCACCAGCGGGCGCAGCTCGGGCGGGATCACCGGCACCACTTCCAGGATCATCCAGTCGGGCTTGGCGCCGGATTCCGCGAACGCCTCGATCAGCTTGAGGCGCTTGACCAGCTTCTTGCGCTTGGCCTCGCTGGTGGTCTCCTTCAGCTCCTGGCGCAGCTGCACCTTCTCGGCGTCGAGATCGATCTTCTTGAGCACCTTCTTGATCGCCTCGGCGCCGATGCCGACCTCGAACTGGTCCTCGCCGAACTCGTCCTGCTTGGCCGCCAGCTGGTCCTCGTTCAGCAGCTGGTACTGCTTGAGGTCGGTGGTGCCGGGCTCCAGCACCACGTAGCTCTCGAAATACAGGATCTTCTCGAGGTCCTTCAGGGTCAGATCGACCATCAGGCCGATCCGGCTGGGCAGCGACTTCAGGAACCAGATATGCGCCACCGGCGAGGCCAGCTCGATATGCCCCATCCGCTCGCGGCGCACTTTCGCCAGGGTGACCTCGACGCCGCATTTCTCGCAGATGATGCCGCGGAACTTCATCCGCTTATACTTGCCGCACAGACACTCGTAGTCCTTGATCGGCCCGAAGATGCGGGCGCAGAACAGCCCGTCCCGCTCCGGCTTGAAGGTGCGGTAGTTGATGGTCTCGGGCTTCTTGATCTCGCCATAGGACCAGCTGCGGATCTGCTCCGGGCTGGCCATCTGGATACGGATCTGGTCGAACGTCATCGCCTGGCCGGTCTGGCCGAGGATCTTCATCAGGTCGCTCATGCGTGGTCCTGTCCCTGCATCGGGGGGAAACGGTGCGGACGGCGATCAGGCCGCCCGGTTATCCAGCTCGACATTCAGCCCAAGCGATTTCAGTTCCTTCGTCAGCACGTTGAAGCTTTCCGGGATGCCGGCCTCGAAATTGTCCTGCTCGCGCACGATGGCCTCGTACACCTTGGTGCGGCCGGACACGTCGTCCGACTTCACCGTCAGCATTTCCTGCAAGGTGTAGGCGGCCCCGTAGGCCTCCAGCGCCCAGACCTCCATCTCCCCGAAGCGCTGGCCGCCGAACTGGGCCTTGCCGCCCAGCGGCTGCTGGGTGACCAGCGAGTAGGGCCCGATCGAGCGGGCATGGATCTTGTCGTCCACCAGGTGGTGCAGCTTCAGCATGTAGATGTAGCCCACCGTCACCTTGCGCTCGAACGGCTCGCCGGTGCGCCCGTCGGTCAGCACCACTTGGCCCGAGGTGTCGAGCCCGGCCTTGGTCAGCATCTCCTCGATGTCGGACATCCGCGCCCCGTCGAACACCGGGGTCGCGATCGGCACGCCCTTGCGCAGGTTGTTGGCGAGCTCCACCAGCTGGTCGGTCGCAAGATCGGCGATCTCGCGGCGGAACACCTCCTCGCCGTAGGCGTCCTGCAGCTTGTCCAGCAGCTCCTGCCGGGCGTTGCCGGTGCGCTGGTACTCATCGACCAGCGCGCCGATCTGCTTGCCCAGGTTGGCGCAGGCCCAGCCCAGATGGGTCTCCAGGATCTGCCCCACGTTCATCCGGCTCGGCACGCCGAGCGGATTGAGCACCAGATCGACCGGGGTGCCGTCCTCCAGGAACGGCATGTCCTCCAACGGCACCACCCGCGAGACCACGCCCTTGTTGCCGTGCCGCCCGGCCATCTTGTCGCCCGGTTGCAGCTTGCGCTTCACCGCGATGAACACCTTGACCATCTTCATCACGCCGGGCGGCAGCTCGTCGCCGCGTTGCAGCTTCTCCACCTTGCCGTCGAACCGCGCCTGCAACCTGGCCACCGCGGCGTCGTACTCGCGCTTGAGGACCTCGATCTCGGCCATCACCGCGTCGTCCTGGACGCCGATGTTGCGCCACGCCCCGCGCGGATGCTCGGCCAGCACCTCCTCGGTCACCAGGGTGCCGGACTTGATCCCCTTGAACCCGCCGGACGCCTTGCGGCCCAGCAGCTTCTCCCGCAGCCGGTTGAGGAAGCTGCGCTCCTGGATCGCCTTCTCGTCGTCGCGGTCCTTGGCCAGGCGCTCGATCTCGGCGCGCTCGATCGCCATCGCGCGCTCGTCCTTGTCCACCCCGCGGCGGGAGAACACGCGCACGTCCACCACCGTTCCGGTCACCCCCGGCGGCAGTTTCAGCGAGGTATCGCGCACGTCCGACGCCTTCTCCCCGAAGATGGCGCGCAGCAGCTTCTCCTCCGGCGTCATCGGGCTCTCGCCCTTGGGCGTGACCTTGCCCACCAGGATGTCGCCCGGGTTCACTTCCGCGCCGATATAGACGATGCCGGCCTCGTCCAGGTTCTTCAGCGCCTCCTCGCCCACGTTCGGGATATCGCGGGTGATCTCCTCCTGGCCCAGCTTGGTATCGCGCGCCATCACCTCGAACTCCTCGATATGGATCGAGGTGAACACGTCATCGCGGGCGATGCGTTCGCTGATGAGGATGGAGTCCTCGAAATTATAGCCGTTCCAGGGCATGAACGCGCACAGCGCGTTGCGCCCCAGCGCCAGCTCGCCGAACTCGGTGGAAGGACCGTCGGCGACGATCTCGCCCTCCGCTACCCGATCGCCCACCTTCACCAGCGGGCGCTGGTTGATGCAGGTCGATTGGTTCGAGCGCATGAACTTGCGCAGCCGGTAGATATCCACCCCCTTGGTGGTGCCGTCCTCGGCGGTCGCGCGCACCACGATGCGCGCGCCGTCGATCTGATCGACCACGCCGGGCCGGCGGGCGACGATGGTGGCGCCCGAATCCCGCGCCACCGCCTCCTCCATGCCGGTGCCCACCAGCGGCGCGTCGGCGCGGATCAGCGGCACCGCCTGGCGCTGCATGTTCGAGCCCATCAGCGCCCGGTTGGCGTCGTCGTTCTCGAGGAACGGAATGAGCGCCGCGGCGACCGAGACCAGCTGCTTGGGCGAGACGTCGATCGCGGTCACGTCCTCGGGTTTCACCAGCCGGAAATCGCCCTGCCGGCGGACCGAGACCAGATCCTCGGTGAACCGCCCGGTCGCGTCCATCTTCGCGTCCGCCTGCGCCACCACCAGCCGCTCTTCCTCCATCGCCGACAGGTAGCGTGCCCCCGGCTGCACCACCCCGTCCTTCACCAGCATGTAGGGGGTCTCGATGAAGCCGTATTTGTTCACCTTCGCGTAGGTCGCCAGCGAGTTGATGAGGCCGATGTTCGGCCCCTCCGGCGTCTCGATCGGGCAGATGCGGCCGTAATGCGTGGGGTGCACGTCGCGCACCTCGAAGCCGGCGCGCTCCCGCGTCAGCCCGCCCGGCCCCAGCGCGGAGAGGCGCCGCTTATGCGTCACCTCCGACAGCGGGTTGGTCTGGTCCATGAACTGCGACAGCTGGGACGATCCGAAGAACTCCCGCACCGACGCCGCCGCCGGCTTGGCGTTGATGAGATCGTGCGGCATCACGGTGTCGATATCGACCGAACCCATCCGCTCGCGGATCGCGCGTTCCATCCGCAGCAGGCCGATGCGATACTGATTCTCCATCAGCTCGCCCACCGAGCGCACGCGCCGGTTGCCCAGATTGTCGATGTCGTCGATCTGCCCGCGCCCGTCCTTCAGATCCACCAGGATCTTCACCGTCCGCAGCAGATCGTCCTTGCGCAGGGTCCGCACCTGGTCGGAGACCTCGTTGAGGTCGATCCCGAGCCGCATGTTCATCTTCACCCGCCCCACCGCGGACAGATCGTAGCGGGCGGGGTCGAAGAACAGGCCGCGGAACAGCGTCTCGGCGGTCTCCTGGGTCGGCGGTTCGCCGGGGCGCATCACCCGGTAGATGTCGATCAGCGCGTCGTCGCGGTTGCTGTTCTTGTCCACCGTCAGGGTGTTGCGGATCCACGGCCCGTTCACCTGATCGATGGCAAGCGTCGGCAACGAGGTCACCCCCGCCTCCTCCAGCGCCGCCAGCCGCGGCTCGGTCAGTTCCTCCCCGGCCTCGGCGTAGATCTCCCCGGTGGTCTCGTTCACCAGATCCACCGCCACGAAGCGGCCCAGCAGGTCGGCGCGGCCGACCAGCACCTCCTTGGTGGTCTGCGCGATCTGGCGGGCCTGCCGGGCGCTCAGCTTCTCGTCCGCCGCGGCCACCACTTCGCCGGTGGCGGCATCGATCAGCGGCTCCAGCAGCTTCACGCCGCGGAACGCCTCCGGCTCGAACGGCCGCGCCCAGCCCTTGGCGGTGCGGTCGAACACCACCTGGCCGTAGAAATAGCCAAGGATCTCCTCGGCATCCATGCCGCGGACCTCGCCCGGCTCCAGCGTCTCGCCGCGGGCGGCGCGGGCCGCGCGCAGCTGCTCGGTCGCCGCGGAATCCAGCGCATAGAGCAGCGTGGTGACCGGCAGCTTGCGCTTGCGGTCGATGCGGACATACACGATGTCCTTGCTGTCAAACTCGAAATCCAGCCAGGAGCCGCGATACGGGATCACCCGCGCCGCGAACAGCAGCTTGCCCGAGGAATGGGTCTTGCCCTTGTCGTGGTCGAAGAACACGCCCGGGGAGCGGTGCATCTGCGAGACGATGACGCGCTCGGTCCCGTTCACCACGAAGGTACCGTTGTCGGTCATCAGCGGCATGTCGCCCATATAGACCGGCTGCTCCTTGATATCGCGGATCGACCGGGCGCCGGTGTCCTCATCGACATCCCACACGATCAGCCGCAGCGTCACCTTGAGCGGCGCGGCGAAGGTCATGCCGCGCTGGATGCACTCCTCGACGTCGTATTTCGGCTCCTCGAGCTCGTAATCGACGAATTCCAGCCGGCCGCGGCCGGCGAAATCGTCGATCGGAAACACGGCGCGGAACACTTCCTGCAAGCCGGTGTTGGTGCGGCTGTCCGGGCGCGTGTTCATCTGCAGGAACGCCTCGTAGCTGGCGCGCTGCACGTCGATCAGGTTGGGCATGGGCGTGGTCTCGGGGATCCGCCCGAAGCTGCGGCGGATGCGCTTGTGCCTCGTCACCGAACCGGAAATCGCGTTCATCGCCTGTCCTCTGCGCCGTCATGGGTCGCGGCCCGCCGCCCCTGGCCGCCCGGGAATGCCTCCGCCGGAAACGGGGACGCGGGCGGGAACCGGGGTTCCCGCCCGTGCCGGCCTTGCGGCCCAGGCCCAAAAGCGCCACCGGCCCGGCGGGGCCAGGTGGCGCCGATGTGGGGTTGTGCGCCTACTTCACTTCCACCTTCGCGCCCGCCTCTTCCAGCATCTTGCGGATCTTGGCGGCCTCGTCCTTGTTCACGGCTTCCTTCACCGTCTTCGGCGCGCCTTCCACCAGATCCTTGGCTTCCTTCAGGCCAAGCCCGGTGATCGTGCGCACTTCCTTGATCACGTTGATCTTCTTGTCGCCGGCGGCGGCCAGGATCACGGTGAACTCGGTCTGCTCCTCGGCCGGCGCGGCGGCGGCGGCGGCCGGGGCGGCGGCGGCCACGGCCACCGGCGCGGCGGCGGACACGCCCCACTTGTCTTCGAGCAACTTGGACAGCTCGGCGGCTTCCAGCACCGTCAGCGCCGAGAGCTCATCCACCAGTTTCTGCAGGTCTGCCATTGTCAGGGTCTTCCTAATCTATACCTTGTTGGGTTCCGTGCAAGTCCGGGCGGCTCAGGCCGCCGCGGCCTCGGTCTCGTCTTTGCGGGCGTAGGCGCCCAGCACGCGCGCCACCTGGCCCGCGGGGGCGGCCAGAACGACGGCGATGCGGGTGGCCGGGGTGGCGATCATCCCCACCAGACCGGCGCGAAGCTGATCGAGGCTGGGCAGCGCGGCGAGCGCCCTGACCCCCTCGGCGTCCAGCGGGCGGGCACCGAGCGCGCCCCCCACCACCACCAGCTTCTCGTTGGTCTTGCCGTAATCCACCGCTGCCTTGGCCACCGCCACCGGGTCTTTCGCCCAGGCGAGCGCGGTCGGCCCTTTCAGCAGCGGGCGGATCGCCTCGAAGGCAGTGCCTTCCAGGGCGCGCGCGGCCAGCCGATTCTTGGTCACCTTGAAGGTGACCCCGGCCTCTCGCATCCGGCGCCGCAGATCGGTCGCTTCGGCCACGGTCAGACCCTGATTGCGGGTGACCACGACCATCGACGTCTCGGCGAACACCTGAGCGAGGCCGGCGACGAATTCCCGCTTTTCGGTGCGGTCCATTGTCTCTCCGTCCGTCGGGCCGGGCGCGTGTGGACCGCGCCGGGCCGGTTGCCCATGGACCGCGGATGCGGTCCGGTTCGCCTGTCGAGCCCAAGTCGGAACCGCCGGGCGGTGCCCGGCTTCCCCGTCTTTCGCGCGCGGGCCGAAGCCCATTAACCCTGGCGGGGCGTGCGGTCTCGGACAGGTTCGGGGGGATCGCCCCCTGCCCGCCGGCCCGGGTGTCAGCCCGGGGCGGCGTATTCCATCATGCGGCGTATTCCATCATGCCGTCAGGCTGGCGATCTCCAGCTTGAGGCCCGGCCCCATGGTGGAGCTCAGGCCGGCGGATTTCACATAGGTGCCCTTCGCCCCGGTCGGCTTCGCCTTGATGACGGCGTCCGCCAGCGCGCGCGCGTTCTCGAGCAGCTTGGCCTCGTCGAAGCTCGCCTTGCCGATGCCGGCGTGGATGATCCCCGCCTTCTCGGCGCGGAACTCCACCTGCCCGCCCTTCGCCGCCGCCACCGCGCCCTTCACGTCCATGGTCACGGTGCCCAGCCTGGGGTTGGGCATCAGCCCGCGCGGCCCGAGGATTTTACCTAAGCGGCCCACCACGCCCATCATGTCCGGGGTGGCGATGCAGCGGTCGAACGCGATCTCCCCGGCCTGCACCTTCTCGGCCAGGTC
Source organism: Acetobacteraceae bacterium (assembly GCA_049964515.1). Lineage (GTDB taxonomy): Bacteria > Pseudomonadota > Alphaproteobacteria > Acetobacterales > Acetobacteraceae > JAJZVS01. The sequence goes on along the minus strand of JBMFXF010000057.1, from coordinate 3,716 downwards.
CTCGGCCCCCACCACGTCGGCACCGGCCGCCTGCGCCTCCTCGGCCTTGGGGCCACGGGCGAACACGCCCACCCGCACCGTCTTGCCGGTGCCGTGCGGCAGGTTGATGAGGCCGCGCACCATCTGGTCGGCATGGCGCGGGTCGATGCCCAGGTTCATCGACATCTCGATCGTCTCGTCGAATTTCGCGGTCGCGTTGCGCTTCACCAGCGCCACCGCCTCGGGCAGCGGATAGGCGCGGGCGCGGTCGATCCCGGCGCGCGCGCGCGCCAGACGCTTGTCCTTCGCCATCGCTCAGCCCTCCACCACGGTGATACCCATCGAACGGGCGGAGCCGGCCAGCATCCGCACCGCCGCGTCCACGTCGTTCGCGTTCATGTCCTTCATCTTCTGGGCGGCGATCTCGCGCAGCTGGGTGGTGGTCACCTTGCCCACCGTCGCGCCCTTGCCAGGGGCGGTGGTGCCCTTCTCGATCCCGGCCGCCTTCTTCAGGAAATAGCTGTTGGGCGGGGTCTTGGTGACGAAGCTGAAGCTGCGGTCGCCAAACGCGGTGATCACCACCGGCACCGGCATCCCCGGTTCCATGTTCTGGGTGGCGGCGTTGAACTCCTTGACGAAGTTCATGATATTCAGGCCGCGCTGGCCGAGCGCGGGACCCACCGGCGGCGAGGGCGTAGCCTTGCCGGCGGGAATCTGCAACTTGATATAGCCGACGATCTTCTTCGCCATGGGATCCCTGTCCGCTGCGGCCCGGTTGGGCCTGGGTGAACGACCAAGGGACCGCGGTGCCACCGATGCTCCACCAGCGGCCCGTGCGGGGACGCAGCGCGGCGCATCTCCCGCGTTCCGAAGGAAGCGCGGGCGTGTAGCCGATGCAACGCGGGGCGTAAACCCCCCCCGCCTCCGGCAACCTCGCCAACGGCGCCGTTCGCCCGACGGCGATGACCGGCGCCACCCAAACCGCCCCGGGCTTGCCTGATCCCTCGGTTCCGCCTTTGATCGGGCGGAACCGGAAACAGGTGCCAGCGGATGGAGTTCGACCTTTTCGTGATCGGCGGCGGCTCGGCCGGGGTGCGCTGCGCGCGCATCGCCGCCGGACATGGCGCCCGCGTCGGCATCGCCGAGGACCGGTTCTGGGGCGGCACCTGCGTCAACATCGGCTGCGTACCCAAGAAGCTGCTGGTGCAGGCCGGCGAATACGGCGCCTGGGCGGAGGACGCCGCCGGCTTCGGCTGGTCCATCCGCAAGGGGCCGCATGACTGGTCCAAGCTCCTGGCCGCCAAGGACCGCGAGATCACCCGCCTCGCCGGCATCTACCGCAAGCTGCTGGACGGCGCCGGCGCCACCATCTTCGACGCCCGCGCCCGCCTGACCGGCCCCAACAGCCTCGATGTCGGCGGCCGGACGGTCACCGCCGAGCGCATCGTCATCGCCACCGGCGGCCACCCCACCCGGCTTCCCATCCCGGGGGCGGAACGCGGCATCGTCTCCGACGACGCCTTCTACCTGCCGCAGCTGCCGCGCCGGGTGGCCATCCTCGGCAGCGGCTATATCGCGGTCGAGTTCGCCGGCATCTTCGCCGCCCTCGGCGCCGCGGTGGACCTGGTCTATCGCGCCCCGCTGCCGCTGCGCGGGTTCGACCACGACTTGCGCGAGGCGCTGGCCGAGGCGCTGGCCGCCAACGGCGTGACCCTGCACCCAGGCGTAACGCCCGAGCGCATCGAGGCGGACGGAGCGGGACACCGGCTGACGCTCAGCACCGGCGGGGCGATCGCCGCCGATCTCGTGTTCTTCGCCACCGGCCGCCGCCCGGCCACCGAAAACCTCGGCCTCGAAACCGCCGGCGTCGCGGTCACCCCCAGCGGCGCGGTGGCGGTGGATTCGCATCTGCGCACCAGCGTGCCGCATATCTTCGCCATCGGCGACGTGACCGATCGGCTGAACCTGACCCCGGTCGCCACCGCCGAGGGCCATGCGCTCGCCGACAGCCTGTTCGGGGGCAAGCCACGGCGGATTTCGCTGGAAAACGTGCCGACGGCGGTGTTCTCCACCCCGCCGGTCGCCACCGTGGGCCTGTCCGAGGAAGCCGCCGCCGCCCGCGGCAAGGTCGATGTCTATGTCAGCCGCTTCACCCCGATGCGCCACACGCTTTCGGGGCGGGCGCGGAAGTCGTTGATGAAGCTGGTGGTCGATCAGGCCTCGGGCCGGGTGCTGGGCGCGCATATGCTGGGCGAGGATGCGCCCGAGATCATGCAGGGCCTGGGCATCGCCGTGGCGATGGGGGCGACGAAGGCGGATTTCGACCGCACCATCGGCATCCACCCGACCGCGGCGGAGGAGTTCGTGACCCTGCGCACCCGCACCCGCGAGGCCGGGTAGGCGCTACTCGTCGTACGCCACCAGGGACTGGAACGGCACGTCCAGCCGGGCGCGGCCGCCCAGGAACGTGAGTTCGATCAGCGCCGCTGCCGCCGGGACCTCCGCGCCGGCGGCGCGCAGCAGGGCGATGCCGGCGGCCAGCGTGCCGCCGGTGGCCAGCAGGTCATCGACCACCACCACCCGCTGACCGGGGGAGACGGCGTCGGCCTGAATCTCGATCCGGTCGGAGCCGTATTCCAGCGCGTAGTCGAGCCCGGTGGTCGCCCCGGGCAGCTTGCCGCGCTTGCGCAGCATGACGAAGCCGCAGCCGAGTTTCAGCGCCAGCGGCGCGGCGATCAGGAAGCCGCGGCTTTCGATGCCGGCGAGCAAGTCGGGCTGATAGGGCAGCACCGCGCGCGCCATCCGCCCCATCGCCACCTGCCAGGCGTCGGCGTGCCGCAGCAGGGTGGAGATGTCGTAGAACAGGATGCCGGGCTTCGGGAAATCCGGAATGCCGCGGATGTGGTCTTTCAGGTCCATGCGGGGTGCCTTCGGTGCTGGGCGCCTGTATCGCCTGGGCGGGGGCGGGTCAAAGCGCGTCCAGGGCGGCGATCAGGCGCTGGTAGGCGATGGCGATGCCGCGTGGGGCGCGCGCCGTCCCGGCTTCACGCACCAGCGCGGCAATGCGCGGCCCATCACTTTCCACGTAGTCGGGGACGCGAGCGTGATGTTTCGGCCGCAACGCCCGCCGCAGCTCCTCCTTTGCGTCGCGAATCCGGTCCACCCGCTGCCCGACGCGCAGCCGCAATGGGCGCCATCCGGAACGGTGCTTCGCAACCTGTTCCGGCCAGAGGAACCACCACGCCTCCATCTCCCAGGCGGGAACCACGGCAATGACCGCGCATTCTGGCGGCACCGCTGCCGCGACCGTGCGATGAAGCTCGGCTTCGTTGTCATGGGCCTCGGACGCATCGCTGCGCGGTTCCACCTCGTCAAGATCGCGGTGGGCGAGGACTGCGACCACCTTGCGGACCTCCGACTCCGCGCGCACGACGGCGGCGATCCTGTCGGCCATCCCTTGTTTGATCTTCGGCTTGATGTCCTTCCGGAGGATAATCGGCTGTTGCCGGGGCTCGACCGGTGGCAGATCGTGCCGCAGTGCGGCTGCCAGTTCGCGTAACGTGCGGGCGTCGTTCGGGCTTTCCCCGAACGCAAGAATGGCGCGAGGTTGGCCGGACCGTCTCGCCACTACCGGGGGACCCCGCCGAGCGTGCCGGAGAACCAAAGTTCGCCGAGCCCCAGCCCTGACTCCTCGGTCATGCGGCGGAGCACATCAGGCGCGCGCTGGAGCACCCGGG